>CAYHEX010000187.1:0-8966 GCA_964355365.1 uncultured Solibacteraceae bacterium | reverse complement strand
GCCGGGATGCTCACGCAGCACAAAGCGATGACGGACCTCCTGCGCAATCACGGCATCCGCCACACGTTCGTCACCTATCCGGGCGGCCACACCTGGCACGTCTGGCGGCGCAGTCTGCGCGATTTCGTGCCGCTGTTGTTCCAGAAGTAGCTACATTCTCCAGAGTCTCGTCGTGGGGGGCGCCAATTCGTTCCTGGTGTGTGCCGCGCTCGCCTGGCCGCGGCGCGATCGACGCGCTGCTCATGAAGGTGTCCGCCACTCTGAAGTAGATCCCGTCACCGCACAAACAAAATCGCCGCCGCGTCGAAGTCGCTCGGCCGCGTCTGTAGCACTTGCGCGCGCAGGTGGGTGTCGTCGGTCATCTGCACGAGCATGTATCGGGTGGCGCCCAGGCCGGGGTTGGGGCCGGACTGCGTCGGCGTCAGTGTGTAGAGCAGGCGCCCATTGGCCACCGTGACATCGCGAGGACGCGGGTCGTCGGCGGCAATCGCGTAGACCCCGGGGAACGCGCCGACGCCCATCGAGATGAGCACGCGCGACGGATCGTAGGTGTCGTACGCGAACGAGAGCGGCGCGCTGCCGAACTGCGCGAACCAGTTACCTGCCAGCGAGCCGGCCTTGTCGTAGTTGATCGTGCCGTCCAGATCCGAGCCGAGCCGCTGCACCCTGGCGTAGAGCTGGCCGCGCACCGGCTCGGTGTAGTACTTCAGCGGCGCATCCGCGTGGAGTGAGTCGCTGTTGCTGTAGCGCGACGGGTTGATGAACCCGACCGTGATGCTCTCGTTCACGACGCCGAGGTCGACGGCGAACGAACTGCCCGTGGTGCCGAGCACCTGGCCGGCCGTCAGCACGGAGCCACTCGCGAGCGCCGCCGACAGAATGACGTGATCGACGTAGTACGACATCGTCGCGGTCTGACGAACGAAGACCTTCGATTCCTGACCCGCGGCGCCGCCGATGACGCTGGTGACGGTGCCGTCGCCGGGCGCGAAGAAGGCGGTGCGCCGCACGCTGGGGGACTCGCCGATGTTCGGGTTGGCGAAATAGAAATAGATGTGATCGGTCGGCAGCGTGTGGTCCGGCGGATTGAGATTGCCGAGCGGCGTGATCCAGCGAATCGCCGCCGGGTCAACGATCGAGTGTTTCAGCACGAGCGCGCCCGACGGGAAGCCCGCGCCCGGCGAACTGGTGTTCGATGAGCTCGGCGCCGTGCTCGACGATCCTCCGCAGGCCGTGGTGAAGACGATGAGGCCCAGCGCGAATGACCACCGCGGCGTCATGGCGCGGCGCCACCCAGCCGCATGGCGGCGGCCTTCGTATCGGCGAACAAGGGTTCGTACTCCGTCGGCACGCGGGTAATGGCCGCGAGCATCGCGAGTGCCTCAGGTCCTCGGCGCTGCCGCACGAGCGATCTGGCCGCCTGGATCTGTACTTCGGCGTCATCGGGCGCCAGCGCGAGCGCTTTCGCGACGAGCGCGTTCTCGTCCTCAGCGCTGAAGTACTGATGATCCGTGGCGCTGCGGATGTCCGCGAGATGGACGTAGATGCGCGCGTTCGCGGTGTTGAGCGCGATCGCATGCTCGAGATACGGGCGGGCGTCGTCGAAGCGTCGAGTGCGCACCGCGAACATCGCTTCGGATTCCACCAGCAGCAAGTCATCCGGACGCTCGCGTTCGAGCGTGTCAAATGCCGCGCGAGCGTCGGCGTGGTGGCGCGGATTGGCGGCGAGCAGATCCGCCATGCGGACGCCGGCCTCGAAGTCGCTGGCGGTTCGCGTGGACGCAGCAGTGGTGGCGACGGTGGCGGGCAATGCGACGTCAATCAGCGACGTGCGGTAGTAGCCGCGAAGCGCGTATTTGGTCAGGTCACCGGCGATGGCCGACACCGGCTTGTCGTAGGTGGTCGTCAGCGCGAGCGCGGCCGGTTCGCCGTGCGCGAGTCGCGCGAAGAGGGCGGCGCTGTGGTCGCGATAGCGCTCGTCGGTGATCAGCATGTGCGTGAGCGCCCAACTCTGCGCGTAGAAGAGGGCGGCGCGAGACGGCGTGGTGTATTCCGCCGAGTCACGCGTGATCGCGAAGAGCTTTTCGATCGGCATCAGCCGCACGCCGAAGCCGAGTGCTTTTTGTCGGTCGGCCGGCGCGGCACCCACCTGCAGCTTCGTCCCTTGCGCCGTCACGGTGGAGAAGTAGTCGGCGAGTCCGTCATCGAGCCACAGCGGATAGCGCCGGCCCGAGCGCCGCGATGCGAGGTGCACGTACTCGTGCGCGACGGCACGAAACGCGTCTCGGCCGAGTCCCGGCAACACGATGAAGTCGCCGTCGGGGCTCGACTGGTAGAACGCCTGAACGGCGGCGTTGGCGGCATACGGCGCAAATTCGTCGCGAGAACTGAACACGATCAGGTGCGTGCGCGGCCCGGTCAACGCCGGGATGCGCAAGAGTTGTTCAAAGTAGGCGTGCACACGATCGAAGTCCTCCAGCGCGCGCCGGGCCACGGCGTCACCACCGGTCGTGTAGACCTCGAAATGGGCGCCGGCGCCGTACGTCCAGCGGCTTTGCGCCTGGAGCGGCGTGAGCCACAGGGTGAGGAGGGCAACGGCCGCCAGCCGTGCGCAACGGCTCACTCGACCCAGATCGCGTAGATGAGATAGCCGGTCAGCGACACGAATGCCAGCAGAACTGCTGAGATGTCGATGAGCCATTGCCAAGTGTCACCCGAATCCCGCCCTTTGTGGAGGTCATTGATGACGGCGCCGAACCCCGCCGGCGCCCGTTTCTTCCCGTTCACGAGGTGCTGGGAGACATCGATACGGTAACATCACAACCCTGATGCGGATGAGACACCCGTGGCCATGACCGGAAAAGACCGGGTGCTCCGGGCTCTGACGGAGGCCTTGTCGTGGCCGGCGCTCTTTCCCGTGTTCCGGGCGATTCAGAAGCTCTGCCTCCACGCGATGAACCGCACGACCGCGGGGTTCCTGACGGTCGATTACACGGGTGAGCGGCACGTGGTTCAGCGGGTGCTCGGCGGTGTGCCGTCCGGGCGCGAGGCGGTGATTCTGGACTGCGGCGCGAATCTCGGCGCCTACACGGCCATGGTGCTCGCCGAGTGCCGGCGTGCCCAGGCCGGCGCGGTGCTGCACCTCTTCGAGCCGTCGACTCATTGCCACGGTCAGCTCGTTACCCGATTCGCACCGCACGCCGATGCGGTCCACATTCACCATGCGGCCGTGTCGGACACCAGCGGACGTGCGCCGATCTTCTTTGCGTGGCCGGGCGCCGGCGGCACCAGCCTCTCGAGCGAGACCTCCAGGATTCAGGGCACCAGCTCGCTTGGCGAGCACTCCGAAGACGTGGCCACGTTCTCGCTCGACGACTTCTGCGCCCGTGAGGGGATCGCCGCGATCGACCTCCTGAAGCTCGACATCGAGGGCGCGGAACTGCGGGCGCTCGCTGGCGCGGCACAGCTGATCGAACGGGGCGCGATCGCTGCCATCCAGTTTGAGCTCGGTTCCGCCGCACTGCCGGTGGGCGTCAACCTCTACCTGTTCTGGACGCAATACGCCGAGCGGTTCGACTTCTATCTGGTGATGGTGCACGGCCTCAAGCGCATCGACGACTACGCGCCCGATCTGGAGTGCTTCTACGCCGCGTCGACGTTCCTGATGGTGCGGAAGGGTTCGCGGGCCTAAAGGTCCGCGACTACGACAGTCCCCCGCGATTACGACCCCTTCGGTTGACATTGAAATCGGGAATCAATTCATCGAATTGATTCCCGATTTCATTTCGCAATTCTGACCTTGAACACCGGATAGACGACGCCCGGTTTGTCGCCGGCGCCGAGGGTCTTCAGGTGCTCGTCGAGCACCCACCAGCCGACGAAGCCGTCGCGGGCCTGCGGTTCGAGGTAGTAGAACGTGGCATTGGCCATCGGCTGCGCCATGTCGACGTAGAACGACCCGGCGGGAAATTCCTTTGTGGCCACCTTCTCGAACGCGCCGTCCAGCGTCGTCATGTCGTAGCCGGCGCTGCGGACCTTGCGCATCTTGTCGATGACGAACTGTTCGCCCTCCACGCGCATCGCTTTGTCGAGCACGGTGACCTTGATGTTGTGCGCGCGCAGTTTGTCGGCGATGTCCGCCATGTCCGCGGTCATGAGATACGCGCGCGGCACCCAGGCGCTGCGTGTGCCGACGGGCTTGGTGAGGTCGTCGACGTTGTGCACCACTTCCGGCGCGCCCGATGCGGTACCCGGCTTGGTCGACATCAGGCTCGTGCCCGGCTTGTAGGCCGCTTCGTTCGTGCGGTACGCCAGCACGTCGATCTTGCCGGCCGACTGATATTCGCCGTCGAGGAAGTTCCTCAGTGTGCCGGCCTCGGCGCCCTGCAGGACATCGGCCACGGTCTTGTCGTCGGCCGCCTTCGCAATCGCCTGCATCTCCTTCGCGTGCGCGGCCACGTAGTCGAGGAGCGCCGTGAAGTAGGCGTATTGCGCGTAGATGCGGCGTTCGAACGTGGGCTGGCCCGGCGTCTCAGTGATGATCGCGAAGCGATTGCGCAGGCCGTAGTCGTTGACGACGAACTTGGCTTCGACGGTCCAGGCGGCGCGGTCATGGCTCCACGCCTGCGGCGGGAACGTGTTCGGTGTGGCGAGTGCGTGCGAGAACACCTCGAGGCCGAAGTCCTTGCGGACCATGTCGCGCACGGCCGGGAACAAGGTGTCGTGCATGTAGTCGCGCGGTCCCGGCGCCGCGGCCGGCACCGTCGTCGTGCCGTACGTGTTGGCATAGCCGTGATTCACGCGGCTCATGAGGTGGCCGTCGAGGAAGAGCAGCGGATCCCAGGCGTTGAGCGTGCGCGCGAGGCCGTTGCCTTCGACGGTCGCGAGCTTCACCGCGTCGCGGTTGAGGTCGAGGCCCTGCGAGTTCTCGCGCACGCCCTGGATGTGCGGCGTCTCGCTGCCGAGCCCGCCGTCCTGCGTGACGAACGTGTCCGTGCCGTCCACGTTGTAGACCGGCGCGATCATCACGATGAGGTTCTGCAGCACGGCTGGATGTTTCCCAGTGGCGAGGTCGCGCGCCACCATCATCAGTGCTTCGGCGGCTTCGCTCTCCGGCGGATGAATGTTGCCGAGCAGGAACACGACCGGCTTGCCCGACTGGCGCGCCTGCTGCGGCGACGTCACGCGCGGATTCGCGATCACGATCGCCGGCGCGACCTTGCGCATCGGGCTCGTAAACATGCTGACGGTGTGCAGGAATTCGGACTTCAGCTTCAGCGCGGCGATCCACTCGTGCAGCTGAGGCGTCGACACCGTGCGCGTGAACTTCGTGCGCTCGGCGACCGTGAGCAGGTCTGGCGTCCACACGCCGGTCCATGCCTTCGGGACCTCATCGGCCCAGTAGATCTTCGTTTGATGGCCACCGATCCCGGCGGCGAAAGAGACAAACAGCAGAAGGAGAGACGCGGCACGCGAGAAACGCATGCGCGAATGCTACCGCGACGCGGGGGTGCGGACCTACTTGCCGCCGAGTTTTGTGTAGAGGTCGAACGCTTCCGGCTTGCGGTCGAAGGTCGGGTCGAGCTTGTCGTGGCACGCGTTGCAGGTGAAGACCTTCGACTTGGTGAGCTTCTCGCCCTTGGCGCCGTTCTTGGCCACGAACGCGATCATCTGCTTCTTGGCTTCGTCCTGGCCGCCCTTCGCACAGGCGGCCTTGATCATTTCGGTCTTGAACTCCGTCTGCGCGCATGGCGGGCCAACGGGGCGTCCGGCCACTGGAGCTACGACGGACGCGAGTGCGACGGCCAGGATCAATCGAGTCATCTGTCTCGATTATTCCACGGTCGGCGTCAGACGGCGGCCGCGTAACCGTTACCCTCGCGCGTGGCCATTGGATTCGTCAGGCGAAACCGGCTCAACGCCGGCTCGAGTGTCGCGCCGAGCGTGTCCTGCGCCTTCTGCAGACGCTGTCGGAGCGCGGCGACGAGTGTGGCGGAGGTCGTGCCGTCAGCCATGGCCTGGCGGATGTCGATGGGGTCGGCGACGCGGATGTGCGCGACCCGCGACGCCACGGCGCGCGGGATGAGGTTGTGCAGTCGGTTGCGAAGCCCTGACGTCACGACGGCGGCGCGCGTGCCCTTGAGGATCTCGGCGATCTGCTCCTGCGTGAGGGTGTCTTTGGCGTAGAGCGATGGGTTGATGCGGGAGAGGCGGTGCAGTTCCATCATGAGCGCTCGATCCTGAGCGGCGCCCGCCGGATCGCTGTTGGCACGGCGGCGGAGGCCCCGGCCGATGGTGCGGAGCGCGTGCATCGGGTCGTCGCCGAGTGCGCCGTACGCCGCGGACAGGCGTCCGCGAATCTCCGTCACGACCTGCGCTTGCGCCGCGAAATACTCGCCGCCGACCCCGGTGGCCGGCAGGTCCGGTCGCTGCAGCCCGAGGCGATGCGCGCGCTCGGCGAGGAGCGCGCCCAGCACGCTCGCGAGCCGTTCCGCCGGTTGCGCGGTGGGCCCCGCCGGTAGGTCGCAGGCGCGCTCGATGTGCTCCATTTCGGCGACGAGCGCGCGGCTCACGTCCGTCGTGAATCTCATCCGCCACACCATCGGCACCACAAAGACAGGACGCGGATCACCTTCGGCGCTGAACGCCTGCGCCAGTGAGGCGGCCATGTCGATCGCGCCAGGATGCAGCGGCGAGATGTGTTCGGCCTGCCAGTTCACGGCGCCTTCCGGGTGGAGGAGCACGCCGTGGCCGGCGCGCGCGTTCTTCAGTGAGTAGGCCTTGCCGCCGCCGCCGGGCGTGTTCGCGATCAGCCCGTTGGCCAGCCAGAACTTCTGTGCCATCGGCGACGCGTTGACGATGTCCTGAGCCGCCCAACTGGCGAGGCGCGGTGCGAATCGGCGGGAAAGTTCCTTGTCGATCATCCAATCCGTCATGAACTCAGGATGGCCGGGGGCCAGAAATGCGGCCGTGCCGGGATTCAGCGCGCCTCGCAGTCGGCCCAGATCGTCGGAGGGCAGGTCGACGCGCGAGACGCGGACCGCGTAGGGCAGGACGAAGAAGCGATTGACGTGTCCGAGCACCCACATGAGCAGGGGTGACGGGGTGGGGTCTCGATACGGCAGTGATGGCATGAGCCAGCTTCGTCCGGGTCCGTCAAGGATACGTGAACGCGATCTGAGGAAGGACGGATTGCATGCACTAGGATTATCGGGTCGTGGAGACCGCACACTCAGGAGTAGTCAGGCGCTTCGCAACCCGCTATGCGATCGTGTATTTCGGGTTGTACGCGCTCGCCTCGCCGATGGTCTCGTATCTGCTGACCTGGCCGGACTTCAGCTCGGTGGGCGAGCATCCGTGGTCGCAGCTGGTCTCGTGGGTCGGCGCGCACGTCTTCGGCCTCGAGGGCGTCATCGCGGTCAAAGGCAGCGGCGATCGCGTGTTCGACTGGGTCCAGGTCGTCACGTTCGCGGCGATGTCCGGTGCGGTGGCCGTCGTGTGGACCCTGCTGGGCCGCCGCGCGCGCGCGACCGACGGCGGCGTCAACCGTTCGCGCGATGCTGACCGCCGGCTCGAGGCCTGGTTGCGCACGGGCCTGCGGTTTGCCCTCGGCGCCGTGCTGGCCTACTACGGGGCGATCAAGGTGTTTCCCGTGCAGGCCGCTCCGCTGTCGCTGATGCGTCTGCTGCAGCCGGTGGGTGGCTTGTCGCCCGAGCAGTTGATGTGGACGTGGCTCGCGGCATCGCCGCTCTATCAGGCGTTGGTCGGCCTCGCGGAGGTGGCGGCGGCGGTGTTGCTGTTCGTGCCGTGGACCGCGTCGGCCGGCGCGCTGATCGCGTTGGTTGAGCTCCTCCACATCTTCGCGCTCGATGTCGGCTTTCAGGTGCCCGTCCGGCTTTTCGTTTTCCACCTTGTGATCATGGCCGTCGTCCTTGCGGCGCCCGATGTGCCGCGGTTGTTCCGCGCCTGGCGAGGCCGCGCGGCCGTGCCGCCGCGCCCGATCCCGCCGCCGCTGTTTGCGAGACGGTCATTCCATCACGTGGCGATCGCCGCCCAGTTGCTGGTCGGCGCCTATGTCACCGGCGTGCACCTCTACGGCGCGCACGATGCGTGGCGCAGTCAGCAGGCGGCCGAGTCGGCGCCACTGTACGGGATCTGGATCGTCGAGACGATGGCGGAGGACGGAGTGGTGCGGCCGCCGCTCATCACCGACGATCAACGCTGGCAGCGCATCGTGATCGAGTCCGGTTTCGCGTTTCTGCAGCGGATGGACGACACGTTCGTTCCGCATCGCGCATCCGTTGACGCCGGCGGTCATGTCGTCACGCTGACGCGAGAGGCCGATCCGGTGTGGGCCGCCACGCTGACGATTGACCGGCCGACGCCCGAGCGGTTGATCCTTCGGGGCCGGATGGATGGCCGCGAGGTCCGGTTGGACCTCCGACTGGTCCCGCGCAGCAGTTTTCCTCTCGTTACCGACGTTCTACACTTCGTTCAGGAACCTCCAGCCAGAAATTGACCCCTATGCTCATGACCCCGGCTCGTCGTCGCTCCGTTGTTGTTCGGCCCTTCATCGCCATCGCGCTGGTCGCGCTCGCCGGCGGCGCACTGGCTGCGCTCGTGCCCCCGCAGGCGGCGACCTCTCCGGCCAAGCCGGTCTTCGAGAATGGTCAGGCGCAGATCGTGCCGGCGTTTCAGGATCCGGCCCAGTGGATCAAGCAGACGCTCTGGGTGGAGACGTCGTTCGATTCGGACAACGACGGCAAACGTGATCGCGTGTTTGTGGACGTCACGCGTCCGAAGCAGACCGACACCGAAGGTCTGAAGGTGCCGATCATCTATGAGTCGTCGCCGTATTTTGCCGGCACGTCGGGGCCGCGCGAGAACCTGTGGGACGCGAAGCAGGAAGTGGGTGCGGTAGTAGTGGTAGTACGAGGTGTTCGGCGCCACCGGGATGATCGCTTCGA
>CAYHEX010000186.1:0-9042 GCA_964355365.1 uncultured Solibacteraceae bacterium | reverse complement strand
TGGCAAACCCGGCCCGGCGCGTGCTCGCTCGGTCTGTGATGACGATGAGTCGTCGCCACTGGCGCTCGGCGGCGACAGCGCGGATGGCCGCCGCTTCCTGGGCCGTGTTGTCGACGTCTGTGGCGAGCAACTCGACGTCGTCGGCAGGCACGTTGAGCGGACCGATCATCGTGGTGCGGCCGAGTTCGCCCGGGCTGGGAAACGGCACACCGCGTTTCGCCAGTTCACGTTCTCCGTCGCTGATCGTGCCGCGACTGATGACGATGTGCGGAGCGTAGCTTTCACGGTACAAGTCCGTGGCCTCGAGCCAGCGTTCGACCCAACTGCCGCCGAGGACGTAGATGGCATCGGCTTTTTCGAGTGGGTCTTCGTGCGTGACCAGCCGGCCGGCCCCGACGAGGGTGGCTGCGAGGGCGACGACAACCAGGAGGGCGAGAAGACGCTGGGTACGGCTGATGGACATGGGCGGGGGGGGCTAAACGACGAACCGGGCGCACAGCGATGCCGCGCGCCCGGTGCGATTCAGTTGTGTTGCGACTAGCTATCGAGCAACCGCACGTCTCCCGCGCGCGGACCCTTCGGCGATTCTTCCTGAGTGAATTCCACACTCTGGCCTTCGCGAAGAAGCTCGAACACCGCACCGCGAACGGCAGAGCGGTGGAAAAAGTGCTCCTGGCCGGCCTCGTCGCGGATAAATCCAAAACCTTTGTCAATCAACAAACGTGCAATCGTCCCGTTCATGAGAACTCCCCTCGACGCGTATTTTCAGGTGAAACCTCGGCCAGTGTAGGTTTCTGGATCGAGACAAGTCAAGGACTTACGGTATACTGAGTTTTCGTCACGTGTGGGCCAGTAGCGCAGTTGGGAGCGCGCATGAATGGCATTCATGAGGTCACCGGTTCGATCCCGGTCTGGTCCACCACCTCCACTCGCAGCCGGCGAGTGCTTCCAATAACTTGATTAACTAAAGCGAAGACGGGCTAGGCGTTGCTGCCTGCCGCGCGTGTGAGCCATTGACTAAGAAGCCGGGCGGCTTCGATGGCGGTGGCGCCGTAGAAGGGCATCAACGCCGTGGAGGCGCCGGGCCGGCGCAGAATCTGCGCACGCCAGCGATCGCGATCGACCGCTGAAACCTCAATGACATAGTTGCGACCGTTGATGGTCTCTTCAAAACGAACAGTTTCCACGCCGCGATCAGTGTCGTCTTTGCGTCGTGATGACGCAAGCGAAACGGCGTACGAATCTGCACCGTCGCGCAGCATTTGCGATGTTTTCGGTGGAATATTTCGAAAAATACTTTGCGCGGTCGCGCCGATCCACAGTTGATCCGCAGCGCTTCCACAGTATTTCCACAGATGGATTCGCGCCGCGCGAACCGATGGGGATTTCGGTGCGTTTTTGCCGCAGAATAGAGGCCCTCATGTCGTGTCGTCGTGTCGTCTGCGCGCTCCTTATGCTGCTGGTCGCCATCGTCGGCGCCTCCGGTGCGGTCGCGGCCGGTCCTGCGCCGATGTTCCGGGTGTTTCTCAAGACGGGGGCTCCGTTGGTGTGTTGGGGTGAGTACGCGCGGGTCGGCGACCGGCTCGTGCTCACTGTGCCGATCGGTGACGGGCCACGGACGGCGTATGAATTCGTGTCGATTCCCGTGTCACGCGTCGACATGGACAGAACCGAGCGATACGCCGAAGCGGTGCGCGCCGCGCAGTTCGCGGCGTCGCGCGGGCGAGCCGAATACGCCGAGTTGAGCCGCCGGTTGTCTGCTGAGCTGGCGTTGATCACGACACTGCCGGACTCCAAGGCTCGCCTGGCGTCGGCTGAAGGCGCGCGTCAGCAACTCATTGACTGGGCGGCCGGCACGCACGGCTATCGCGCGGCGGAAGTGCAGCAACTGCTGCAACTGTTCGACTCGGCCATCATTGATTTGCGCGTGGCCGCCGGCGAGTCACGGTTCTCGATCAACCTCAGCGCCACCGGTGTACCGGCCACGCCGGTCAGGTTGCGGGCGGCGCCGACGGCGCGCGAGTCGATTGATCTGGCGGTGAAAGCCGCGGCGGCGGCTGACAGCGCCGACGTGCGGCGGGCGCTGTTGCGGCGTGCGCGCGCCGCGGCGGCGGCGTTGCCGAAAAGCGATCCGCGGAACGTGAAGCTCAAAGAGACCGTTGATCGCGAATTCGCGAAAGCGCTTCGTATTGACTTGGCGTATCGGAGGCTCGATCTCGATGTCCGTCGTCTGGCGGCGAGTGCCGTTGAGAAGGGCGACGTGATGGCGTTCGATTCGTTGCGCGTCCGTGTGACACGCACGGATCGTCTGCTCGGACGGCAGCGGCCTGAAGACATGGCCGCGCTGTTGGCCTCGCTCGAGGAGTCCCGTGACGCGGCGGCAGAGCAACGACTCGTGTTGGATCACTGGGAGACCTTGCGCGTCGAGCTGGCTGAGTACCAGCAAGACATCGCCCCGCTCGTCAAGACGCTGGACCGTCTCGCGCCGACGCTCAAAGCCATCGGCGCCATGAGCGGGCCGGCTCTGACCGAACTTGTCACGGCTGAGCGTGAAACTGCTGCCGTGGTAGCGCTCTTCGCGAATCTGGTGGTGCCCGAGGGCATGGCAACGGTGCACTCGTTGCTGGGTCTGGCGATCGAGCAGGCCGACCTGGCGGTTCGCACTCGTCACCGCGCGGTGGAGCTGCGACAACTCCCTGTGGCGCGCGACGCTGCGGCTGCGGCGGCTGACGCGATGGTCCGCCTGGCGCAGGCCAAGACCGCGCTCTCCTCCGCCTTGCGGCCCCCCAAGGCGATCCGCTGACCATGGCGGACGCGCGTGTGCCGCAGCGACGGTGCCTGGTCCGCGTCCCAGATCTCGCCGCGTTTCGAGACACGCTGATCACGTCTGCGTTGGCCGGCTCGCCCGCGGATATTCGGCGTCGCGCAATGATTCTGCCGAGCCGCGGGGCCATCGAGCTGCTGCGTCGCGGTCTGGAAGACGCGCGGCTCTCTCGGGCTGGTGATGCGGTCGTACTGCCGGCCATGTTGACGCGCGACGACTGGCTCGCCGATCTGAGTGCCTCGCTGCCGGACGCGCCGCCGATGATCGGCCGCATCGAGCGGGAAGTGCTGTTTGATCGCGCCGCGACCGCGGCAGTCGCCGCGGCGCCGCCGCCGTTCGAGGTGCGCCCCGGGCTGATTGCCGCCATGCTCGACTTCTATGACGAGTTGCGGCGACGCGGCCGGACCGTCGCGCGTTTCGCAGAAGTGCTGGCGACCGAACTGGCCGGTGCGGATCGGGATGATGACCGTGGCTCGCATGAGCTGATGCGCCAGACCGCGTTTCTGACGCGGGTGTTTGAGGAGTACGAGCGCAACCTGCTGGTGGCCGCGGGCATCGACGAGCACGTGCTGCGGGCGCGACTGCTGGCGACGCCCGACGCCTGGCCCATCGAGCACCTCATTGTTGCGGTCGCCGATCATCCCACCGATCCGCGCGGGCTGTGGCCGGCGGATTTCGACTTGCTTGGCCGCTTGCCGGGGTTGCACCAGCTCGAGGTTGTCGTGACCGAAGAGACGCACGACGCCGGATTTCGCGAGCGGATCGACCGTGAGATTCCAGAACTCGAAGACCGACGGATTGCGGCGGCACGCTCGCGGCCGTCCCTCGTCGTTCCCGAGGATGTTCCCGGCGTGTCCGACCAGCGCGTGTGCGTGGATCACCGGGATCGCGAGGACGAAGTGCGCGCGGTCGCGCGCGCGATCCGTGCGCGTGCCGCTCGCGGCGATGACGCGCCGTTGTCGAGAACGGCGATCGTGTTCCAACGGCCATTGCCGTACCTCTATCTCGCGCAGCAGGTGCTGGGCGAGGCCGGCGTGGGCTATCAGGCATTCGACACGTTGCCGCTGTCGGCCGAGCCGTGGGCCGCACTGCTCGATCTGGCGCTGGCGGTGGCGCGCACGGGCGGCACGCGGGACAGCGTGCTCGCGCTGCTGCGGTCACCGCTGCTGCGATTCCGGACCGACGACGGCACGGTCACCGACGGCGACGTGGCCCGACTCGACCGCCTGCTGATCGAAGGGCGCGTCACATCGTTGCCGACCACCTACGTGGCGGCTCTGACGCCGCGTCTCGCGTCGGCGCGCACGCCGGATCCGGATGGCGCCGTGCGGGTGCTCCGAGCCGCGCGTGCGGCCGCGGCGCTCTCGACCGATCTCGCGCCATTCCGCGACGCGCCCACCGCCTCCGCGCAGATCGAGGGCGTGGCCGCCTGCCTGCGTCTCCGTGAGCGTCGTCCGCCTGCGGCCGATCGCGATCGCCACCTGCGCGCGCGCGGTGCCGTGCTCGCCTCACTCGACCGGCTCGCGGCCGCGTATCGGCAGTACGACGATGCCCACCGCGATCCAGACGTGCTGTCCGCGACGATTCATCACTGGATCGAACGCCAGACGTTTACGCCGCGGCGCGGGTCCACCGGCGTGCACCTCGTTGACGCGGTCGCGGCGCGCTTCGGCACCTTCGACCACGTGCATGTCGTCGGATTGGTCGATGCGGAGTGGCCCGAGCGCCAGCGGCGCAGCATCTTCTACACGAGCAGCCTCTTGAAGGAACTCGGATGGCCCGGAGAAGACGACCATCTGCGCTCGCAGCAGGCCGCCTTTCGAGATTTGGTGGGGTTGCCGCTGCAGACGCTCAGCCTGAGCGCGTTTCTGCTCGAGGGCGACGCCGTGGTGGCGTCCACGCCGCTCGCCGATGAGGCGGGAATCCTGTCTCGTCTCCGATCAACCGTGGGCACCGAACGCATCTTTGCGGATGAGCGGCTCGCGCTCTCCCCGCTGGCAGCCGACGCGCTTGCGGACGTGCCGGCGGCGTGGCTGGCGCTGCGCCAGCGCCGGCCCGAACTGACGTCGTCGGCGTATCGCGGCGATGTGGGTGCGCAAGCGCCGCGTGAGTACCGCGTATCGAGCCTTGATCGCTTCGTGGAGTGCCCGTTCAAGTACTTCGCCGGCGCGGTGCTGCGGCTCGACGAAGACGTGGAAGAAGACGCCGCCCTGACGCCGCGCGAGCGCGGCACGTTGCTGCATGGGCTGTTCGAGCGGTTCTACCGCGAGTGGGCGGCCGCGGGCCATGGCGCGATCACGATGGCGACGCTGCCCGACGCGATCGCCGCATTCGAGAGACTCGCGCATGACGCCCTCGCCGCGCTGCCTGAGGCGGATCGCCTGCTCGAGTCCGCGCGACTGCTCGGCTCCATCGTGATGCGCGGTGCGGCCGAACGTGTCTTCCTGCTGGAGGCCGACGATGCGCGTGGTGTGCGGCGTCGATGGCTGGAGCATCCGGTCAACGGCACATACAACTTCCCGGCCGGATTTGCGCCGCCGAGACCCATTGCGATTCGCGGGGTCGCCGATCGGATCGACGAACTGTCCGACGGCACGCTGCGACTGATCGACTACAAACTCTCGCGGCCGCCGCGCACCGGCGCGGTGCAGTTGAAGGTGTACGGCTACGTGGCGCAGTTGCAGTTGCAGGCGCAGGACGGGATCGAGCACCCCGTCTCGGTGGCCGACTACATCTCGTTCGGCGACGATGCCGCGCCGGTGTCGCCGGTCGCAGGGAAGGGCACATCCGTTGCGCAGGCCATCGAGGCCGGCGCGCAGGAATTTGCGGCGCACGTGACGCGCATCGAGGCCGGCCAGTTCCCCCCTCACCCGCAGAACGCGGGCCTGTGCGAGTGGTGTGCGTTCGCCACCGTGTGCCGTAAGGAAACCGTGGACGGAGTAGAGGACGATGCAGCCGAGTCTGTTTGACGATCCCTCGACAGGCTCGGGACCAGCGAGCCCGGCGGAGCCGCCGGCGATCGATCAGCACGAGCGCGACTTCGCCTCCGATCCGTCGAATCATGTGGTCCTCGAGGCCTCGGCCGGCACGGGAAAGACGAAGGTGCTCGTTGATCGCTACGTGAACCTCATTGAGGCCGGCGTCGATCCGCGCAACATCCTCGCCATCACGTTCACGCGCAAGGCGGCCGCGGAGATGCGCGACCGCGTGCTGTCGACGATGCGCGAGCGCAAGGAGACGAGCGCCGCGATGAAGGCGCGGTGGGTCGCGCTCAAGGACCGGGTCGCGGAGATCAACGTCTCCACCATCGACGCGTTCTGTTTCGGGCTCCTGCGTGAGTTTCCGCTCGAAGCGGACGTGGACCCGGCGTTTGAAATCGCCGACGAAACGGAAGTGCCGCGCTTTCGCGCGGAAGCGATCGAGCTGACGCTTGGCGCCTGTCGCGAGACGCTGGTGCGTGACGAGCCGGTGCGCCTGCTGATGGCGTTCAAGAGCACCAACCAGCTGCGCACGGCGCTGGATCGACTGCTGGACGCGCGGCACGTGTCGCTCTCGGCCGTGCGCGAATTCGTGGGGCGGCAGGACCGCGTTGCCGATGTGGCGACGGCGTGTCGCGTGTTCGTGGACCAGGTCCACGCGCTGTTGCTGCGCGACGATGAGCGCCACGCGTTGTTGATGCGCGGTCCGCGGGAGTCTCCCCGGTTTCTGCGGCTGGCCGTCGATCTGGCCGCCGTCGCCGACGGCGCGTTTGACGTCGCGAGTGCGTCGGATGTGCGTCGTCTGCAGCGCGCGCTCGAATGGTATTTCCTGACGAAAGCGGGCGATCCACGGAAGCGGTTGGCCGACGAGGTCAAGGCGGCATTTGTGACCGACGCCGACAAGAAGGCGCACACCCCGGTCGTGGCTGCGCTGGCTGCGGACGTCGCGGGCGCCCTCGCGGCCCTGGATCGCGCGATCAACGGCGTGTTGGCGCGTGGGCTGCTGCGGATCCTCGATGAGGCTGTGGGGCAGTTTGACCGGCTGATGGCGGAGCATTCCGTGCTCGACTTTCCCGCCATGCTCGATCGCGCGGTGCGCCTCCTTCGCCGGCAAGAGGAGTTCGCACGGAGCCGCCTGAAGTTGCAGTCGCGCTACCACCATCTGCTCGTGGATGAATTTCAGGACACCAGCCAGGCGCAGTGGGATCTGGTCACCTTGCTGACCCAGTCGTGGGCGGAAGGTGAGGGCGCCGAAGACACGAAGCCCTCGATCTTCATCGTCGGCGATCGCAAGCAATCGATCTATCGATTCCGGCACGCCGAGGTGACGCTGATGGACGAGGCCGCTGCGTTCATCGGCGCGTTGCGTCCGGGGGTGCGCGTACGACGGGCCATTCAGCAGAGTTTTCGCTCGGTGCCGGAGTTGCTGGGGTTCGTCAATGCCATCTCCGTCGAGATGCGCAGCGACGCCACGATTGCCGAGCGGTTCGAGTATCGCGAGATCGACCGATTCCCGGGGATCTCGCTCACACCTGGTGCGCTCAGGGACGGCGAGCCGGTGCTGGGCGTGGCGGTGGGGACGTCGATGGCCGAGGCGGCCAACGCCGTGGCCACCGAGGTCCAGCGCCTGCTCGACGCGCAGACGACGGTGCGCGACCGCCGCGGCGCGCGCGCGATCCAGCCCGACGACATCGCGATTCTGTTCCGCAGTCGCGCGGGGCACCGCTACTACGAAGACGCGCTCGAGGCGCGCGGCATCAAGACCTACGTCTACAAGGGGTTGGGGTTTTTTGATGCGCCCGAGGTGCAGGATCTACAGGCGCTGTTGCGCTACCTTGCACAACCGGAATCGAACCTGCGCGCCGCCGCGCTGTTGCGATCGCGGTTGGTCCGGTTGTCGGATGCCGCACTCGTCCGCCTGGCGCCGGGGCTCGCCTCCGCGCTCCGATCGTCCACCTTCGACGTGGCCGCCAAGGGACTCGCCGAGATCGATGCCGCGCTGTTGACTCGCGCTCGGGCGAGCGTGGCCGGCTGGCTGGATGCCGTTGATCGGGTGGCGCCAGCCGAACTGGTCGATCGCATCCTGGACGAAACGGCGTATGTCTTCGAACTGCGCGGGCCCCGACTGTCGCAGGCGCGGGAGAACGTCAAGAAAGTGCGCTCGCTGATTCGCCGTGTGCAGAACCGCGGGTACGCGACGTTCGCGCGCCTGGCGGACTACTTCCGCCGCCTGGCGGCCGGCGAGGAAGCCAATGCGGTTGTGGCGGCGCGCGGTTGTGTGCAGTTGATGACGGTGCACTCCGCCAAGGGACTCGAGTTTCCGGTGGTCTTTCTGGTGCGCATGAACGCCGGTGTCGGCGGCGGCACGCCTGCGATCTCGGTTGTGCCCAAAGACGAGGATGGCGCCCCGGACGTCGCGATCTCGATCAAGTCCGAGGCCGGGAGTGTGGAGCGGACGCGCGATCAGGAGGAGTCCCGGCGGCTCCTCTACGTGGCGATGACCCGCGCGCGCGACCGGCTGTATTTCTCCGCTGAAATCAGCGACGAGAAGAAGTTCAACAACGCCAACGGTTTCTCGAAGCTGCTGCCCTCGTCGTTACGGCGCACGATGATCGCCGCCCTGCCCGATCGCGCGACGCCCCGCGTGGAGTGGACGTCGGCGGCGGGCGAGTCCTTCGCGTGTTCGGTGTGTGCCCCAGATCCCGCGCCGCCGGTCATTACGGCCGAGGCGCTGCCAGCGACGGGCGCGGTGGACGCTGCGCCGCTGGTAGATCACGACCTCAAGCGGGTCGCCACGACTGACGGAGATAGCGACGGAGACACGGAAAATGAGGCAATGGGGCAATGGGGCAATGAGGCAATGGGGCAATGGGGCAAGGATGAGCCTGCTTCCGATCGCACCCTCGGCACCCTCGTGCACCGGCTGTTTCAGCGGCGCGCGCCCGTTGATGACCTGCCGACCCTGCTGGCGCGGGCTCTCAGTCTGATCCAGGGTGTCGACGCCGAGTCGGACGCGCCATCGGAGACGCTGGCCCGTCGCGCGGCAGAGGTGTATCAGGCGATGCGCGGGCGTCCGGATCTGACGGATCTGCTGGCGTCAGGCGACGTGCACTACGAGGTGCCATTCTCCCTGCGACTCGCCGACCCGGACCGGATCGTTCGGGGCCAAATTGACGGCGTTGTGGTGCCTCAAACCGGCCCGATTGTGGTCGTGGAGTTCAAGACCGGGCGTCCGCATTC
>CAYHEX010000185.1:0-9044 GCA_964355365.1 uncultured Solibacteraceae bacterium | reverse complement strand
CTCGTCGGCATCGGCTTCAACGTGCAGCACGACGGCAATCACGGCGGCTTCTCGCGGCTGCGCTGGATCAATCGCGCCACGGGATTCACGCTCGACCTGATCGGCGCCAGCTCGTACTACTGGAAGCAGAAACACAACCTGAATCACCACACGTACACGAACATCCCCGACGAAGACGCGGACATCGAGGTCGGCTGGTTCGCGCGCATGTGCGACGACCACC
Source organism: uncultured Solibacteraceae bacterium (assembly GCA_964355365.1). Taxonomy (GTDB): domain Bacteria; phylum Acidobacteriota; class Vicinamibacteria; order Vicinamibacterales; family SCN-69-37; genus SCUN01. Next base: position 8,821 of record CAYHEX010000185.1, on the reverse strand, counting down.
ACTGGCACTGGTTTCATCGCTACCAGCATCTGTACCTCTGGTTCCTCTACTCGTTCGTTCACCTGCGCTATGTCTACAGCGACTGGCTGTGCCTCACCACAGGCACCATGAGCGGTAAGGCGGTGCGCCGGCCGGCCGGAAGCGATCTGGTCACCTTCCTGTCGGGCAAAGCGATCTACATCGTGCTGGCGTTCGTCATTCCGCTCACGGAACACTCGTTCCTGGCCGTGTCGGGCGCGTTCGTCGCGATCTCGATGCTCATGGGCATCATCTTCAGCATCGTGTTCCAGCTCGCGCACACGGTGGACACCGTGCAACATCCGTCGGACAAGGACGGCGTTCAGCGCGACGAGTGGGTTGTGCACCAGATTCAGACCACGTCGAACTTCGCGACCGGCAGCCGCTTCCTGCGGGTGGCGCTCGGCGGACTCAATTTCCAGCGCGAACACCACCTGTTCCCGAAAATCTCGCACGTGCACTACCCGGCGCTCTCGAGAGTCGTCAAGGAAGTGTGCGATGAGCACCACGTCAAATACGCGGAGACGCCCACACTCGCCGACGCGCTGCGCTCGCACTACCGGTTCCTCAAGCGCATGGGCGCCGAACCGCGTGCCATTCCGTTCAAGTCCGCATCGCGAACGCCGATCTAGTTCGTAGCCGTCCCAGCGGCGCGGGAAACCCACATGTCGCTACTGACTTACTTGACGCACCTCGCCGATCCTAGAATTGAAGACACTCCGACCCCGGCGCCCGTTTCCAACGTGCGGGCGATCGCCATGGTCGTTGACGACGACCCTGGGATGCGAAGTTTGATGACGTTGTCGCTGGAGCAGTGCGGGTATCAGGTGTTGGCGGTCGCCAACGGACACGAGGCCATCGCCATGGCACAGAACCTGTCGCGCATCGACCTGGTCATCGCCGACCTGGAGTTGCACGGGTTGCAGGGGCCGGCGGTGGTGAGCTCGTTGCGCGCGATGACCGGTTACATGCCGGTGGTGTACGTCTCCGAGCGCGCCGAGGGACTGGTCGGCGTGGCTGATCCCATCCTGCGAAAGCCGTTTCTCTGCGGCGAGTGGCTCAACGCGGTTGCCAGCGTCGTGGGCGTCCTGCCCCGCGACAAGTCGATCATGGCCGCGTAGCTCACCGCGGCAGGATTCCAAATCAGGCGCGTTCCGACTGCTCGATGCGTTGAACCGCTTCGCCCGCCTGAGCGAGCCGGGCCAGCAGGTCGCGTTCCCGAGCATTGCCTCGAGCCGTCGCTTCGGCAATCGAGGCCATGGCCACGGCCAGCTCGCCCAGTTGCGTGTTGGCGGCAGCCAGTTCCTTCTCGATCGTGTCGAACAGCACCTCGAACTCGCCGTTGTCTTTGAGGCGCGAGACCTCCACGCGTCCGGTCAACCGCACCATGTCCAAGGTCTTGAGCAGGTCACGCAACTGCGAGGCTTCGCCAGACACCAACCGCAGCGTGCCGCCGATCTCGCGATACGCGCCGAACAGCGCGGCCGATTCGGCGGTCAGGTTCCGCGTCATCTTGCAGGCGCTCCCAACCGACGCCTGGTCGGCCGTGCCGCCCACGGGCGGCGCGCTCATCTCTGCGACGAACGCCGCCGCCGTTTGCGCCTGCAGGCGTGCAATCGAGATGCGAAACGCCTGATGGCGCAGTGCGGCGGAGAGGTTGTGAATGCGTTCGGTCAGCCCGACGGTCAGACCGCCGACTCTGTCCGCGAGGTCGCGAATCGTGTCGCCGACGACGGCAAGCGGGCGCCCGGCCGATTCACGGCGACGCGACGAGATGGAGACGTTCTGCGAGATCAGCCGGACGTTCTTGGCCAGGTCGCGAACAAACTCGGCTTTGCCCACCAGTGTTTCACCGAGTGCAACGAACTCGTCGAGTTGACCAAACTCTTCGTGCAGGAATCGTCCGACGACGGCGATGTCCCGCCCGATGGCGCCGAGGTCGGTCTGAGGACTGGATTCGGCGGCCGCATGCTCCTCGCTGAGAAGGCCCGCGCTCGCCATGCCGGCATCGCGGCTCTTGAGCTCCGCGGGAACGAACGCCTGCATGAAGTCCTGATAGCTGCCGTACCCGAGCGTCTGCAGCGCGGCGCCGAGAGCGGCGCCGGACGCCGACATCGCCTCGGCGCGGGTGCCGCCGGCATCTTCAATCTCGGCCTCCGCAGCCCGGAGTTGCGCGTAGAGCCCCTGCACCACGGGGAAGATCGCGCTGCTCGGCTTGAAGCGCACCGAGAGATAGCCGCCCTCGGTGGGCACCACCGACGCAATCACCCAGTAGGATCCGCCGGTGCGCGCGAGGTTCTTCACGTAGGCCACGATCGGTCGGCCGGCTTCGATCTCGTCCCACAGCAGCTTGAAGACCACGCGCGGCATGTCTGGATGCCGCAGGATGTTGTGCGGCTCTCCGATCAGTTCTTCGGGAGCCCAGCCGCTCACGCGGGCAAATACCTTGTTGCCGGTGAGGATGATGCCCTTGTGGTCTGTGGTGGAAAAGAACAACTCCTCGATGCCGAATGAGCGCTCTTCTGTGGTGGGAACGATTACGGGCCGAGCCATCGTGCTCAATTATATGCAGCTCACCGGAAACGAAGCGCCGGCGTTCGGTCAGCTCTGCCCGGGTCACTGCCCGGCGGGCGGTTGCCACAGTTCGACCTTGTTGCCCTCTGGATCGATGACCCAGGCAAACTTTCCGTACTCGGAGTCGTCGATCTTTTCCAGCACGTTGCAGCCTTCTTCGCGCAGGATGTTCACCAGAGCGAGGAGATCCTCCACCCGGTAATTGACCATGAACGTCGCCGAGCTGGGAGCAAACTGATCCCCTTGCGCCGAACCAATGGACCAGATGGTTGTTCCGGCAAACGGCTTCCCTTCACCGTCGGTCCACGTGAACGCGGTGCCGCCCCAGTCCTGCACATCGATGCCGAGGTGCCGCTTGTACCAAGCCTGCAGCGCAGGCGCGTCTTTCGCTGTGAAGAAGATGCCGCCGATACCTGTGACTCGTTTCATGGATCCTCTGATGAACACCGAACTGCATTATCCGGCCGTAGCGCCGAGGATGACGAGCAGCTCGTCGAGTTGGCCGAACGTCTCGTGCATCGCATCCTGCGCGCCGGTGCCGGCGGCATCGAGCGCGTCCTTCGTGGGGTAGCGCTCGGTCAGCACGATCAGCGTCGTGCCGTCTTTCTCGTCTAGCGTGAGCGTGGTCACGGATCCGGCGTCGCCGCCTTCCTCATTGGTCCACACGAGTCGCGACGACGGCACCACCTCGAGGTATGTCCCGAAGAACGCCATCGTGTTCTCGGGATCGGCGCCAAACACCAGGCGGTACCCGCCGCCGACGCGGACGTCCAGATCGCAGGAGCGCAGCGTCATGCCCATCGATTTCGGCACCCACCACTGTTTGAACAGATCGGCCTTGGTCCACGCCTCGAACACGAGGCGCGCCGACGCGTCGACGGTGCGCGTGACGACGACTTCGCGATCGGACGTGCGTTGCACGGTGGTGCGTGTATTCATGATGTCCTCGATGTCTTCTGACGGCCGCGGAGTCTGTCTTTGCGTTTCAGCTCAGCGACCACGCGGTCGAGCGCGTCGAAGCGCGCGTCCCAGACCTCGCGGTACTTCGAGATCCACGCCATTTCCTCTTCGAGGCGGCACGGGCCGATGCGGCACGTGCGCACGCGTCCGACTTTTTCGGTGGTGACGAGGCCGGCCAGTTCGAGCACGCCGACGTGTTTCTTCATGCCCGTGAGGGTCATGTCGAAGCGGTCGGCGAGGTCGGTGATGGAGGCGTCCGCGCGCGCGAGGTGTCCGAGGACGCCACGGCGTGTGGCATCCGCCAGGGCGGCGAACGAGGCGTTGAAGTGGGCCTGATGATGCTGAACCATTCGGTTCAGTATTAACCAGACCGCCGGCGCCGCGCAAGGGCATGGATTCGGGAGGGTTGGGGTGCGGAGAAAGATCTGTTGTCCAACGATAGCGGCTCACCCGCGGCCGCTCATTGTCTTCACGCGCGGCCGTCGGGGCAGCCGCTGGTTGGGCCGCTTGTCATCGTCGTCCCACCCAATACATGGGCCGTCGCTTCATGTTCATGACGGCCAAGACTCGCACGGTGCCCGGCCGGAGCGTGTACAGCACTGAATACGGGAACCGCTGGCACAACCGGCGTCGCACGTCACCTCGAACGACCGGCCCAGCTTCCGGATAGGCACAGATTGCGTCGGTGCATCGCCGCACTTCCGCGATGAAGGCCGCACCAAGCCCGGTCTGCTGCAGGTGGTAGTACTGGGCGCCGTCGTTAAGTTCGCGTTCCGCTAACTCGTGGAAGGAGACGACCATTCACGAAAGTCTTGATGTCGCGTCCCGATAGACCGCGTCGGCGGACCGCCCACTCTCAGGGTCGGCGTCCCACGCCGCCGAGCGCCGCTCGGCCTCGTCGGCCCAGATTCGAGCGTTCTCTTCCTCACTAAGATCTTCCAGGCTGTCGAGCAAACGCTCGGCGAGCCGCGCCCGAGCCGCCGGTTTCAACTTCAGGGCTTCCGCCTCAAGTTCGTCGATGCTCATGTGGGTGATTCTACGCCTGGTTGCCAGATTCTGGTTTGTCGGCCTAACGCCTGGCCGCTCACCTGCGGCACGCCGCGTGCACCGTCAACAGCCGATTCGAATCCACAGAACCTTCGGCGGTGCGCCGTTCAACAGACTCATTCGGTAGAAATCGGCGTCCTTGGTGACAAGAACTCAGTCATGTTCGCGCGCCAGGAAACACATCGGCAAGCCCCGGTGGCAATATTCAGTGGAGGAATGGGGGATTCCGAGATTGGGTGATTGGCTCAATCTCAATCCCCCATTGTTCTACAGGATTTGCTTCGCCAGCTTCATCCGCGCCGCGCGCATGTCGTCGCCGCGGAGTTCGCGCAGGGCATTCGTCACGAGCGAGCGGACCATCTTCTTGCGCCACACCAGCTCGAAGTCCGTGTTGTCCATCGGCTTCGCGATGTCGTAGGCCGCATCCGCCGCTGCCGCAATCACCTCGTCAGTCAGCATGGCGCCGACGAGAATCGCTTCCGCCTTCGGCGATGACATCGGCTGCGAGGCAACCGCGCCGAGAACAAGGCGCGCCGCTTCAACTCGGCCGCCGCCGTCGAGCTTCAACGCCACCGCAGCAGCGCCGACCGGAAAATCAAACGACCCGCGACGACGCAGCTTCCAGTAGGTGCTGACCCAGCCGGACGGATCGGGAATCTCGATACGCGTGAGCAACTCATCCGCACGACGCGTGAGGTACCGCATGCCGTCGTTGTTGTAGAGATCAGCAACCGCGATGTCGCGGGTTCCTGAGGAAGACACCAGCGTGACCGTCGCGCCGAGGGCCAACAACATCGGCGCCGTGTCGGTCGACGACACCGCGAGACACCGCTTGCTCGATGTCGCCACCCAGCACGTCGTGCCGTCCTTCTTCATGCAGTAGCCGATGGCCTTGCGCCAGTCTTCGGTCTGGTCGTAATACGTGCAACGCGTGTCGAGACAGAGGTTGCCGCCGAGCGTGCCCATGTTGCGCAGATGCGGCGTGGCGATCTGCGCCGCCGACTGCCACAACCCCTTCAACCGGCTCCTGACCGCCGCATCATTCACAAGTGCCGTCAGCGTCGTCCCCGCGCCAATCGAGATCGAACCGTTCGCGCGAATGCCGCTCAACTCGGCGATGCCCTTGAGACCGATCACCGTCTTCGGTGTTTGCTGACGCCGCTTCATGTTGGGAAGCAGATCCGTGCCGCCGGCAACCAGCATCGTGTCCGCGGGCGACTCGGCCAGCCACAGCACCGCGTCCCCCACAGTTCGGGGAGCCCTATATGTGAAAGATGGGAGCCGCATCATGACTTGGCACCCTCCCGAGCTATGGTGATGCCCGCCTTCACTTCCACGCCGGCCTCCGCCGTGCGCTTCTTGCGCTCCGGCTCATTCGACGCGCGGCCATCGCCACCTTCCCACGGCGGCGTGACCATCAACGTCTCGGGCCACTTGATCGCAGGGAAAGAAGACGGCCCGTAACGCGCCGGCTTGCCGGCTGCCTTGTTCTGTAACGCTTTCAAGATTTTTTCGGGCGTGCATGGGATTTCATCGACACGCACACCGACGGCGTCGTACACGGCGTTGCAGATCGCGGGCATGATCGGCAGCAACGGCCCCTGCCCCACTTCCTTCGCGCCAAACGGCCCGGCCGGATCGGGATGCTCGATCAAATCCGTGAAGATCTCCGGCATGTCGAGGCTCGTGAGGCTCTTGTATTCAAGGATCGACGGGAACTTGTGCACGAGCGCGTTCGACAGCTTCGCGGGCAGACGACGGAACGCGGACTCTTCCATCAGCGCTTCGCCGAGACCCATGTAGACGCCGCCTTCGACCTGGCCGCGCACGAGCGTCGGGTTGAGCGCGCGGCCGATGTCGTGACCGATCCACACTTTCGGCACCGTCAGCCATCCCGTCTCCGGATCCACTTCCACTTCGACAATCGCCGCGGTGTACGAATACGTCGGCGTCGGTCCCACGCCGCCACCTTTGTACTTCGCCGGCGGACGCGGCGGCGTATACGACCCCGTCGTCCCCAGCGTGCCGAACTTCGCTTCCGCGAAGACGATGGCTTCCTGGAATGTGCAGCCGCTGTTCGGATCCTGAGAATCGAAGACACGTTTGTCGGCGAACACGAGCCGGTCTTTCGGAATATTTAACTTGGTGCTGACTCCCTCAGCGAGTAGCTCTCGCGCACGTTCAGCGGCCTGAATCGCCGCGTTGCCCATCATTAGTGTCACGCGGCTCGAATACGAACCGAGATCGACCGGCGTGAGGTCCGTGTCGCCGGTGACCGCGCGGATGTCGTACGTCTCGAGGCCGAGCACTTCCGCGATGCACGCCACGAGCACATCGTCACTGCCCTGCCCGATTTCCGTGGCGCCGCAGAATGCCGTGACGCCGCCGCTGCGATCGAGCTTCAGCTGCACGCCGGAGTGGGGGAGATCGTTCCAGTTGATCGGGAGCCCTGCTCCGGACAAGTACGACGAGCACGCGATGCCGATGCCACGTCCGTAGGGCAGCTTCCTGAACTTGTTCTTCCAGTCCGATCGCTCGACCACCTTGCGGATGCACTCCGCGAGGCCGATCGTGCCGATCTTCATAAAGTTCGCGGTGAGGCTGTTGGCCGGCGCCACGGTCTTCAGTCGCATCTCGGCCGGATCGAGGTTGAGCCGCTCGGCGATCTTGTCGAGTTGCACTTCCTGGCCGAAGCGCGCCTGCGGCGTGCCGTGCCCGCGCTTGGGTCCGCACGCCGGCTTGTTCGTGAACACGCGGCAGCCGCGAAAGCGATACGTCGGGATGTCGTACGTCACCGTCTGCAGCGCGCCCGTGTAGAACGTGCTGGCCACGCCGTACGATCCGTACGCGCCTCCGTCGAGCAACGTCTCCAAATCGAGTCCGGTCATGCGCCCGTCGTTGTTCACGCCCGCCCGGAACCGCATCTGCACGGGATGCCGACCGCGATGGCAGTAGAACACTTCCTCGCGGTTGAGCGAGACCTTCACCGGACGGTCGAGCATCAGCGCCGCTTTGGCGACGACGATCTCGTGGTTGAAGGGGTCGCTCTTGCCGCCGAAGCCGCCGCCGTTCGGCGTGGCGATCACACGGATATGCGCGGGCGTCATCGCGAGCGTCTTCGCGAGCGCGCGATGCAGATAATGCGGCGTCTGCGTGCTCGAGTAGACGACCAGCTTGCCGTCCGGATCCTTCAGCGCAACAGTCGCATGCTGCTCGAGCGGCAGATGTGTATTGCCCTCGAAGAAGAAGTAGTCGTCGAACTGGTGATCAGCGCCCGCGATCGCCGCATCCACGTCGCCGAACTGCATCGCCACCGCTTTGTGAATGTTCCCGTCATCGCCGTACTCGTGAATGCGGGGTTCGGGGTTCGACAGACTCTCTTCCGGCGTAGCGAACGTGCGCAGTGACTCGTACGTGACATCGATCAGCGCGAGCGCGTCGCCGGCAATCGTCTCCGTGCGCGCAATGACCGCGGCAACGGGATCGCCGACGTGGCGCACGCGGTCGTTACAGAGCGCGTGCTCGTCGTGGCTGACCGGCAGCACGCCGTAGGGAATCGGAAACTCTTTGCCGGTGAGGACGAGAAGAACGCCGGGATGAGCGGACGCCCGTGAGGTGTCCACCGCAAGAATCTTCGCGTGCGGATGCGGCGACCGCAGCAGCCGGCAGAACACCATCCGCGGCAGCATGATGTCGTCCGCGAACTTCGTTTGGCCTGTGACCTTCGCGCGGCCGTCGGTGCGGCGGCGCGGGCGGCCAATGACGCCGGCCATTATTTCCTCTCGCGGACCTGAAGGTCCGCGACTACGAGCGAGGGTGTGTGGTCCGCGACGGCGGGTGACGAAGCGCGCATGAGCTTCGCCGCCTGCTGCACGGACTCGATGATCTGGAGGTACCCCGTACATCGGCAGAGGTTGCCCGACAGCGCTTCCTTGATCTCGTCGCTCGTGGCGTCCGGGTTCTTGTCGAGCAGCGCCTTCGCCGTGAGGATGATGCCCGGCGAGCAGTAGCCGCACTGCGAGCCGCCGAGATCGGCGAACGCGTCCTGCAGCGGATGCAACTGGCCGTGCTCCGTAATGCCCTCGATCGTGGTCACCTCGGCGCCCGTCGCTTCAACGGCCAGCGCCAGGCACGACAGCACCGGCTCGCCGTTGACGAGCACGGCGCAAGCGCCGCACTCGCCCAACTCGCAGCCGTGCTTGGTGCCGGTCAGTTGCAGATC
>CAYHEX010000184.1:0-9105 GCA_964355365.1 uncultured Solibacteraceae bacterium | reverse complement strand
GGCAGCGATGTGGGGCGGCGCCAGGGAGTCACGCCGGGTGGCGACGGCGCGGACGGGGCGCTCAGCCACGTGAGCAACGGGCGCCCGGTGCGGGGAGAGGGCACGGCGCAGTCGGTCGTGGCCGCGTGGCAGGCGATGAAGCCGAAGATGGATGGCCTCGTGGCGTCGGGCGCCGCAGCGTCCTACGGCGATGCCGAGCGCATGATCGATCGCGCGGCCGGGCAAAACGGCCTCGGCGGCTACAGCACGCGCCAGTGCGACAAGTACACGGGCGACTGGTCGGGCACGACGTCGGTCGAAGCGCTCGACAAGGGCCAGTCGTTCTATCAACTGATGAACGACTGGACCGCACACGTCGAGATCGCGGCCACGAGAACCGCGCCGACGGGCGGCGCCGACAAGCCGATTCGCGGCACGCTCACCGGGCGCGGCACCAACTTCAAGGTCGTCAACAATCTGCGGACGCTCTACGCGGGCCGGCCCGCGCAATCGATCCAGTACCTGACGAGCGATCCGACACCCGCGCAGACATCGAGCGCGACGTTCGTGGCGGCGATCGAAGGGTTTGTCCGCGGCAATCAGATGACGCTGAAGATCAGACCCGGCGGCGTGGACTACGCCGGACGCGTCACCGGCAAGCTGGCGGCGGTCGTGATCCCGATGGCGTCGCCGGTGCCGCTCGTGCAGACCTACGACGTGGTGTTTCAGGGCGGGAACTGGCAGTTGATGCGCGCGATCGGCCCCAACGGCATGGCCGAGCGGCCCTTTCCGATCACGGTCGGCGGCGACAAGCGCATCGTCCAGGCGGAGTTTCCGCGGCAGCTCAACGCCACAGGCGCTCGCGGCGACTTCACGATCAAGATTCGGCTGTGTGCGGGCTGTGAGTGATGCGGCGACGGGCGTCGCAGCGCCGCATCGCCCGATGAAACTTATCGACGGCCTGAGTAGTTGAGCGCAATTTCCGCATCGAGGTGTGCGGCCCGTGTGAGCGACCGCGAGTGGCTGCCGAAGAAGAAGTTCACGACCGCGTTATCGTTGCCGTACTTCTCCGCGAACCGGTGCCACAGCCGCGGTCCCGTGCCGACGTTGTAGCCGGCCTCGTACACGTACCGCAGACCGACGCGATCGGCCTGATCCTCGGCGCCCCGACTGTAGCCGCTCTGCCACGCCACAAATCCGAACACGGTGGCCAGCTGCAGCACGGCACGGGCCTTCGTGTTGTCGATCTTCTCGGTGCCCACCACGATCCCGAGCGCCAGAAGCTGCACCAGCATGCTCTTCTTGAATTCTCTCCGTGAGTGCTCGTGAGTGGCGTGGACGAGTTCGTGCCCCACGATGATCGCCAACTCGTCATCGGTCGTCGCCTGCAGAAGCGCGTCGTACACGACGATCATGCCGTTCGGAGCCGCAAACGCGTTCCAGTCCTTGTTCTCGACCACGTAGACGCGGAAGTTCTTCGCATCGAGGTAGCGAGGGGTGAGTCGCGTCGCGACGCGACGAACCCGATCGACATCCGGGCCGGTCGTGTGCAATCTGCCGATCTGCTGCTCTTTGCCCTCGCTGTCCGTCTGGAACGCCGCGCCGGCCATGAGCCATTGGCGTTCCACATCGGCCATCGACTGCCTGAGATCCGGCTCGAACAGCGCGACGCCGTTCGGTTTGGCTTCGAGCTCGCGCGCGACGATGCGGCCGTCGGACTGCCGCACACCCTTACCGTTCACTTCGTAGCCGAGCGGAATCGTGGCGAAACTCGTGGCCGTCTTGTCGCCCTTGAATCTGGCACCGGCCGTCCAGTTCACGCGCTGGCCGTCCACGATCAGGTCGTCGCCGTGTCGCCATTCGGCGTAGCCCTGAACGTCGACGTTCTGTTCTCTGGGGGCGGTCGATGTCTGCTCGGCGGACACCCGCGGGCCCGGAGACACGCACAGGGTGACGACGAACGCCGCCAGAAGCGGCAGAGGCGTAAAACGCGACGAGGGCATGGAACCTCCCACAGGACGATCGTTGGCATTGTCCTCCCGCATGTCAATCGGCACAAGGGCGCGCCCTGAGCCGCTCGGTCGGCGTTATGCGCGCGCGAGGGTTACGCGCCGCGGGAGCCGACCACGTCTGCAGGGAAATCCACGAGGACATGAGGGGCTGACAGAGGCGATGCACACGCCCTCATTTAGAACACGTCCACTGCAAATGGATTTGTGCGGTCGATGGTCTCGACCTGCACGCCATACGCATCCTTGAACGCACGACCGCTCGATCGACCCGGCGTCCACTTCGCCTCGAACGCGCGGATACCGCTCGACTGCTTGACCACCAGGTCGACCTCCGACTGCGCGCGTGAACGCCAGAAAAAGAGCTCTGCCGGAGATCCGAGCAGCGCATTGCGCTTGGCGACCTCGGCAATCACCCAGTTCTCCCACAGCGAGCCAATGTCGGGTCGCATCTCGTCAGTGGAAAACGCGTTCAGCAACGCGTTGCGCACGCCGGTGTCCCAGAAGAACACTTTCTGGCTCTTCGCAATCTCTTTGCGCGGGTTCGTGCTGAACGAGGGCAGCCTGAAGATGACGAACGTCTGCTCCAACAACGCAAGATAACGCTCCACCGTCGGTCGCGCCATCTGCAGTTGTGTCGCCAGCTCATTGACCGACACCTCTGAGCCCGCCTGGTGCGCCAGTAACAGCAGCAACCGCTTGATGAGGTCCGGTGTCTTGACCAGGCCCGCCTGCAGCACGTCCTTCCACAAATAGTCTGACGCGAGCTCGCGCAACAACTGGGTGGGTTGATCGCTGGTGACGACCTCGGGATAGCTGCCAAACGCCAGGCGCTGCATCAGCACCGTGCGCACTTGCGGCCCAAACTGTTTCACCAGATGCGCCGGTGTGGCATCCGGCGCCGCCCACGGTTGAGCACCAAGCGTCTCGGCAAACAACAGCGGCGGTAGCACCAGCTTTCGGTTGCGGCCCGTCAAACTCTCGGCCGCCTGATCGATCAGGTGCAGTGACGAAGAACCGAGCAGCAGGAACGTTGTCGGCACGCGCGCGTCATACCAGCCCTTGACGATGCGCGAGGTATCAGCCAGTCGTTGCGCTTCATCAATGACCAATACCGCCGGGTTGCCGAGCGATCGTAGTGCGTCGACCGGCGACAGGGCCGCCGCCCCGATGAACCGCGCCTTGTCCACATCAATATCGAAATTGAGGAACACGGCTGGCCGGCCCGCCAGCACTCTCTCCACCATCGTCGTCTTGCCCACCTGACGAGCGCCGAGGATCACGCCCACCTTGCCACTGGACAGGATGGCTGAGAGCAGCGTTTCTGCGCTTCTTTTGATATACATACACGACAATATTAAATGTTATTCTGTATGTCTAACTATACAAAATAACATACGATTATGCCAAGCGTGACTACTGTCGGCGTCAATACTCAGGCTGCCGCGGGAACGCGCGCAGGAGAACTAGCGGAGCACCATTTCCACGCGGCGGTTCTTCGCCCGGCCGGCTTCGTCAACGTTGCTCGCCGCGGGCGCGAGCGGCCCCACGCCGTCGGCGGTCAGCCGATCGATCGCAATCCCATGCTCCTTCACCAGCGCCGCAATCACCGACGCGGCACGATCGCGCGACAGTGTCCGGTTGCGTTCCACCGCTCCCTGCATATCGGTGTGGCCAACGATGAACACCTTGGCGGTCGCATTGGTTTTGAGCCACTTCGCCATTTCGGTCAGCGTCGGTGCCGACTCGGCTTTCAGCGTCGCCTTGTCGGTGTCGAAGTAGATGCCGTAGAACACGACCTTGCCTTCGGCGCCCATGGCCTTGGCGATCTGTTCGGCCGACACCACCACCGACTGCTCCATCGCGGAGACGCGGATAATTTTGTGCATGATCGCCGAGCAATCGTCGCCGCCGCGTCCGCACCCCGCCTGGCCCCAGAATTCGTCGTTGCCCTTGCGAATGCGGTAGTAGACCGAACTGGAGTCGATGGACAAGATGTCACCCTTGGCCTGGCGCACCGCGTTCTCGAAGTTCCGTTGCACCTCCAGCTTTCCGGGGAAACGGCCCTGACTGTCCTTCTCGATGCCATTGAAGTAGTACCAGTACTCGCCCTCGACCTTCAGCGCGCGAGCACCGGACTTCGGATCGTTGGGCTTCGCCCATTGCCACAGGTCGAGCGACTTGAAGCGGGCGCGCTCGCAGCTCCCCATCACCTCTCCGGCAAAGCGGTTGAACACCGGATTGGCTTCGCACTTGGGATTGTCCTTGGGCGTTTGCGCCGGCAGGCTGGCCGCGAACACAACCACCAGGGCGCTGCCCAGCATCACGATCATTCGATGTGTCACCGATTGCTCCTTTGCTCCGTGAACCAGGCCGAAGTCTACAGCAACATCAGCGCCACTCGCGGACGTTGAGCTTCTGCCAGCATCCGCGCTGATCGCAGAACTGAGGGCCTCCGGCGACTCGTCCACCGCGTGCAGACCGTCGTGGCTGACCTCGGTGCAGCGGCCGTCGCCGCGGTTGACCAACTCCCCGACACCGTCGATACTGCGAGCTCCTCGAGGTGAGCATGGGGTTTTCGTTGTCTGCTTTGCTGTCACAACTCTGGCCGTTGGCTGTGGCCTCCGCGGTCATCTTCTACTTCGCATCACGCGGCGCGAAACAGCGCCGCGATGCGCAGGTCGCACTGAACACCGCCGACGCGCGCGAACACGACATGGGCTACGCCGCGCCGTCGAGCGACGAGGTCGGCGGAGTGGTCGAGGGCACCCGCCACTTCAGCGGCACGACCCGCGGTGTGCCATGGATGGCCGAAGTCGCAAATCTCGCGTCAGAGGTTGATGACGGCCTGGCCACCCGTCGGCGGACATCGCTCAGTTACACCCGCTGGACTGCGACCGAGTGCCGACCTGGTTTGGGCACGCTCTTGCTGATGACTCTCCCTCCCGGCGTGCCCGTGCCGCCGGTCCCGGCGAACGCGGCCGGAGGCTTCCTGAGCGGGCTGGCGTCGAAGGCGGCCTGGGCCGCGCTTCAGGTGTACATCCGCGGCAACTTTGGCAATGCCCGTGCCGACGCACTCGCGTTGGCGCCGGAGCAGCGTCTGCCGTTGCCCTCCGACGATTTCGGATCGACGTTTGTCGCTTTCGCCGATCGGCCGGAACTGCTGCAGCCGTTCACGCCGGCGGCCCGCGACTGGCTACTCAGCGGACGGGACGATCGCGCCGCCTTCCTGTGGGACGCTGAGGGCCTCACGCTGACCTGGCAGCGGGCACATGTCACACCCGAGGCCGTGGCCCGTCTGGCTGAATACGGTGCGGAGTTGGTGAGCCGCCTCGGCGCGTCCCACCACGACTGACCTTACAATGTGCTTGTCATGCCCATCGGGACCGCGTTTCACGAGAAGACCCTGCTGCTCTGCGAGAGCCTGAGCTACCGCGACTGGGCGGGCTATTACGCGGTCAGCTCGTACGAGCCGCATCACGAGCACGAGTACAACGCCATCCGTAACGGCGCGGGACTCATCGACGTCTCGCCGCTCTTCAAGTACATCGTCACCGGTCCGGATGCTGCGACGCTCGTTGACCGCATCATCACGCGCGACGCGTTGCGGCTGGATGTGGGGCAGGTCATCTACACGCCGTGGTGCAACGAGCATGGACAGGTTATTGACGACGGCACGGTCAGCCGGTTGTCGGAGCAACGATTCCGCTGGACGGCAGCCGAGCCGAATCTGCGGTGGTTCCGTCAGAACGCCACCGGGCTCGACGTGCAGATCGACGACGTCTCCGAGCAGATCGCTGCGCTCGCCCTCCAGGGACCCACGTCGGCGGCGGTGCTGAAGGCCGCCGGCATGAGCGCCGGCGTGGCCGCCGGCATGAGTATCGACGCGCTGAAGTATTTCCGCGTGACCGCGGGTGTGATCGCCGGCGCGAATGTTGACATCTCGCGCACAGGGTTCACGGGTGATCTCGGCTACGAAGTGTGGATGAATCGCGAGGATGCGCCGCAGGTCTGGGACGCGATCGTGGCGGCCGGCGCGGACCACGGTCTCAAGCCGGTCGGTCTGTTGGCGTTGGACGTGGCGCGGATCGAAGCCGGGCTGCTGCTCATCGACGTCGATTTCTTCAGCGCGAAGAAGGCGCTCACTGCGGCGCAACTCTACACACCGCTCGAGATGGGGCTCAGGCGGCTCGTGGATTTCAACAAAGAGCGCTTCATCGGCCGCGACGCATTGGTCGCTGAGCACACGCGCGGATCGCGCAAGCGCATCGTGGGCCTTCAGGTGCATTGGCCGGACGTGGAACGGCTGTACGACGCGGTCGGTTTGCCGCCGCTCGCGAACGCCACCGCCTCGCGCGTTGCCGTGCCCGTACGGGCTGGCGGCCGCCAGATCGGCCGCATGACGTCATCAACATGGTCGCCGATTCTCAAGAAGATGATCGGCCTCGCCACGGTGGATGCCGCGAACAGCGCGGCCGGTTCACGCGTTGAGATCGAGCACACCGTTGACGCCGTCCGGCACTACGTCGGCGCCACCGTCGTCGACACGCCGTTCTTCCATCCCCGCCGGAAGACCGAGACACCGCTCGGGAAATGAAATCGGGAATCAATTGCGGAGAATCTCCCAATTGATTCCCGATTTCATTTCAAGACCCTCGTGATACAAACCTCTCTCCATGTCTGACTCCGGCCTGCGCCGCGAACTCACCAAATGGGACCTGACCGCGCTCGGCGTGAATCAGGTGCTCGGCGGCGCGGTGTTTCTGATGCCCGCGCTGGTGTTCGCGCAACTCGGCAACTGGAGCATCTGGGCCGTCGCGTCGGTCGGCGTCCTCGCGATGTGCGTCGCGCTGTGCTTCGCGGAAGCCGGCTCGCGATTCGAAGGGACGGGCGGCGCCGCACTCTACGCGCACCACGCGTTCGGCCGATTCGCCGGTTTCGAAGTGGGCTGGATGTTGTGGGTCGTGCGGGTCACGAGCTGGGCGTCGGTCGTCAACGGCCTCGCTGATGCCCTCGGCTACTACTGGCCGCTGCTGCGCGCCGGGACGACGCGCTACGTGCTCATCAGCGGCATCATCCTCACGTTGACGGCGGTCAACATGCGCGGCATCAAGCTGAGCGCGTGGGTCGTCAACGCGCTCACGGTTGGCAAGCTCGTGCCGCTGACGCTGTTCATCCTGCTGGGCCTGCCGCACGTCGCCTGGGGATCGCTCGTGCCGGGCGCACCCCTGCTGTCGCATCCGATCTCCGCGCCCGCGCTCTATCTGATCTTCGCGTACGGCGGCTACGAAGTCGTGCCCGTGCCGGCCGGCGAAGCGAAGGACCCGCGTCGCGCGGTGCCGTTCGCGATGATCATGACGATCGTCGTCACCGGCCTCGTGATGACGCTGGCGCAACTGGTCGCGGTCGGCACGTTGCCGGGCCTCGCGACGTCAAAGACGCCGCTCGCCGATGCCGCGCTCCTGTTCATGGGCGGGTGGGGCGCGTTGCTCCTGACGGTGGGCGCGACGGTGTCGACGACCGGGAACAACATGGGCTCGGCGCTGTCGGGCTCGCGCAGTCTGCTGGGCCTGGCCGAGCAGGGCGACCTGCCGGCGTTCTTCGGCTGGTTACATCCGTCGTTTCGCACGCCCGTGGTGGCGATCGTGCTGACGTCGCTGGTGACGCTGGTGCTCGCGCTCTCCGGCACGTTTGCGTCGATGGCCACCGTCAGCGCCGTCGCGCGCCTCGTCGTCTATGTCAGCACGGCGGCCGCCGTGCTGTGGCTGCGCCGCAGCAGTCGCGCGGCCTTCACCGTGCCCGGTGGCCCCGTCGTGCCCGTTGTGGCGCTGGCGGTGTGCGTGGCCATCCTCGTCGGCGCCACGACGGTGCAACGGCAGTCCGGCGCCATTGCGCTGACGATCGGCGCCGTGTTGTTCTTCCTCGCCAAGGCCGGCAAACGATGACCTCTCCCATGAAGAACCCCATGAAAAAACTAATCGCTGGAACCGCCCTGGCCATGACCCTGATCCCCGCGCTCGCCTCCGCACAGAAGATGGTGATCCTCACGCGCCACGCCGAACGCGCGGACGGCGCGGCCGCGATGGCGACGGCCGCGGGTACACCGGCCGATCCGCCGCTGTCGGCCGCGGGTGAGGCGCGCGCGCAGAAACTGCTGGCGATGCTGGCCGACGCGAACATCACGGCCATGTTCACGACGGAGTTGCGCCGCACGAAAGACACGGCGGCGCCGCTGGCTGCGAAGTTGAAACTCGCGCCCGAGGTCATCGCGGCCTCGCAGGCCGCGGTCGTCGCGGAGGCGATCAAGGCGAAGGCCGCCGATACCGTCTTCGTGGTGGGCCACTCCAATACGGTGCCCGCGATCATCAAAGCGCTCGGTGGACCGGACGTTACAATCGGCGACAACGAGTACGACAACCTGTTCATCTGGGTGCCGGCCACAAAGACGCTGACGCGGATCCGGTACTAGCAGCGATAATAGGTGCCGTGCCAGACAGCCGCGCCGCCGGGCGCGCCGACCATCGTCCACTGCGCTCGATCGCCCTGGTCGCCATCGTTCTCCTGGCGGCCGGCGTTCGTTTTTGGGGCATCGGCTTCGGATTGCCGCACACGCAGGCCCGGCCCGACGAAACGCAGATCATTGACGTCACGCGCAAGTTCCTCGCGGGCGACCTTAGACCCAACTTCTTCGACTACCCCTGGCTCTACATGTGGGTGTCCACGGGCCTTTACCTCTGCTACTACCTCGTTGGCCTGATTCAGGGTTGGTTCGGGTCGGTGGCCGATCTGGTGCGCAGTTGGCCGCTGCACTGGGAGCCGTTCTTCCTGATCAATCGTGTGCTGTCGGCCACGCTGGGATCGCTGACCGTGCTCGCCGTGTTTGGCACGGCGCGGCGGCTCTGGGACCGGCAGACGGCGCTCGTGGCGGCGTTCTTCATGGCGCTGGCGTTCATCCACGTGCGCGACTCGCACTTCGGCACGACCGACGCCATGATGACGTTCTTCATCGTGCTGTCCACGATGTGGTTGATGGATGGGCACCTCACCGGACGTCGGCGTTCGTTCGTGCTGGCCGGCGTGATGGGTGGACTTGCGACGGCGACGAAGTACAACGCCG
>CAYHEX010000183.1:0-9122 GCA_964355365.1 uncultured Solibacteraceae bacterium | reverse complement strand
CCGACATCGACGCGATCGTGATCGACCTGCAGGACATCGGGGCACGCTTCTACACGTACGCGTCGACCCTGGCTTACGTCCTTGAAGAAGCGGCAGCTCACCAGAAGAAAGTGTTTGTGCTGGATCGCCCGAACCCGATCGGCGGCGTCGGCATCGACGGGCCGGGACTCGACGCGGCGAGCACGTCGTTTGTCGGGTACTTCCCCGGCATGCCGATTCGCCACGGCATGACGCTCGGCGAACTCGCGAAGCTCTTCAACGCGGAGAAGAAGATCAATGCTGATCTCACTGTGATCGCGATGAAGCACTGGCGTCGCGACGCGTGGTACGACGAGACGGGACTGAGTTGGATCAACCCGTCGCCGAACATGCGCAACCTCTATCAGGCCATCCTGTATCCGGGTGTCGGCTCGATCGAGTACGCGAAGATCTCGGTGGGACGCGGCACCGACACGCCGTTCGAGCAGATCGGCGCGCCATGGATCAACGGGCAGCAGCTCGCCGAAGCGCTCAACGCGCGGCGTCTGGCGGGCCTTCGCTTCTACCCGGTGACGTTCACGCCAACCTCCAGCAACTTCGCCAACGAGAAATGTGAAGGTGTCTTCATCGTCGTCACCGATCGGGCGGCGGTGCGGCCGACACGGCTCGGCGTCGAACTCGCCTCCGCGTTGACGAAGATCGCGCCCGACAAATTCCTGATGGACTCGAATCTGCGACTCTTCGGCTCGGCCGCTGACATCGCGAAGATCAAGGCCGGCGATGACCCGGCCGCAATTGCGGCAGGATGGAGCGGCGCGGAAGCGCGGTGGAGGCTGTTACGGGCCAAGTACCTGCTGTACTGATCATCGCGAATCCCACCGCCGGCTATCACCAGCCGGCGTGGCGTGAGCCGGTGACGCGGATCTTGTCTGCGCTCGGCCCGGTGGACTACGTCGTGGCCGATTCAGCCGATGGCACGACGGCCGCGGCGCGTGCCGCCGAAGAACGCGGCGTGGCGCTCATCGTGGCGGCCGGCGGCGACGGCACGGTGCATCGGGTGGTCAACGGCCTGCGATCGGTTGAGAGTCATCTCGGCATTCTCCCCGTCGGCACGGGCAACGACCTGGCGTTTCATCTGCACGTGCCCGCCGATCCCGAGGCGGCGGCGCGCGCGCTCCTCACCGAGACGTATCGCGACATCGACGTGATTCGATTCAACGGCCGCCGCGTCTTCACCGCCGGCATCTTCTGCGCGATTGCTGAAGCGGCCTACATCGCCAATCGGATGAAGGCGCGACGTCCGTGGCTCGGGTCGATGGTGTATCGCCTTGCGGCCGCGCAGGTGATTGCGACGCGCGGCGGGGATCCGGTCGCCGGCGTATTCGTCGCGAACATGCCGCGGCTCGGAGGAAATCTACGTCTGCCGTCGGGCTCGCTGGTCGACGATGGTCTCTGCGAAGTGGCCACACTGCGCGGCGGCCGCGTGCGGCTCACGCGGACGCTATTGGCGTTGTCTCTGGACCGTAAGCTGCGCAAAGGCGAACTCACCTGGCAACGTGTGAGCGAGACCACGCTGGAGTTCGAGCGCGAGGTGATGGCGTACGGCGACGGCGAGGACCTGGGCGCCGGCCGTGTGTTTCAGGTGGTGGTGGAGCCGGCGGCGGTTCGCGTGCGTTGCCCGCGCATGTTCGCGGCTGAAGGCACGCGTGTCGTTGAGCCGCGTGCCGTCAACGTGATGGCCCCCTCGTCAGCGCTCGATTAGCCCACCGCGCAGCAGCGGCGGATCTCCGCCGTGCTTACGGAAGAGCATCTTCGCAAAGCCCGTCAGGAACTCCGGCCGTTCGTTGGCGCTGTAATCGCTGTGGCACAACCGCCAGCGGTCGCCCTCGAGCACCGCGGTGACGTAGTCGATGCCCGAGGTCTCGCCGAGCGATCCAACGGGGCGCGTCGGATCGTCGGGATCCGTTCGGATCAGCCGGTCGTACCAATGCACCGAGAACCGCGCGCACGCGTCGGCTCTCCGGTTTCTGAACGCGCATCGTCCGGCGAAATTGAACGTGGCGGGCGGCACCTTCGCGACGGTCCAGCCAGGGAGTTCGAGATAGTAGGTGCGGTTGTCCACGACGTCGCTGTATTCATCCGCGCGTCCGCCACCTCCGTCGCACGTCGTTGAAAAGTTATGCAGCACCTGGTCGGCGGTGTACTGCGACTGTGAGAAGAGTTCGAGAAAATCCTGACCCATGTTCAGGATCTCGTTCTGCGAGTCGTGCACCGACACAGGGAGCACGCCCGTGCTGACATTCCGATGGGACACGCCGCTCTCGGTGTAGGTCTCGGTGACGGTCAGCGTTGCGGTCAGGGTGGTCGGCGTGCCGGCCACGATGGCGGGCAGTGTCCATGTTGCGGTGGAGCCCGTGCCGGTCACGGTGCCTTGCGGCACGGTCCATCCGAACGTCAGGCCTGAGGCGGCCGTCTCCACATCCGTGACGGTGGCCGACAACGTAATCGTTTCGCCAATGTCTGCGAATCCCGACGCCTGATTCGGCCGCGTCCCTGTGCTGCGCACGTTGGTGATGGCCGGCGGCAGATTGGCGCCGGAGGGCGCGACAAATGTGAAGCCGGTGGCCGCCGTGGCGGTCTTGCCGCCGGCGGTGACGATGACCGACCCGGCGCCGGCGCTATGGGCCGGCGTGACGGCGGTCAGAGATGTGGACCCCGACAGTGTCACGGCGGTTGCCGCTGTGCCGCCGACCGTCACCGTGGCGTCGCTGGTGAATGCGGTGCCGGCAATCGTGATCGTGGTGCCGCCGGCGGTGCTGCCCGTGACCGGCGTCACCGCAGAGACCGCGAGCGTCGCACTGGGCGTCGTCGGACCCGTTGGAGGCGCCGAGCCGCATCCAGCGAGCGGCCACACGGCGATCGCTGTCACGATCAGCGCGCGAATCATCGTCGAGCCGGGCACGTGGGACCTCACCAGTACAGCATGGCGTACACGATCACGCCTGTCACCGAAACATAGAGCCATAGAGGAAGCGTGATTCTAGCGATCTTGCGGTGGCGCGTCATGTCCATCTTCAGGCCGCGCCACAGCGTGATGAACTGCATCGGCAGGATGACGGCGGCGAGGATTACGTGGGGGATCAGGATCGCGAAGTAGAGCGTACGCATCATCCCCACGCCGTCGTAGGGCTTGGATCCGACATTCGCGTGGTAGATGAGGTACGACGTCAGGAACATCGCGGATGTGGCGACCGCGGCCAGCATCGTGCGTTTGTGCCACGTGACCTTGCCGCGCTTGATGAAGACGAACGCGAGGACCAGCAGGACGGCCGAGCAGCCGTTCAGCGTGGCGTTGAGGGCCGGCAGGTCTGCGATATGCAGCATCAGCGGCGGCTCCAGGACATGAGGATGAGGAGCAGCGGCAGGTACGTGATCGAGGACAGAAACAGCATGCGCGCGTTGTCGCGCGAGCGGTTGAACGCGAACATCATCGCCACGATTGAGAGGAACAGGCCGAGGATCAGCGCGCCGATGCCATAGGAGCGGCCGGCGAGGCCGAAGAGCATGGGCAGCACGCTGGCCGGCACGAGCGCGGCCGCGTACACCACGGCCTGGCGTCCGGTCATCGCGCCGTCAGTGTCGATCACGGGCAGCATCGGCATCTTGGCGCGCGCGTAGTCTTCGCGATACATCCACGCGATGGCGAGGAAGTGCGGCAACTGCCACAGGAACATGATCAGGAACAGCGACCACGACACGAACTCGACCGATCCGCGCGAGGCGGCCCAGCCGATCATCGGCGGCAGCGCGCCGGGCACCGCGCCCACGACGGTGGCGAGCGACGTCCGCGTCTTCAGCGGCGTGTAGATCGTGACGTAGAGCACGAGGGTGGCCACGGCGAGCGCCGCGGCCAGCGGGTTCGCGCCGATCCACAGCATCAGGGCGCCGAGCCCGGCCAATCCGTAGGCGACGACGTTGGCGCGGCCGACACCGAGTCGGCCCTGCACCATCGGCCGGTTGCGCGTGCGTTCCATCAGCCCGTCGAGCTCGCGTTCGTGAATCTGATTGAGTGCGGCGGCGCCGCTGGCGACCAGGGCGGTGCCGATGCAGGCGTTCACCATCAACCAGGGGTGAATGGGTCCGACCGCGCCCATGTAGTACCCGCCGGCGGTGGTGAAGACAACGAGGGAGTTGAGGCGGACTTTGGTGAGAACGAGCAGGTCATTCATCGACGTGTTTCACTTCGCGGCGGTGAGCACAAAATTCGCGGTCTCGGCCTGGCGGGCGCCGATCGTCACCGGAAGCGAGGAGGCCCCGAGCTTCTCGTGCCAGACGGCGAGTGTGTATTCGCCGGAGGGCAGGCCTGTGATCGAGAACGAACCGTCCGCGCCGGTGACTGCGAAGAACGGGTGTGAGACGACGCCGCCGTAGGCGTTCATCCAGTTGTGGACGTCGCACTTGAAGCGCACCATCACTTCCGGCGCGTTGAACACCTGTGTCATGTGGGTGCCCTGCACGGGTTGGCCCACGTTGAACTCGGCGTTGTTCATCGGCAACGCATGCACGTTGTGCAGCGTGGGATCGCTATTGGCGATATCGACGGTCTGGCCCACGCGCACACCAAAGACCCGCGGCGTGTAGTGGCAACCTTTCTGGTCGAGCATCACAGCGGCGGTCGGCGGATCGAACGCGTATTCGGTCAGCGCGTCCTTGATGTAGACAAACGCGTTCTGGACGCCGCCGTCTGCCGCAACCAGCACGGCCTCGCTCTTGGGGTTGCGGCCGAGCGCCTGCTGGCAGATCGGATCCTCATTGATCTGCATCATCTCCGCCGCCGGTGGGGTGCCTGAGAACGTCACGCGGCCTGTCAGCGAGCCGGTCGTGGCCGGGTCCACCTTCTTGCTGGGGGGCTGAGACGATGCCGGTGGTTCCGAGTTGCACGCGGCGCCTGCCAGCGCGGCACACACGACAGGAATCAGGAGTGGATGGCGCATAGGAATGAACGAAGTTCTCATGCTACCATGTGAGATTCAGGCCTCTTGTGGCGATATCGTCTAGGGGTTAGGACATGTGGTTCTCAACCACAGAACCGGGGTTCGAATCCCCGTATCGCTACCAATAAAGTTGGACCGCCCGCCAAACCAGTGAACAGCCCGCCGAAGCTGGCGGTTCGAGAAAACCGACAGCCTCGAGCACCACTTGGTGTGGACGTAATGTGCTCTTGTAGAGCCTCGCGTAGCAGTTGACGACCTCGCCGGGGGGCTGTCCGGATTCTCGTGTGGAGGCTCTTAGCATGGGGAGTCTCCATGGCCCGTCCCTAGAAACCGTCTCTGCCTCATCCGCCGTGGGCTCCGGTGCCCGATGCGGTGCTCGATCCCTGTGCCCCGCCGGGCATCGTTGAAGCCGCCGACGTGGAGGCAGCGGTCTAAGAATGCGATGTTGGAGCGGGCGCTGGGCGCTGAGTTGCAGCATCACCTGACACAGGCAGCGGCCGCGCCCGACGCGCCAGCCAATCATCACAATGGCACCAGCGCGAAAGCGGTCATGACCGACCAGGGGGCCGTGCCACTCGCGATCCCGCCCGATCGCCGCGGCACGTTTGCCTGTCTTGATTCCGAAGCACTCGAGACGCTTCACTGGCTTCGACGACAAGATCACCGCGCTCTTACGCGCCCGGGCTCACCGTGCGCGAGATTCGGCTCGCCGACCAGCAGACTGTCATCAGCACAATTTGTCCATTCCGCACGAAACCTCTCGCAGGCTGGTCGCATTCTCCCAGAGTGTTGGTCTCGTTACGCTGCGCCCAAGACCGTCGAAAACTCCAACAAATTCTGGCGCTTTCACCCATGACACGGGTGGTTAATCCCGGACGGCACTTGAATTGACGTACCCAGCATGCTGAAACCAGTGGCGACAGTGATGCGGACGCACGACGTGGCGGGCATTGCGGGCGATGCGTCGCAGCGCGGTGGTCGTACGTGGCGCGTGGGTGCGGATCCGTTTCTTCACGAGCCCCCACGCCGCTTCGATTGGGTTGAAGTCCGGCGAGTACGGGGGCAGAAAGTGCACCGTGGCCCCACGGGCCTGAATGAGACGTTGCACGGCGAGGGCCTTGTGCGCTTTCAAGTTATCCAGCAGCACGACATCGCCGCGCCGGAGGCGCGGCGCCAATCGGGTGCGTACCCAGTGGATGAAGGTCTTGGCCTTCATGGCGCGCCAGCAGGTGCCGAGGGTGACCCAGCCGCTGGGGTGAATGGCCCCGATCAGTGTCAGGTTGTCGCCCCAATTGCGCGGTCGAGGTTCGACATATTCCTTCCGGCGTTGGACCCACGCATGCGAGCGGCCCATCGCGATATTCACGCCGGCTTCGTCGAGGGTGACCAAGTGGCGCATGTCGATCGTCTTCATCCAGCGACGGAACGCGGTCCGTTTGATCTGAACGTCGGGTCGGTCCTGTTCACTTGGGCGCGGCCGTTTTTTTTGAGCACATATCCTGCGCGAGCCATCGCCCGACGAAAGCTCGTCTCGTTGGTCCGCTGCGCGCGCCCCACGCGCCGGTTGTATGCGCGGCAGAACTCGTCGCAGGTGCGATCGGGACGCTCGCGCACGACGGCGTGGAGCACGACCACATCAATCGGCGATTCCCACCCGCCACCGCGTGGCCGTGGTGCGACCGAATCCGTCGCGCGGTACAACGCCACCCAGCGTTCCAATGTGCGATACCCAATGCCAAAGAGTGCGGCCAGCTCGAGATATCCGCCCTCGCCCGCTTCATACGCGGCCACCGCTCGACCGCGAAACGCCACGTCGTATGGTCTCGCCCTCGCGCTAGTAAAGTCGCGTGCGTCAATTCAAGTGCCGTCCGGGATTAGTTGCCCTCTGCGGAAATTCCCGAGAATTCCATTGACAGTCTCGTGGTGCTGCCGTAGTTTCCACGCGCGGGAGACACCTCAGTGAAGAACACAACGACTCTGGCAGGTCTTTGTATTGCCGTAGTTCTGGCTTTGCTCGTTCTCAATGCTGATCCTGCTGCGCAGGATGGCGTTGAAGCATTTTCTACTGACATCAGTGTTCGAAAGACAGCGCTCGGGGTCGACGGCAGGTCGGTGCCAATCGGCGAGCGGATAATTCACTTCGAGCGCCTTCGCAAGCGTGGCCGTTGGGTGACCCAATTCACGATGTTGCCTGCGGCCGTGCGGACCGATCTGCCGAAGGGAGTCTACGTGGATGTGCCGTCGTTGCTCGATGGTGCCCGAATCGAGGATGACGGGAGCGGCAAGCTCGTCATGACCGACGCGGCCGGACGCGAAATGACGATGCCGGACCTTGCCCCCTTGAGAGAGCGCTTGCTGAAATCAGGGCGAGGGCCCATCGACCTTCTAAGGTCCGCTGGCTTTCAGCCGCCAGCGGCTGGCCGTCCGAACAGGAGCGAAACGCCCGGAGCAGCGTGGCTCAAGGACGCAGTCCTGCGGATGGAGCAGGGCCCGCAGCGGTTGGCTGCGCTTGGCCGCCACCATAGGCGAGAGGCCGGTACCGTGCGCGAGTCTCTGCGTTTTGTGGCGAATGATGGTGAGGAAACGAACGAGCTGCTTGTTGATCCGAATTTGGGTGTAGTGCTCGAAGCTAACACCCTCGACCACGGGCGTTTGATTTCGCATTCAACCTATTCCTACCAACCAGAAGCCACAGGTCGCCTTTTCCGTACGAAGAGCCGGACGGAGCGCCTGGCGTCTGACGGACAGTCCCGCACGGTGTTTGAACTCGAACTAAAGAACTTTCGACTAGGTTCGGGCGGAGGCGGGCGATGATTCGGCACAAATATCGCGTCGCTGCACTCGCGCTGGCAATGATTGCGATTTGGCGCATAGCGTTGCCCGCCCAGTCGGCATCGGTTCCGGTTGTTTTTCTGCATGGGTTCATCTCCGGCCCGTCTACATGGGCCGACGCGGCGGCGCGCTTCGGACCCCAGCTGCATATCGATACGTACGTTCCGGAATTGCTTTGGAGGCGTCCATATGCGGACCAGGCGGCCGACTTGCAGCTGCAACGTGGATCGCTGTCGGCTTCGACAGTTGTTGTAGGACACAGCAACGGCGGAATCGTTGCGAGGGAGTGGAGCCGGTTGCGCCCTGTTCAGGGAATTGTGACAGTGGGCTCGCCTCACGCCGGAGCGCCGGCCGTGAAGAACGTCGTGCCGTTTGCGCACCGAATCATTACCGCCATTTATCGAATCGTGGGCGGTTATGACGCAATTGCAGAGCTCTCAAACGTGTATCCCTATGAAGGATTCTGGTCACTACTTGTGCAACTGTGGCAACCGGCCGATCTCCTTACCTTCTGGGCTGCGTCAGCCCTCGACAGCTGGGTCACCAATCTCGGCAACAACGAGTTTGCGGACAAGCCTGTCCTCTACGACATGCAGCCGGGTTCTGCTTTTCTGTCCGGGCTGAATAGTCCGGCCAATCTCGCGCGAGAGTCCAGCGAGGTGCCCGCTCGGATTGGTATTCAATCTTCAGTTCCCATAAACGGACTGGCGTTTCGGCTCTTTATGGATCCCTCGGACGCCGCAATGCTTGGGAACACTATTCAACAAGCCGGTGCGATCTTGTTTCAGCTTGGCCTCAACGCCGGCAGCTCCTCGACCTTCGAAGTACCAAAAGCGACCCAGGCCGGCGAAATGCTGATGGATGGGGCGTTCGAGCTAATCTGGCTTGACGTCAATTGGTGCAAGATGGTCTCATTTGCTCCGCCTCAAGAGCCGTTTTATCTTGGCCTATGCGCGGAGAACGACGGCATCGTGCCTCGGTGGAGCGCCGAGTTTCCAGGCGGTCTCAATCTGCCCGTCGTCCACCTTGGCGGCCCTCCGCACACGCGTGAGACCAAGGAAATGCTCGACCAAATCGACGACGCCCTGGTCAATCGAATCCACATTGCACCGCGTCCAGTAAGTCCGCCACCGCCACCGCTACCGCCAACTTCTTATCCGGGCGGTACACTACTGACGGCTTCATCCGCCGTTCGGGGATGCTCGAATTACGGCCACGGAACGCCGGCGTTCCAACCGAGCGGGGACGCTTGTCACGCCCTTTGCGCAGCCAACGGCGCGAATGCGTGCGAGTACCAGCTCAGCACTGGAGATTGCT
>CAYHEX010000182.1:0-9219 GCA_964355365.1 uncultured Solibacteraceae bacterium | reverse complement strand
CGCGGACCTCCTGCATGTCAAGCAGGCGCTCTAACCAGCTGAGCTACGCGCCTATCTGTCGCGAACATCGCGCCAAATACGAATGAGAAGTATACCGCAGGCCTCACGAAAAAGGGCCGCCGGATTGCCCGGCGGCCCCAATAACCAGATAACAGCTTCTAGTTCAGGGTCTCTTTGAGACCTTTGCCTGCGGTGAAGCGCGCGACGCGACGCTTCGGGATCTTGACCGTGCCACCCGTCTGGGGGTTCCGGCCGAGACGCGCCTTGCGGATCGACGTCTTGAAGGTGCCGAAGCCGACGAACGTGATCGTCTGGCTCTTCTTGAGCGTCTTGACGATGCCGTCGATCATCGATTCCAGGGCGGCAGCGGCGCCGGCCTTGGACATGCCACAGTCTTTTGCAATCTTTGCAACGAGCTCTTGTTTGTTCATGACTAAAGTTTACGACGATTTCGCGGCTTTCAACCGCTCAATTGCCTTCACGCGTATGTCATCAACGCTCGGCGCGCTCTCACCGAATTCCACATTCGGTTCTTCGGCGATCACGTCCGGGGTGATGCCCTTCTCGAGAATGGTTGTGCCCGCGTTGGTGAAGTAGCGGCGGTACGTCATCCACAATCCGAAGTTGTCGGGCAGCTTCACGAGATGTTGTTCGGCGGCGAGTCCCGCTGTGCGTTCGCCGACAAGCTCGGCGCGCTTGTTGCCGGACATCGCGGCCGCGAACACCTCCGCAGGGCCCGACGTGCCGAAAGACTGCAGCACCACGACGGGCATCGTCAGCGCCTTCGCGCCGGCGGTTGCGGCGATGACGTCCTTGTTCGCCATGTCGCGTCCCGCGCGCGTGGCGATCGTGCCGGACGCGATGAACAGCTGCGCGGTCTTGATCGCCTCGTCGTAGGAGCCGTCCGCCACGTTGCGGATGTCGATGAGGAGGCCCTTCGCGCCCTGCTGCTGCAGTGTCTCGGCCTGCTGGCGCACCGCGTCGGCGATGCCGGTCGCCGCAAAGGTCGAGATGCGCACGTAGCCCACGCCGTCCTTCGCGTTCATCTCACCGGACACCGCCGGCGTCGCGATCTTCTCGCGCGTCAGCGTCACGTCGTGCGGTTCGGCCGCGTTGCCGCGGATGATCACGATCTTCACGGAGGAGCCGACCGCGCCGCGGAGCATTCTCGTGCCGGTAAACGCCGACATGTCGCGCGTCGGCTTGCCGTCGATGGCGCGCACGTAGTCGCCGCTGCGCAGGCCAGCGCGCGCGGCGGGCGAGCCGTCCTTCACGCCGAGCACGCGGAGGTAGAACTGACGCGTGATCACCAGGCCGGGGTCTCCGTCGCCGAGCGGCGTGCCCTTCTCGACCAGCGCCACTTCCGCCGGCGGCAGGTACGCGCTCGACGGGTCGAGGCTCTCGGCCAGGCCGCGCATCGCGCCTTCCATGACCTTGTCCGGATCCACATCTTCCACATAGGCGCCGGTCACGAGCGACACGACGTCTTCGAACACTCGCAGGTGCTCGAATCCCTTCTGGGGGGCGGCCGGCGCGCCGAGCAGGCCGCCGACGGCGGCGATGATCACGAGCGGCGTCGACAGACCAAGCAGAATCCAGCGGGACTTGGGTGACATAGGTAAGGAGATTGTAGCGCGGCGCCCTGGTGTTTCACGCGGCGCCAACTGAGGTGTCCACTTACGGGCGGATCTGGACGTGGCCTGTCGGATTTCTACAGTATTGCCGGCGCCGGCGCGCGTCAGACTACGCGTCACTTCTCGAGGAGACCCGCAATGAACGTTGTGAATTGGTTTGAACTGCCGGCCACCGATCTGGTCCGCGCCAAGAAGTTCTATGAGGCCGTGTTCGGGGTGGAATTGATGCACATGGACATGGGACCGCAGGCCATGGAGATGTTCCCGGGCGAGCCGGGCGGCCCGAATGCTTCAGGGGCGCTGATTCAGGGCGAGGGCTACGAACCGAACGCCACCGGAACAACCGTCTATTTCCAGGCGGATGACATCGACGCCGTTCTCGCGAAAGTTGCAGCGGCTGGAGGCCAGGTGATGTTTCCGAAGATGGGCATCGGCGAGCATGGCTTCATCGCGCACTTCGTCGACTCGGAAGGCAACCGCGTCGCTCTGCATTCGATGCAATAGAGGCTCGCGGCGCCGGCCGGAGCGCGCTATGCGCTGAAATGCCTTCGTGGTAAGTTCCGCCCATGAAGACACTTTCTCTTGCCGGAATGGCCATCCTGTTGTGCGTCGCCACCAGCGGCGCCTCCGCCCAGACGTCCACCCGCCGCTACGTTGATCCACGTAGTCCGGAAACAACGGGGGCGCCCTTTAGCGGGGGCGTATTCGTTGGCGACACGTTCTATCTGTCGGGCCACCTTGGCGCGAGCGCCAATGCGAAGCCCGAGACCGCCGAAGCCGAAGCCAAGGCCGTGCTCGACGCGGTCAAGGCCACGCTCACCAAGGCCGGCCTGACGATGGATGACCTGGTGTCGGTGCAGATCTTCGCCGCAAACACGGCGGACTACGCCGCGTTCAACACCGTCTATCGCGGCTACTTCACCAAGGAGTTCCCGGCGCGCGCCTTCATCGGCTCGGGGCCGCTGCTCTTTGGCGCGCGATTCGAAGTGCAGGGCATCGCGGCGAAGCGGTAACGGGCGGGGGCTCACACGCCGCGGACCGGTGGCGATACGTTAGAATTCTCCCAATGAAGCGCGAAGATCTCGTGCGGTTTGCGACACGCGACTGGGCCGCGATCGCAGACGACAAGGCCCGATACTGGGCCGATCGGAAAGCGTCAATGACGCCCGCCGGTGTCCTGCAATTGGGTGACGACCTGCGGCGCTACGCGCTGTCCGTGCGGCCGGATGGGCCGAGCGCCACCGATCGCGCTGCCGACGGTGAGACCCATCGTCGAGTCAGTGAGTCACTCCGTGCCGTCATCCGCCAGCCCGCCCGCTGAGCTCTTTCGTTCCCTCGCCAGCGTGCTCCAACACCTTGGAGCCGGTTGGTACGTCTTTGGGGCACAGGCTGTGCTTCTGTGGGGGCGGCCGCGATTCACTGCCGACGTCGATGTCACCGTGCGACTCGATCCGGAAATCCCTGCGCCGTTCGTGGCCGCGATGGAGCGCGCTGGCTTCACGCTCCGCGTGGCTATGGACAGCGGCTTCGTCGAACAAACGAGGGTGCTGCCGTTTATTCACACGCCCACGGGATGGCCTCTCGATGTTGTGCTGGCGGGTCCTGGGCTCGAGGAGCTATTCATATCTCAGGCGGTTGATGTCGACTTGGGCGATGGCGTCCACGTGCCCGTCATTCGCCCGGAAGATCTCATCGTCACGAAGATTCTCGCGGGGCGTCCGAAGGACATCGACGACGTGCGCGGCGTGCTGCTTGAGCGCTTGGCGAAGCTCGACTTGGAGTCGATTCGCACGACGCTGGGTCTGCTCGAAGACGCTTTGGCCGTCAGCGACCTGCGTTCAGTGTTCGAGGCCGAACTCGCAAGGGCTCGGCGGACGCGCTGAACAGTTAGGAGAACGCTGGAGAAGGCCTTGGCGCCCTACTCCGGTTGCACGACAAGCTCGCTACTTCCACAACGCCTTCCCATCGATCCCCTTCGGCACCGCCACCCCGAAGTGCTGCAGCACCGTCGGCGCGATGTCGATGATCTGCGGCTTCGGTGTGGTGATCTTCCGGCCCGTGATCAGCACGCCCGACGTCGTCTCGTAATCGAAGCCGCCGTGGTCGCCCGACCACTTCTGCTCGTTGTTGTACACGATGCCCTTGGGCGTGCCGCCCTGCGCGGTCTGCCACGAGACGCGATAGCCGTCCTCGAAGCCGAGCTGCAAGTCCGATGCGTTCCCCAGAAACTCACCCGAATACACATCGTCGCGCTTGTAGACGTTGCGGACGATGCGTGCCTTGGTGTCGGGATCGATGAGATCGGTCTTGAGCTTGTTGACCAGCTCGTTGGCGAGTTGCTGGTACTCGGCGCCGGGCGAGACGATGCCCTGGCCCTCGCGGCCGCGGAGGTTGAAGTAGATCTGACCGAGACCCATGGCGTAGGCGCGCGTGCGCGACCAGTCCACGTTCTCCCAGAACTCGCCGCCGCCGAACAGATCGTCGAGCTTCTTGTCGCGCGATTCGCCCTGGCCCTTGAGGACCATGTAGCCCTGCTGCACGAGCCATGTGTTGACGTTGACCGCTTTGTTCCACGCATGGAAGCCGTGGTCGGAGACGATCATGACTTCGGTGCCCGGCTCGAGATGCTCGAGCACCTCGCCGATGAAGTTGTCGGCGCGACGATACACGCGCAGGATCGAGTCGCCGTACTTCGCCGCCAGATCCGCGTCGTAGAGCGGCGACGTCTTGTCGGTGAGCCGCCACATCATGTGCTGCACGCGGTCCGTGGCTTCGATCACGCCCACGAGCACGTCCCAGTTGCCGGCCGTGAGCCGATTGAGGATGACCTGCGCGCGGTCATCAAACGCCTTGTACATGTCCTCCATGAACGTCTTCTCGTCCATGCGGTTCTCGTTGAGCGGCCAGGTCGCTTCCGCCCAGCCGAGCGTGCGGAAGGGGCCGACCTTCTTGAAGATCTCGCCCGCGAATCCGGCCGGCGACGACATCGGCGTCGGCGGATTGTCCGGACGGAAGTTCACCGGTGACACGTACAACTGCAGTTCGTTGCCGGCGTTCATGAGCATCAGCTGCACCATGCCGTGCACGCGGATGAGCATGTTGATGTCGAACTTGAGATAGACCCACTTGCTCCACTCGCCGGTCTTGAGCGGGATCTTCTGGCCGTCGAGGTCGATCACGGCCTGATTCGAGCCGCGCGTCCAGTTGATCGAGAGCGGCAGGTTCGCGTATTCCTTGCTTTTGAGCTCGCCGATCGTGGCGCGGTCCGAGTCCGACAACGTGCCGCCCTTGGCGTAGATGTTCTTGATCTTCGTCTTGACGATCGGATTGGGCGGCCCGATGAACTCCGTCTTCGCCGTCGTCCCTTCGAACGTGAGGTGCTTGAGGATGCCGCCGAACTCCGTGTCGCCTTCTTCGTAGCGGCTCAGATCGGTCGCGAAGTAGTAGAACGTGCCCATCGTGCCGCGAATGTCCGGCAGCGGTAGACCCGAGAGCAGCTCGCCGTTCTGCACGTTCTCCGGCGGAAACGTGATCGGCACGGTGAGGATGCTCGACGGCACGCCCGCTTTGCCGGCCGTGACCCAGAACGACTCGCCGCCGCGGAGGCTCTCCACGCGCGGACGCTTGAGCGGGATGTAGTCCCAGAGAAATTCGCCCGGGATACGCTTCACCATCCCGAGGTCGAGCACGTAGCTCGCCGTGTCGCGCACGAGGAAGTCGTAGATGTTGTGCTTGCCCGGGTTCGCCCCCGTCGCGAACGACGCCCATGCCGTCGGCGACTCGGCCGACACGGTCGTGCCCAGGTCGTAGAGGCCGCCGTCGGCCGCCAGTCGCTTCATGTTCGGCAACTGGCCCTGCGCCATGAACTCGCGGACCAGATCCGGATCCATCCCGTCAAACCCGAGGATCACCATCTTCGGCTTGCCGGTGTGTGCCGGGGCCGTGCCGGCGCAGGACACAGCGAGAGCCAGAGCCACAAAGAGTGCGAACTTGCGCATGCCCGGATTATGACATCGGGAGTCGTTTTCGTTCGCCCTGCGGGACTCACGGGCAGAAAACGACTCCCGATGTCTTTTGAGTCCCGAAAGGGCGAACGAAAACGACTCCCGATGTCTTATTCTCATCCCGTGCGATTTGTGGGCGTTGACTACGGTAGAAAGCGGATCGGCCTGGCCATTTCGGATGCGACCGCCTTTCTGGCGCGTCCCTGGCAGGTGGTGCCCGTGCTCGACCCCGATCCCGAGACGTCGGCGGTGATGATCGCCGACTTCTTTCCCCGGCTCATGAATGAAGACGACGGCGTGGACGGGATCGTGGTGGGGTTGCCGCGGCGGCTCGACGGTTCGGACAACGACCAGACCGCCGACGTGCGCGCGTTTGCGAAGCAACTCGAGATGATCACCGGCATCGACGTCTATCTGGTGGATGAGCGCCTGACGAGCGTGGAAGCCGAAGCGCAGCTGGCCACACGCGAGAAGGACTGGAAGAAGCGTAAGAAGCAGATCGATGCGGTCGCGGCCGCCATCATTCTGCAGGACTTCCTCGACTCACGGGTGCGCGGCTGATGCTGCGCCGCATCATCGCGGTGTTCGTGATCGTCGCTGCGTTGGCCGGCGGCGGCGCACTGGCCGTGTGGCGCGGGTTGCAGGAGCCGTTTCGCGGCTTCGGCGACACTGAGGTATTCGTTGAGGTCCCGCAGGGTGCGAGCACCTCGGAGATTGCAGACCTGCTCACCAGCGCAGGCATCGTGCCCAACGCGCTGACGTTTCGCATTGCGGTGCGCATGGCCGGCGCCGATCGACGTCTCAAGGCCGGCGAGTTCCGCTTCATGGAGGCCGCGACGCCGGCCGAGGTCATCACGCGCCTCACCCGCGGCGACACCTACACCCGCGCGCTGACCTTCCCGGAAGGACTCAACATCGTCGAGATGGCCGCGATCTTCGAGAAGTCGGGGATGGGGTTGGCCGATGAGTTCATTCGCGCCGCCAACACCGCGTCGCTCGTGTCGGATATCGATCCAGACGCGGGCAACCTCGAAGGCTATCTGTTTCCGAGCACCTACTCGCTGCCACGTCGTGTGGGAGCGGACGGCGTGATCCGCGCGATGGTGAAGGAGTTTCGCAAGGCCCTGGGCAGCGAGCCGCTGCCGGCGGACATGACAGCGCGCGAATTGGTCACGCTCGCGTCGATCGTCGAGAAGGAAACCGGGCAGGCGGCCGAGCGCGCCCAGGTGGCAGGTGTGTACGCCAACCGCCTGCGTATTCGCATGGCGCTGCAGTGCGATCCGACGGTGATCTACGCGCTCATGCTGAAGCGCAAATGGGACGGCAACATCCGCAAGGAAGACCTGTCGATCGACTCGCCGTACAACACCTATCGCTATCCCGGGTTGCCGCCAGGGCCGATCGCCTCACCCGGCAAAGCGTCACTCGATGCCGCGCGACATCCGGCCGAGTCGAAGTATCTCTATTTCGTCAGCCGCAACGACGGCACGCACGTGTTCGCCGAGACGCTGGTCGACCACAATCGCAACGTGCACAGTTTTCAGATTCGCCGGAAGTAGCCTCGCGGGATGTCGCCGCGCACGACGTCGCCGCGGACCTTCAGGTCCGCGGATGGCTAGCCCGGGACGCGCGCGAGCGTGATGCACTGGGACGAGGCGCGGGACACTTCGTTGTACTTCGACGCGTCGCCAAATGCCGCTTCGATGCGCGCGCGGGCCGCGTCGAGCTGGCCGAAGATCGCATCCTTCTTCGACGGTGCCACCACGTCGGTGTCGAATGGGCAGCGGTGTTCAGGCGTTGCGCCACCGTAGAGCAGGCCCATTTCCACGAGACCCAGGCGCGAGAGGCAGATCGGATCGGTGGCGAGGCTGTTGCGGGCCCACGCGCATTCGTAGTTGCTGACATCGGCAATCGTCTGGCCGGCTACCACCGTGTCGCCCACACGGACGCGCACGTTGATGACGTGCTCCATTTCCCAGAACGGACCGCTGCTGCCAGAGCTGGCGCCGACCATCACGGAGAAGTCAGAGCTGTACAGCGTGGTAATGGACGTGACCACGCCGGAGACGATGGCGACCACCGGCGTGCCGAGTGGCGCGTAGAACGTCGGCTGCGGATTGGCCTGTGGCGTCGGACGCACCGAGCTCGCGGGAATGATGAAGCCGAAGTCGCCCAGCGGCAGCCATTCCGCGTCGAAGGCGGTGCGGTGTGCGACGATCGCGGCGTAGTCGAGTGTGGCCAGATTTACGGGAAGACTTTCGAGCAGAGGCATGCTCGGAGTCGTGGGCGTCGGCGTGGTGGGAGTTGTGGTGGTGCTCGTCGTTGTCGTGGCGGTGGTGCTCGGTGCACTCGGACCGCTGCCGCCACACGCGATCATCACAGACGCAGCCGCAGCGCACAGCACGGCCACAAGACTCAACCGACGGTTCGTGTACATCACGAGATTCTGTCAACCGAGCGGCGCGACCGCAAGGAGGAATTCCTATCCCCAGCGGAGTTTTTCTCGCAGCATGTCGAAATGCGAGCGGTCGGTGACGCGCAGCAGCGTGACCACGCGCTCGGCGCGCGTGATGACGATCACATCACCCGGCTGGAGTCCCACGCCAAACTGGCCATCGAACGTCGCGACCAGGTCTTCCTGCGGATCGATCGACGGGCGCAGCACGATGGTCGCCGTTGCAGGCAGCACGACCGGCCGATTGCTGAGTGCGTGCGGCGCGATGGGCGTCAACACCATCGCGTCCACCGACGGGAGCACGATCGGTCCGCCCGCGGAGAGGTTGTAGGCCGTTGAGCCCGTGGCCGTCGCCACGATGACGCCGTCGGCTTTGACGTGCGTGACGAGCAACCCGTCGACCGAGACGTCGACTTCGATCATGCGCGACAGCGCGCCGCGCGTCAGCACGATGTCGTTGAGTGCGAGGCGTTCGGCGACCACTTCGCCGCCGCGCTCCACGCGTCCGCGCAGCATCAACCGCGTTTCTGTGCGCGTTCGCCCGTCGAGCACCGCCTGCAGCGCGTCGAGCATCTCTGCGCGACTGACTTCGGTCAGGAACCCGAGATGGCCCAGGTTGATGCCGAGCAAGGGGAGGTCGAGCTCCGCGAGCGCCACCGCATGCGCTGCGCCGAGCAGCGTGCCGTCGCCGCCGAACGCGATGACGAGCGAGAGACCGGAGAGATCCGCCGCGGAGGACTCGCGCGTGAGCATCACCGCGGAGCGCCCGTTGGACGCCAGCCACGCCGCCGCTTCTGCGCGGGCCGCGTCAGCGACCGGTGAACCTTCGCGACTGATCAGGCCAATGCCAGGCACAGCAGGAACTCCCGATTGCCTTCGGCGCCCTCGATGGGCGAGGGCTCCAAGCCGAGGCGTTTCAATCCTACTTCAGCCGCTGCAGCGGTGACCTCGGCGACGACCCGTGCATGAATCTCCGGATCCCGCACGATTCCGCCCTTGCCGACGTCGTCGCGACCCGCTTCGAATTGCGGCTTCACCAGGGCCACGACTCGGCCGGCGGGCTTGAGCAGCGCTGGTACCACTGGCAGGATCAGCGCGAGCGAGATGAACGAGACGTCGATCGTGA
>CAYHEX010000181.1:0-9251 GCA_964355365.1 uncultured Solibacteraceae bacterium | reverse complement strand
CACGAGTTCGGTTGCGCCCAACTCGCGGAGCCAGCCCGAGATCCGCGCGCCCTTGCCTTCGAAGTAGGCGGCCTCGTGCACGACCACGTGGGTGGCGCCCGAGTCGATCAGCGTCTTCCATGCGGCCGCGTGGTCCACGGGGTCGAACGCCAGCGTGCTCATGCGGTCCAGATAGCTCTTGGGGAAGAACCCTGAGAATCCGTTCAGCAGCGGTTTCCGGTGCAGGCCGGCGTAGAACACCGACAGCATCTCAAACGGCCCGGCGCCGTATGGGAATTCAGCCAGGACCGTGCCTGGCGGCAGGTCGCGCACGCGCTCGTAGACCGCGCCCATCGTCGCTTCGGAGGCCAGATGTCTCGGCGTGAGGTCGTAGTGCTCGACCCACAAACGGCGGTTCGTGAAGAACGGGACGGTGGCGCTTTCGAACGCGATGCCGCATACCGCCACAGCGGCGAGCGCATAGCCCACGCGCCGCCACCGGCCGATGAGCGCGGCCAACCCAACACCACCGAGGGCTGTGAGCAACAGCGTTGCGACCATGAAGAACCGCGCCGGCACCCGCATGCCGTCGATACCCGGCAGGTAGTGAGAGAGCAGCGCGTACGGTCCCGGGCCGATCGCTTTGCCGTGCGCGTGAACCTCCGGCCCGAATGCGAGCACGGTGGCCAGCAGCCAACCGACGAGCAGGAATCCGCCGGCCGATCGCGGCACGCCTCGGAGGAATCGCCGGACCGCTGGGAACAGCAGGGCGATCACGATCACTCCGACTGTGCGTGCGGCGATGAGTCCCGGATCGCGGATCGAGAAGCGATAGCCGGCCAGAGACCCTACACCCGGGCCCCGAAACAGCAGGACTCCCCATGTGGTGACGACCGAGATGGCAGCGATGGCCACCAACGCGCCGGCGAGCTTCAGCCAGAGAGGCGCGCGGCCCGGAGCTGTTCGTCGCGCATGTGCGGCAGCGCGGAACATCACGACCCACGCACCGATCAAGCCGAGGGCCAGGATCGTGAGTCCGGGGAATCCGTTGCCTTCAGGACGAACAAACGTCTGTAACCGTGGACCCCAGAACGTCAGATTCTCTGACGCGGTAGCGAGTGCCCACGTGTCGGCCGAGAATGCCGCCACTTCCGCCGGGTCACGCACACCCATCCCTGCGACGGTTCGGACCTTCACGTACGGAATTAGAAACGGCGTGATCACGACCAGGCTGAGCACGGCCGCGATCGTCAGCTGTTTCCACATGCGGCGGTCGCGCCAGCGCGACTGCGCGATCATCTCGTAGACGCAGTACGCCGCCGCGAACGGCACAAAGAAGAAGAGGTAGTAGAAGCACGACAGGACTTGCACAACCAGCGCCGTCGTGGCGCCCAAAAGCGCGCGTGTGTTCCCGTTCACGAAGTACCGCCGGAAGCCGTACAGCGCCAGCGGCATCCACTGGCTGCTCATGACCTGGATATGCGAGAACTGGTCCACTCGGTAGGGTGACCACGCGAACGCGAGGCCGGCGACAAACGCGGCCACCGGCTGGCCGGTCAGTTCACGCACCAAGAGGTACATGCCGAGGGCGCTCAGGATGATGGCTGACAGAAACAGCAGGTTGTAGCACAGCACCATGTTGCCGGTGGCCGCGTACACGGGCAGGATCTGCAGCATCTGCGGCGTCAGTGTTTCCGAGTACGCGACCGTCAGGCGCTCGGGATAGAAGATGTTGCCGTTCCAAAAGTCGGCGAGCGCCGACCAGTCGCCCTGCAGAAACCGCAGCAACTGGCCGCCGGTCCACATCATCACCCAACTGCTGAACACCGAATCGCCCATATCCCAGGCGATCTCGGTGGTCAGCACCGACGCGAGCGGCCACGTCATCGCCACAGTGATCACGGTGAACAGCGCCGTGACGAACCACGGGTTGTTGAACGAGGGCGTGAGCCGCTTCATCGTGACGACGTGTCGGTCTTTGACGGATTCCACCACGCGTAACGCAGAATCACCCACACGGCCTGCACCGCATCCTTGAAGCCGACCTTCTTGCCTTCCGCGTACGTGCGTCCGTTATACGAGATCGGCACTTCGTAGACGCGCGCGCGAAGCCGCGCGACCTTGCACGTGATCTCCGGCTCGATGCCGAAGCGCTGCGACTGCAGGTCCAGTTGCCTGGCGACGTCACGCGTGATCGCCTTGTAGCACGTCTCCATGTCGGTCAGGTTCAAGTCGCTGAACATGTTCGAGAGGAGCGTCAGCATCTTGTTGCCGACCGAATGCCAGAAGTAGAGCACGCGGTGTCCGCGCGGCGTGCCGAGGAAGCGCGAGCCGAAGACCACCTCCGCGTTGCCGCGCAGGATGGGATCGAGCAGCAGCGGGAACTCCGACGGGTCGTACTCGAGGTCGGCGTCCTGAATAATCATCACGTCGCCGATGGCTTCCCGAATGCCACGCGCGACCGCGGCGCCCTTGCCGCAGTTCTTCGGCTGCAGAAACACGCGCACGTTGTTGCGACCGTCCATGGTGGCGAGGATGTCGCGCGTGCCGTCGGTCGACCCGTCGTCGACGATGATCAACTCGCGTTCGATGTTGCCGATATCCACTGCCTGAACGCGCGAGACGATCTCGTTGATCGTTCGTCGCTCGTTATACACCGGCATGATGACAGACAGCTTCATAGGACGTCCCGATGGAGGCGGTGTGGTATTCAGTTCAGGGTGAC
This sequence comes from uncultured Solibacteraceae bacterium, assembly GCA_964355365.1. Lineage (GTDB taxonomy): Bacteria > Acidobacteriota > Vicinamibacteria > Vicinamibacterales > SCN-69-37 > SCUN01. The sequence continues at coordinate 6,547 of CAYHEX010000181.1, read as the reverse complement.
GAAATGGGCCGCGTACTGCACCAGATCGTCGTAGATGGCGCTCAGTTCGTCCGGCGTGGCGAGATACACGATGCGGAAGAACCCCTGATCGGCCGGCATGCCGAAGCCGGAGCCGTAGACGCAGAGGATGCCGGTCTCGCGCAGCAACCCGAGCACGAAATCCTCGTCGGTCTTGCCCGGCGGGAGCAGCACTTGCGGCATCACGTAGAACGCCGCTTGCGGCGCCACACACTTCAGATGCGGTGATGCGCCCAGGCGCGCCATCGTCACATCCGCCCGCAGCCGAAGATCTCTGACAAACGACGCCTGATGCGAGCGATCGCCGCAGAGCGCGGCCTCGACGGCGAACTGCATGGGGCCCGGACTGCAGAGCCGGCCGTCTGCGAGCTTCTTGATGGCCGCGAGCACCTCATCGAGTCTCGGTGACCGGCCCACGGCCATCCAGCCGCCTCGCCAGCCCGGCGCGAGATACGCCTTCGACAGGGACGAGTAGGAAATGATCGGCGCATCGGGTGCAAGCGATCCGTACAGCGGCGCAGGTCCGTCGAACGCGAGGTCGCCGTACACCTCATCGGCCATCAGCACGATGTTGGCGCGGTCGGCCAGATCGATCAGCGCGCGACGCGTGGCTTCGGGATAGACGGCGCCGGTCGGGTTGTTTGGATCGATCACCACCAACGCGCGGGTGGCCGGTGAAATCAGCCGCTTTACATCGTCGAGGTCCGGCTGCCAGTGATTCGACGGGTCTGTGCGGTAGAACACCGCGCGCGCGCCGAGCTTCGACAGGACCGCCGTGTAGAGCGGGTAGGTGGGCGTCGGCACGAGCACTTCATCGCCGGCGTCCGCCAGCGCACCGAGCGTCAGTTCGATGCCCTCGGACGTGCCTGAGGTGATGATCGCGCGATCCGCCGTGATCGGCATGCCGCGTGACGTGTATTCCCCGGCCACGGCGTTACGCGCGCTTTCGATGCCGGCCGACGACGTGTAGCCGTTGTGACCGTCGCGCATCGCCTTTTCCACGGCGGCGATCAGGTGCGGCGGTGTGTGAAACCCAAACGGGATCGGGTCGCCGATGTTCAGATAGCGGACCTTGCGGCCGGTCGCCTCGACCTTCCTGGCTTCGGCGACGATGTTGCGGATGGCGTAGGTGAAGCCGCGCACCCTGGCCGATACGCGGATGGAGGTCGAAGCGGGCATCGGGCCTAATTGTATGACGCCCAGCGACCGAAACACCCCTGAAGGAGACAGCGCTATGTGTCAGAAGATGCGGGGGATAGTCGGACTCGGTGTGCTCATGATGGCCGTGGTGCCGGGCACGGCCGGGGCGCAGCTGCTGGGCGTCGGACCCCGATTCAGTCTGGTGCGTGGCGATCTGGCGACCAATGTTCCGACCACGCGATTCGTTGGGGGCACGGTCCGACTGAGGCTCTCGGGCAACCTATCTGTGGAGGGCGCCCTCGACTATCGGACCACTTGGAATACGTCCCGCACACAGCGCGTCAGGGAAACCCCGCTGCAGGGGTCAATTCTGCTGTATCCGATCCATTCCGTTCTGGCGCCGTATGCGCTTGGCGGCATGGGCATCTACACCCGCAGTTATGACGTGGTGGGCAGCGGTGGCACGGTGACGCAGACCGCCCAGGAGCGGAAGGTCGGGGTCCATGCTGGTTTTGGGGGCGAGATGCGGCTGGGTCGGCATGCGGTGGCCTACCTGGACTATCGCTACCGGTTTGTGAAATTTGGGAATGACCCATCGCTGAACTCGTCAACCGGGACGTCGGCGGTGTCGAAACTGCTGGCCGCCGTGCCCGGATTGGGCCAGTTGAACGTGTCTCATCAGGGATCAATGTGGACTGGTGGGGTCGCGTTTGTCTTTTGACGTGGCACAATGAGGCCGACCACCGCCGTGTAGGGCGACTTACCAAACGAGGAGGGGCGCATGGTCGGCGTAGGCTTGCTCGTACTTCGTCTGGCGCTCGCGGCTGTTTTTGTGGCGCACGGCGGAAACAAGCTGTTCGGTTTATTTGGCGGCCCCGGCATTGGCCCAGGCGGTCTGTCATCGACTGCGGCATTTTTTGGCGTCGTGGGTTTGAATCCACCGTTCGTGCTCGCCGTGATTGATGCGCTGCTCGAGTTGGTCGGTGGTGTGCTGTTGGTCTTCGGTTTCCTCACGCGCTGGGTGTCGATCGCCCTCGCCGTTTCGATGGGCGTGGCGATTTGGAAGGTGCACGCGCCGTGGGGCTTCTTCCTGAACTGGATGGCTGCACCAGACCGCGGCCAGGGCATGGAGTATTCGATCGTGCTCATTGCCGCCTTGGTGTGCCTCGCGTTTGCGGGCGGCGGTGACGTCTCGATCGACGAGATCCATCAGCGTTCCGCGGCGCGCGAAGCTGCCGGGCGCGCGCGTCTACGCGGCAAGATCTAGAATTTCCGCATGAACCTCTCAGGCAAAGTGGCGCTGATCACCGGCGCGAAGCGTGTTGGCGCCGTCGTGGCGGCGGCGCTTGCCGAGCGCGGCGCCGATGTGGCCCTCAGTTATCACCACTCCGAGCGTGAGTCGAACGAAGCCGCGGCTGAAGTGAGCATTCGCGGACGGCGCGCGATGGTCGTGCGTGCCGATGTGTCGGACGCGGAGGCCTGTACTGCGCTGGTCGATGAAGTCGCGCGTCAGTTCGGGCGGCTCGACGTCCTGATCAACATGGCGTCGTTGTATCGCGCGATTCCCTTTGACGAGCTCACGGTTGACGACTGGGACCACCAGCAGGATGTGGATCTGCGCGGGTCGTACCTCTGCGCGAAGGCCGCGGTGCCGCACATGCGCGCGAACGGCGGCGGGCGGATCATCAACTTCTCCGACTGGGTGGCGGCCAGCGGACGACCGCGCTACAAGGGCTTCGTGCCGTACTACGTGGCGAAAGCCGGCGTGAAGGCGCTGACCGAAGCGCTCGCGCTCGAACTGGCCGGCGATCAGATACTCGTGAACGCGATTGCGCCGGGCCCGGTGCTCGCGCCCGATGATTTCACTGCCGCGCAGTTGAAAGCCGTCGAACACGCGACGCCGCTCGGCCGCTGGGGCGGCTCTGAAGAAGTTGCGAAGACCGTGCTCGCGCTGATCGACTCAGACTTCATCACCGGCGAGACCATCCGCGTCGACGGTGGAAGACACGTTTACTGACGCGCTAATGCTCTGCTGATCGACTCGAGCGCCGCCTCGAGTTCCGGCTTTTCGCGGGCGTAGCAGAGGCGGATGTAGCCTTCGCCCTGTGCGCCGAAGTCGACACCGGGGATGCAACCCACGCGCGCTTCCTTGATGAGGTATTCCGTCATCGCCCACGAGAGCGACGTCTGCTCTGTCTTGAGCGGCGAACGCCAACTCGGATCAATCCTGGCGAAGTTGTAGAACGCGCCGGCCGGCAAGTGGCTGGTGAGGACCCCGCCGCTCTTCACGGTGAGGCCGTCGTGAAACAGCTGTCGGCGCGCGAGCAGTTCCGTGCGGAATCCCTGCACGTAGTCCTGCGGACCCTCGAGGGCGCCGATGCCGGCAAACTGCACGATCGACGAAATGTTCGACGCGGTGTAGAGCAGCACTTTGTGCGCGCGCATCCGGATCGTCTTGTCTTTGATGGCGACATATCCGAGGCGCAGCCCGGTCATGGCGTACGTCTTGCTGAACGTGTGCAGCGCGATCGTCCGGTCGTACATCCCCGGCAGCGAGCCGATGCTGAAGTGCTCGCCGTCCCACTGGAAGTCTTCGTACGCCTCGTCGGCCAGCACCCAGAGGTTCTTCTCCACGGCGAGCGCCGCGATCGCTTCAAGGTCTTCGCGCGTGAGCACGCCGCCGGTCGGGTTGGACGGCGTGTTGATGACGATCGCCTTGGTGCGGCTCGTGACCTTCGCCGCCATCTCGGCGATATCCGGCCGCCACCCACGATCCGCGTAGAGCGTGTACGGCACGGGCACGCCGTGCGAAGTCATGACGATGCTGGCGGTAGGCGGCCAGCAGGGATCCGGCACCAGCACTTCATCGCCCGGTTCGAGCAGGGCCTGGCAGGCGAGGTACTGCGCGTGGATGCCGCCGGTCGTCACCATCAGTTCTTCGGGGCCGCCGATGGGCAACTTGTTCTGTCTGCGGAGCTTCTCAACCAGCAGTTCGAGCAACCGCGGCACGCCGTTGGTCGGCAGATAGTGCGTGCGGTTGTCGTGGACGGCCTTGAGCATGGCCTCCTTCACCGACGGCGGGGCGTCGAAACTGACGTCGCCCTGATCGAGTCGGAACGGCTTGTCGACCGTGTACATCATGTCGCGGATTCGGATGATGCCGGAGATCGGAACGGAGTCGAGAAACGCGGCCATGGCTCTAATAATAGAGGCATGAGCCATCCGAAAGTTGCGAAGACCGATCACGACGTGCTCGATCTGATCAAGGCGCGCTGGAGTCCGCGCGCATTCGACATCACGCGACCCGTCAGCCGCGATGCGCAACTGCAGCTATTCGAAGCGGCCCGCTGGGCGCCGTCCTCCGCCAACGAGCAGCCCTGGCAGTTCATCGTCGGCGATCGCTTCACGAACCCGGAGGCGTTTGCGGCAATGCTGGGCGCGGTCGATGAAAGCAATCAGAGCTGGGCGCAATACGCGCCGGTCCTGGCCCTGGCTGCTTCGCGGCATGAGAGTGAGCGATTCGGCCAGCCCAACCGGTTTGCCTGGTACGACACGGGCCAGGCCGTGTCGTTGTTGACGATGCAAGCGACGTCGATGGGGCTGGGGCTTCGGCAGATGGCCGGATTCGATCCGGAGAAGGCGCGGATCGCGTGTGGAATCGCGTTGCCGTTCGAGCCGGTGGTGATGATGGCGCTCGGCTACCCGGGCGCGCCGGAGGTGCTGCCGAACGAAAAGCACCGCGCGACGGAGACGCAGCCGCGCGCGCGTCGCCCGATCGCGGACTTTGTGCGATGGATGGGTGTGATCGCGTTGGGCATCGCCTCGCTGCCGAGCGCACCGGCGGCGGTCGCGGCGCCGGTCCCGGTGTATGGCTACAAAGTCATCAACACGTATCCTCACGACAAGACCGCGTTCACGCAGGGGCTGATCTATCGCGACGGCGTCTTCTACGAGAGCACGGGCCTCAACGGGAGCTCAACGTTGCGCAAAGTGGAGCTCGCCACTGGGAAGGTGCTGCAAAAGGCCACGGTTGATGCGAAGTACTTTGCGGAAGGGCTGACGGACTGGAACGGCACGCTGCTTCAACTCACGTGGAAAGACGGATTGGGATTTGTGTACGACCGGGCCACGTTTGGTTTCAAGCAGACGTTCCGCTACTACGGCGAGGGCTGGGGACTGACGCACGACGGCACGCGGCTGATCCTGAGCGACGGGCAACCGGCCGGCGCGCTACGGTTTCTGGATCCCGTGACGTTTGTCGAAACGGGTCGTGTGATCGTGAAGGATCAGGGACTTCCGGTCGCGGATCTCAACGAGCTCGAGTACATCAAGGGCGAGGTCTTCGCGAACATCTGGCAGACGGACCGTATCGCCCGCATCAATCCCAAGACCGGTGATGTGGTGGGGTGGGTTGATCTGTCGGGGCTCCTGAAGCCATCTGAGCGCGTGGACGCGGGCGCGGTGCTGAACGGCATTGCCTACGATTCGGCGACGAACCGGCTGTTTGTGACCGGGAAACTGTGGCCGAAGGTGTTCGAGCTTCAGCTCGTCCCGAAGAAGTAGCCGGGGACCTTCAGGTCCCCGGGCTCTCAGACCCTTGCGAGAATCGCCGCCAGCGTCTGCCGCGCTTTTCTCGCGGGCAGGTTCGATACATAGATGTGTTTCACCCCGGCGGCGCGCAGTTCGCGAATCGTCTGCGCGCACACGTCTTCGGGTGACAACCCCGCGGCAAAGTCCTTGATCAGACCTTCGGCCGGCACGGGCAGGAACTGCTTCAGCGTCTCGAGCGTCTTCGGGTTCGCGCTCCGGTAGTAGAACGTGCCAAACACGCCCGGCCGCGTCACGTTGCGCCGGGCCGCAGCATTCAGAAACGCCTCGACCTTCGCGCGATCGTGGTGAGAGACCACTTGGGTGAGGAAGAACTGGCCGAAGAACTCGTCGCCGGCGACGAAGCCCGCCTGTGTTTCCGGGTTGGCGTGAGGATTGGCCCACCCTCCAAGTGTGAGTTCCGGCACATGCGCGTGAATGACTTTGCGCAGTTGCCTCGGGTGCTGCACGCAGCGCGGCGCGCCCACCGACTTGTCGCCGCCGAGCACGACCAGGGATGAGAACCCTTCATGCCACGCGCGCTCGGCGTAGTGGAGGCAGAAATCCATCGAGTGCTTCGACGTGAGAAATGGCACTGCCCGATCGCGCGGCAAGTCGCTGCCGAGGTTGATCACGAGGTGACGCAAGTTGTTCTCTTCACGCGCGCCAACAGCGCTGTCGGTGAGAAACACCGGCATGCTGTCGCGCACGAGGCCCGTCACGCTGTGGTATGTGTCGATCCACGCGTCCATGCCCGCGGACGCGTCGAGCTCGGCCCGCGGGGGGCGGAGCTCCACCGACA
>CAYHEX010000180.1:0-9281 GCA_964355365.1 uncultured Solibacteraceae bacterium | reverse complement strand
AGCGACATGCCGTTGCCGATGCCGCGCTCGGTGATCTGCTCGCCGAGCCACATCACGAAGACCGAGCCGGTCGTCAGCGTGAGCACGGCCATCATCTCGAAGCCCCAGCCCGGGTTGTACACGAGCGGCAAACCGCCCTGCACGCCGGTCGAGCGCTCGAGGAAGATCGCAATGCCGTACGCCTGCACCACGCTCAGGACGATCGTGCCGTAGCGGGTGTACTGCGTGATCTTGCGGCGGCCGAGTTCGCCTTCCTTCGACAACCGCTCGAGATACGGCCAGACCACCGTCAGCAGCTGCAGGATGATGGACGCGCTGATGTACGGCATCACGCCAAGCGCGAAGATCGTCATCTGCGACAGGTTCTTCCCGGAGAACATGTCGTAGAGGCCGAACATCGTGTTGGCAGCCGACTGCGCGAACTGCTCCACTGCTGCGGTGTTGACGCCCGGCGTCGGAATATGCGAGCCGATGCGGTAGACCGCAAGCAGACCAAATGTGAATAGGATCCGCTTGCGGAGTTCCGGAACTGCGAAGAGATTCTTGAGCGTATCCATGGCTACTTGCTCAAGACCTCGGTGCTGCCACCTGCGGCCGCGATCTTCTCGACGGCCGTGCCGCTGAACTTGTGCGCCCGCACCGTCAGCTTCTTGCTGATGTCGCCGCGGCCGAGGACCTTGATCAGGGCCTTGCGGTCACGCACGAGACCTCGCTCGCGCAACACCTCGGGTGTCACCTCGGAGCCGGCATCGAACACTTCGCCGAGCGTATCGAGATTCACCACCGCGTACTCGACGCGGAAGATGTTGTTGAAGCCACGCTTCGGCACGCGACGGTGAAGCGGCATCTGGCCGCCTTCGAACCCGCGCTTGAAGCGGAAACCCGAGCGCGACTTCGCGCCCTTGGAACCGCGGCTCGCCGTCTTGCCATGGCCCGACCCTGGACCGCGGCCCACGCGCTTCTTCGCATGCGTTTGGCCCTTGGGCGGACGCAGATTATTGAGTGACATCGTTACTGTCCTGCCTTCTCGGGAACAACCGTGATGAGGTGGCGCACCTTATGCAACATGCCCCGGATGCCCGCCGTGTCGGGCACTTCCACCGTGTGACGAATGCGGCGCAGGCCGAGGCCGCGCAACACAACGCTGTGCTTCTTGTCGAAGCCAATGCCGCTGCGGATCTGCGTGATCGTCAGCCGCGGCCCCGCCTTCTTGATTGCCTTTGCCTTCGCCATAACTAGGCTCCGACCAGTTCTTCAAGATCCTTGCCGCGCAACCGCGCGATCATCGCCGGATCCTTGAGTCCTGTGAGTGCCGCGAACGTCGCGCGCACCACGTTGTGATGATTCGCCGAACCGAGTGACTTCGTGAGCACGTTCTGAATGCCCGCCGACTCCACCACGGCGCGCACGGCGCCGCCGGCGATAATGCCGGTGCCGTCCGGCGCCGGCTTCAGCAGCACCGCGCCCGCGCCGAACTTGCCGAGAATCGGATGCGGAATCGTCGAGCCGCTCATCGGGACGCGGACCAGCGACTTCTTCGCCGCCTCGATCGCCTTCTTGATGGCGGACGGCACTTCCTTCGCCTTGCCGATGCCGAAGCCCACCACGCCGTGACCGTCACCGATCACCACGAGCGCGCTGAAGCTGAGGTTCTTTCCGCCCTTGACAACCTTCGTGACGCGGCTGATGTTGACAACCGTGTCTTTCAGTTCGATCTCGGACGGGTCGATCTTTTCGCGAGAAATGGCCATGTGTTAACAGTCCCCTTAGAAATCGAGCCCGGCGGCGCGAGCCGCATCGGCCACGGCGCGAATCCGCCCGTGATAGAGAAAGCCACCGCGGTCGAACACGACCTTCGTGACGCCCTTTTCCTTCAGCCGCTCCGCGATCACCTTGCCGAGCGCTTCCGCGCCCGCCCGGTTCCCGCCGCGCACCGCGCCGCTGAACACCGTCTTCAGCGCCGCTTCGGTGGAGGCCGCCGCAGCGAGCGTGGCGCCCGCCTGGTCGTCGATCACCTGCGCGTAAATGTGAGCTCCCGAGCGGAACACCGCGAGCCTCGGCCGTGCGGCCGTGCCGGCAATGCGCTTCCGCTGGCGCAGACGAATTCGTTCCTTGCGATCTTTCTTCGTTTTGATCTTCATAGTTAGGCCCCTGACGCTTACGCGCCCGTCTTGCCGACCTTCTTCTTGAGCACTTCGCCGGTGTACCGCACGCCCTTCTGCTTATACGGGTCGGGCTTGCGCAGGCTGCGAAGGTTCGCGGCCACCTGGCCAACCAACTGGCGGTCCACACCGGTCACCGTGACGTGCGTCATCTTTTCGATCACCACGTCAATGCCGACCGGAATATCAAACACGCACGGGTGCGAGTACCCCAGCGCCAACACGACCTGCTTGCCCTTGACCTCGGCGCGGTAGCCGACGCCCACGATATCGAGCTCCCGCTTGAAGCCCTCCGTGACGCCCTGCACCGCGTTGGCCATTAGGCTGCGCGCCAGACCGTGGAACTTGCTCGCGTTCAAATCGTCGTTCGCGTTCTTGGCGACCAGTTCGGCGCCGTTCAACTCGAACACAATGCCGGGAGGCACGCCCTGCGTCATCGCGCCCTTCGGGCCCTTGAATTCAAGAACCGTTGGCTTGACCGTAACGGTCACGCCCTTGGGGACGGGGATCGGTTTTCTGCCAATTCGAGACATCAGTTCACCCTCTTACCAAACATTGCACAGGACTTCGCCGCCGACGCCCGCTTTGGCGGCTTCACGGCCCGTCATCACGCCACGTGACGTCGTCAGGATGTTGACGCCCAGTCCGCCCATGACCTTCGGCACATCGTTCCGGCCGAAGTACACCCGGCGGCCCGGACGGCTGACCCGTTCGATGCCGGAAATCACCTGCTCGCCCCGCGGGCCGTACTTCAGAAAGAGGCGAATGGAGGTGCGCACAACGCCGTCTTCAGGCGTCGGGTCCACCGTTTTGAAACCGGAAATAAAGCCCTCGCTCTCGAGAATCTTGGCGATGTCCGCCTTGATCCTCGACGCCGGAATGTCCACGCGCTGATGGCGCGCGTGCACAGCATTCCGGATGCGAGTCAGCATGTCTGCGATCGGATCGGTCATAGCTTCCTCTTCAGGTCCTTCTACCAGCTGCTCTTGATCACGCCTGCCACTTCACCCCGGAGCGCGAGCTCACGGAAGCAAAGACGGCAGAGCGCAAACTTGCGGAGATATGCGCGTGACCGGCCGCACTTGCGGCATCGGTTGTGGAGCCGTACGGCGAACTTTGGCCCCTGAGAATCCTTGACTCGTTTTGCGGTCGTTGCCATCGTGTCCTCTAGTTCTGCCGGAACGGCATGCCCATCAGCTGCAGCAACCGACGCGCTTCTTCGTCGGTGCGCGCACTGGTGACTACCGAAATGTTCATGCCGCGCGCCTTGTCGACCTTCAAGTAGTCGATCTCCGGGAACAGCAGCTGATCGCGCAGACCCAGCGTGTAGTTACCCCGGCCGTCGAAGCCCTTTGCCGACACGCCGCGGAAGTCGCGGACGCGCGGAAGCGCCACCGAAATCAGACGGTCCAGGAACTCATACATCCGCTCGCCGCGCAACGTCACCATCGCGCCGATCGGCAGGTTCTTCCGCAGTTTGAACTGTGCGATCGACTTGGTCGACCGGGTGATCTTGGCCTTCTGCCCCGTGATCTTGCCGAGTTCCTCGGCGCCCGTGTCCACGATCTTCGCGTTCTGCGTGCCTTCGCCGAGCCCCATGTTAATGACCACCTTCACGACCTTCGGCACGGCCATGATGTTCGTGTAGCCAAACTCCTTGCGGAGCCCCGCCACCACGTCGCTGGTGTACTTCTCTTTCAACCGGTTCATTTGTCCACCGCCGCGCCGCTCTTGCGGCTGATACGCGTCTTCGTGCCGTCGTCATGGAGCTTGAAGCCCACGCGCGTCGGCTGCGACGAGTCCGGATCCACGAGCATCACGTTCGACACGTGAATCGTCGCCTCGCGCTCCACAATGCCGCCCTTGACGTTCTTCTGCGGATTCGGCTTCGTGTGCCGTTTGATGAAACCAACGCCTTCAACGATGACGCGATGCTTGTTCGGATCCACGCGCAGGACCCGCCCGCGCTTGCCCCGATCGCGCCCGCCAATGACGAGCACCTGATCGTTCTTGCGAATCTTCATGACCTTAGAGAACCTCGGGCGCGAGCGAGACGATCTTCATGAACCGGCGCTCGCGCAGTTCGCGGGCCACCGGCCCGAATACGCGCGTCCCGACGGGCTCGCCTTCGGCGTTGATCAGCACGGCCGCATTCCGATCGAACCGGATGTAGCTGCCGTCCTTGCGCCGCAATTCCTTGCGGGTGCGCACGATCACCGCCTTGACGACGGACCCCTTCTTCACCGCCGACTCCGGCGTGGCTTCCTTCACCGACGCCGTGACGATGTCGCCAATGCTGGCATACCGCCCCGTGGAACCGCCGACCGGGTTGATCACCGCAATTTTGCGGGCCCCCGAGTTGTCGGCCACGTCGAGAATCGATCGCATTTGTACTGACATGTCAGCCTCCTAGACGGTCTTCGCTTTGATGACGATTCGCGTCACCACCCAGCGCTTGCGGCGGCTGAGGGGGCGCGAGGGCACCATGGCCACCGTATCGCCCACCTTGGCTTCGTTGTTCTCGTCATGCGCCATGAAGCGCGACGTGAACCGCTGCTGCTTGCCGTACAACTCCTCGCGCACCTTGCGCTCGGTCGTGACGACCACGCTCTTGTCCATCTTGTTGCTGACAACCTTGGCCAGAACTTCCGTTTTCGCCATACCTAGTCCTTCACGCCTTTCTCACGCAGCACGGTCTTCACGCGCGCGCGTTCCCGACGCAACGGCTGCACCTTGCCGGCCGATTCGGTCTGGCCCATCGACAACTGCAACCGCACGCGAAAAATCTGATCGTCCAGATCCTTCGACTTGGCGCGCAAATCGTCGGCCGTCAATCCGCGGAGCTCCGTCAACTGCTCGGCGACCTTCATGACACCCTCTCTTCCGCAAAGCGCATCACGAAGCGCGTCTTCATCGGCAGCTTCGACGACGCCAGACGAAACGCTTCACGCGCTTCCGTTTCCGACACGCCTTCCATCTCGAACAGGATGCGACCCGGACGAATGACCGCCACCCAGCCCTCGGGCGCGCCCTTGCCCTTACCCATTCGCGTTTCCGCCGGCTTCTTCGTGATCGGCTTGTCCGGGAACACCCGGATCCAGATCTTGCCGCCGCGCTTGATGTTGCGCGAAATCGCCACGCGGGCCGCTTCGATCTGCCGGTCCGTCAGCCACTTCGGCTCCATCGTCGCCAGGCCGAAATCGCCGAACGCCACCGTGTTGCCCTTCCACGCCAACCCGCGCATACGTCCGCGCTGCTGTTTGCGGTACTTGACTTTCTTTGGCATCAACATCGACTGATACCCCTTAACTTCCTAGTTCCGAGCCGCGCGACGCGGCTGACGGAACTCTTCTTCGCGGCCAACCCGGGCCGACAACCGCTCGCCCTTGTAGAGCCACACCTTGACGCCAATAGCGCCATACGTCGTAAACGCTTCCGTGAAGCCGTAGTCGATGTCGGCACGCAGCGTCTGCAGCGGCAGCTGCCCGTGCAGATACCACTCCGACCGCGCGATTTCCGCGCCGTTCAACCGGCCCGACACGCGAACCTTGATGCCCTTCGCGCCGAACCGCAACGCGGACTCGACGGCCTTGCGCATCGCCCGGCGGAACGCAATGCGCTTCTCGAGCTGCATCGCCACCGACTCGGCAATCAACTGCGCGTCGAGCTCGGGCTTCTGAATCTCGAGGATGTTGATGAACACCTCGCGCCCCGTCTCCTTCTGCAGTTCCTGTCGCAGCTTGTCGACCTCGCTGCCCTTGCGGCCGATGATGATGCCCGGACGCGACGTGTGCAGGTCGATCTTCAGCTTGTTGGCGGCGCGCTCGATCTCGATGCGCGACACGCCGGCATGCGCAAACCGCTTCTTGAGGTCCGCGCGCAGGCGGATGTCCTCATGCAGCAGCTTCGCGTAGTCCTTGTCGGCAAACCAGCGCGAGCGCCAGGTCTTGTTGAAGCCGAGCCGGAATCCGTAGGGATGAACCTTCTGACCCATCTGTTACTCCGCCTTCTTCTTCGCGCGAGCCGTCGGCTCTGTCGCTGCACGCATCGCCTTCGCCGGACGCTCTGCAACCGCCACCGTCAGGTGCGCCGTGCGCTTGACCACGCGGAACGCGCGACCCATCGGGGCCGGGCGCACTCGCTTCATGCTCGGGCCCTGATCGGCAAAGCACGCGGCCACATACAACCGGTCGACGTCGCCGCCGAAACCGTCCTTCTGTTGCGCGTTGGCAATCGCCGACCGCAGCACCTTCTCGACATCGCGCGCAATCATCTTGCGCGTGAACTGCAACGTCGCGAGCGCCTGGTTGACGTCCTTACCCCGGATCAGATCCAGGACGAGCCCGGCCTTCTGCGCTGAGGTCCGGAGATACTTGGAGGTGGCCTGTGACTGCACCATTAGTTGCCTCCCTTGGCCGGCGAGCTCGGCGAAACCTGCGCCGCCTTCTCGGCCTTCGTCGTGTGGCCCTTGAACGTGCGGGTCGGCGAGAACTCACCGAGCTTGTGGCCCACCATGTTCTCCGTCACATACACCGGGATGAACTTCTTCCCGTTGTGCACCGCAATCGTGTGCCCCACCATCTCGGGCACCACGGTCGAACGGCGTGACCACGTCTTGATAACGCGCTTCTCAGTTTCGCGGTTCATGGCTTCCACCTTTTCGATCAGGTGGACATCGATGAACGGCCCCTTCTTCAGTGAACGGCCCATGGCTTATTTCTTCCTCCGCTCAACGATGAAGCGGCTCGTCGACTTGTTGCGACGCGTCTTGTAACCCTTGGCCGGCTGGCCCCACGGCGACACCGGATGACGGCCGCCCGAGGTCTTGCCCTCGCCGCCGCCGTGCGGATGGTCGACCGGGTTCATCACGACGCCGCGCACGTGCGGGCGCAGACCCAGCCAACGCTGACGACCGGCCTTGCCGATCGACACCTTTTCGTGATCGATATTGCCCACCTGGCCGATAGTGGCGAAGCACTCGATGTTGATGAGTCGAATCTCGCTCGACGGCATCTTCACCGAAGCAAACGCGCCTTCCTTGGCCACCAGCTGCACGCTCGATCCGGCCGAGCGGGCAATCTGACCGCCCTTGCCCGGCTTGAGCTCGACGTTGTGAATCATCGTGCCTTGCGGCACGTTCTTCAGCGGCATGCAGTTGCCCGGCAGAATGTCCGCATTCGCACCCGACAGCACCGTGTCGCCCACCTTCAGGCCCACCGGAGGCAGGATGTAACGCTTCTCGCCGTCAGCGTACGTCAGCAGCGCGATGTTCGCCGAACGGTTCGGATCGTATTCGATCGTCGCCACCTTGGCGGGAATGCCAATCTTGTCGCGCTTGAAATCGATGATGCGGTAGGCGCGCTTGTGACCGCCGCCCCGCCACCAGGACGTAAGTTCACCGTGATTGTTGCGGCCACCAGTGCGCTTGAGCGTCTCGACCAGCGGCTTGTGCGGCGTCGTCGAGGTGATCTCGTCAAACGTCTGCACGCTGTAGAAACGTCGCGCGGGAGAGGTGGGCTTGTAGCTGCGAATCGCCATGACCGATTACGCCCCTTCCAGGAAATCAGGCACTTTTTCACCGGCGCGCAGACGGACCCAGGCCTTCTTCCAGTCCGAACGCTGGCCTTCGAACCGGCCCTGGCGCTTCATCTTGCCGTGCGTAATCGAGGTCTTCACGGTCGCCACCTTGGCGCCGAACAGCTTCTCGACCGCATGTTTAATGTCGATCTTCGTCGCGGCACGCGCCACTTCGAACACGATCGTGTTGCTCGCTTCGCGAGCCACCGACGTTTTCTCAGTGATCAACGGCCGACGGATGACGTCAGTAACTTTCATCCCAGCACCTCCTGCAACCGCTCCACGGCCGCACGCGTCGCGATGACCGTGTTCGTGTCCATCACGTCGCGCGCCGTCAGACGGCCGCTCGCCACAATCCGCACGCCGGCGATGTTGCGCGCCGAGCAGGTGAAGTTGTCGTCGAACGCCACATCCACCACGAGCGTCTTGCCCTTCGCCCCGATCTTCTGCAGCATGGACGCCGTGACCTTGGTCTTCTTCTCCGACGCGCGGAGCTCATCCACCACGATCACCACGCCGGCCTGCAGCTTAGACGCCAACGCTTCACGCAACCCCGCGCGCTCCATCTTCTTGGGCGCCGAGTACGCGTAGCTGCGCGGCTGCGGTCCGAACACCGTGCCGCCGTGACGCCAGAGCGGCGTGCGCGACGAACCGACCTGCGGACGTCCCGTGCCCTTCTGTGCATACGGCTTCTTGCCGGTGCCGCTGACCAGCGCGCGATTCTTGCTCGCGTGCGTGCCGCGACGCTCGCCGGCGTTCTGCCGAACCACGGACGCCCAGATCAAATCCTGTTTGACACGGCCACCGAACAGCGCGTCATTCAGGTCGACCGAGCCGACCGTCTGTTTATCCGCGTTCACAACATCGAGTTTCATGGCTACTTCTTGCCCTTCTTCTTCTCAACCTGCGGCTGAGGATCCGCCTTGGGCTTGAGCGCGTGGCGCACGATCACCACGCCGTTCGGTGCCCCGGGGACCGCGCCGCGCAGGACGAGGAGATGGTTGTCCGCGTCAATGCTCACGATCTTCAGGTTGTGGGTCGTCACACGATCCGCGCCCATCCGGCCCGCAGCGCGCATGCCCTTGACGACGCGTGACGGGAACGACGACGCGCCGATCGAACCCGGCGCGCGGTGGAACATCGAACCGTGCGTGGCCGCGCCGCCCGAGAACCCATGGCGCTTGATGACGCCCTGGAACCCCTTGCCGCGGCTCGTGCCGATCACGTCCACCTTTTCGCCGGCCTTGAAGATGTCGACCAGAATCTGATCGCCCGCCTTCGGCACGTCCGCGCCCGTCTTCACGTTCACCTCACGGCGAATGCGAGTCGGCGGGACGCCGGCCTTCTTGAAGTGCCCCGTGGTCGCCTTGTTTTCCTTCGACGGTGTGGGATCCACCAGGCCCAACTGCACCGCCTGGTAACCATCCGTCTGCTTCGTCTTCGCCTGCACGACTACACAGGGCCCGGCCTTGATGACCGTGGCCGGTACAACCGTGCCGTCCGGCAGGAAGACCTGCGTCATGCCGACTTTGCGTCCAATGA
>CAYHEX010000179.1:0-9348 GCA_964355365.1 uncultured Solibacteraceae bacterium | reverse complement strand
ATCTCCGCTGGCCCACCACCGTGAAGTCGTCGTACGACGTCGTCATCATCGGCGGCGGCGGGCACGGCATCGCCACAGCGTATTACCTCGCCACGCGGCATGGCATCACCAACGTCGCGGTGCTCGAGCGCAGCTACATCGGCTCGGGCAACTCCGGCCGTAACACCACGATCATTCGCGCGAACTACGGCATCCCCGAGGCCGTGAGGTTTTACCAGCGGAGCGTGGATCTGTACGAGACGCTCGAAGCCGAGACCGGGCGCAACGTGATGCACCACACGAAAGGCCTGTTGTGGATCGCGCACAGCGAGGCCGGTGTGCGGCAGGAGCGCGCGCGGGCGGAGATCAACACCGCGTTCGGCGCGCGCACGGAGTACGTCACGCCGGCTGAGATCCGCGCGATCTGCCCGCAGCTCGACATGACGGGCCAGGGCCAGTGGCCGATCTACGGCGCGTCGTATCACCCGGCCGGCGCGAGCGCGCGGCACGATCGCGTCGTGTGGGCGTATGCGGAAGCCGCCATGCGGCTTGGCGTGCACATCCATCAGCGCACGGCGGTAACGGGATTACAGATGACGCATGGACGCGTCACCGGCGTCGAGACGACGGCGGGACCGATCGCGGCGGGCGGGGTGCTGTCGGCCGTCGGCGGTCATGTCACAGCCATTGCATCAATGGCCGGTGTGCGACTGCCGATCCGCACGCATCAACTGCAGGCGTTTGTGACCAACCGCTATGCCCTCACGTTCAATCCGATCGTCGCGTCGTCCGGCCTTGGCGTCTACGCGTCGCAGACCGCCAAGGGCGAGATGCTCATCGGCGCCGAGATCGATCGCGCGCCTGCGTACGCGTACGACGCCGGCCATCAGTTCCTGCGGAGCTGCGCGTTCCGGTCGATCGCACTGCTGCCGTTCCTGCGCGACCTGAAGGTGCTGCGTCAGTGGACGGGCGTCTGCGACATGAGCACCGACTACTCGCCGGTCATGGGCTTCACGGACACGCCGGGCTTTCTCGTCACCACCGGGTGGGGCACGTGGGGCTTCAAGGCGATTCCGGTGGGCGGCGAACAAATGGCGGAGCTCATCGCCACCGGGCGCACACCGGCGCTGATCGCGCCGTTCTCACTCGATCGCTTCGCGCACGACCGGACGATGGCGGATCGCGGATCGGCGGGGACGCACTGATGCAGACGCTCCGATTGCGCATTCCGTGTCCGCACTGCGGCGTCCGCGCCGTGGAGGAATTCATCTACGGCGAGATTCCCGTGACGCCCGCATCGATCACGGATGCCGACGCGCGCGATGTGGATCGCGCCTTCATGCACGGCAACATCGAGGGTGTTGTCACCGAGCGCTGGTTCCACGCGCTCGGCTGCCGCCGCTGGCTCACGCTGACGCGCGATACACGAAACAACCAGGTCGACGGTCGATAGTCCGTATTAAGGACCTCCAGGTTACGTAATGGCCCTTATCAGACACTGGACCGGGGCACCTGGCACCGGTCGCACAGCAGATCGGACACTGGGAGCACGCGTGGCGCCGCTTGCCCCCACGTCCCGGCGATGATGCAGGTACTGATCCACCAACTGTGCAATGTCACGGCTCCTTAACCTTGGACCGGTCGGGTCGGTCTAACGGGTATATCCTGACGCCCCACTACGCCTTGGACAACCTTAATGCGCAAACCATCGTGTGTCTTTCCAGTGATCACCCTTCTGGCCGCCCTTGCCACGGCGGCGTGCGGCAGCAGCAGCGGATCGGGCGCCTCGACCGGCACCACCACCCCGGCGGTGACGACGGTGAGCGCGCCGACGCAGGTCACGGTCGCCAACGTGAACGAACGCACCGTCGGGAGCGTCAAGATGTACTCCTCGACGCAACTCAACGTCACGTGGGTGGCCTCGTCCGGCACCATCGATCACTACGAACTTGTCGTCACCGACACGGCCGCCGGCACGTCGTCGTCGGCATCGACCTCCGCGACAACCACGACCCGGGCGTTGACTGCGCTGAAAGCGGCCACGACCTATTCGGTGAAAGTGACCGCGTGCGGTGACTCGGCGTGCACGAACGCGGGCAGTGCGGCGGCCGTCTCGGGCAGCACGAGCGCGGAGTACTGGCAGTTGCAGGGCACCGGTAACTCCGTGGCGGGCTTGACGAAGATCGTGAGCGACGGCAACGCGCGGATCAGCGCCACGCGGCTTGGTCCGGAGGCCGGCACGAACGCCGACCGGTTGCACCTCTACTACGGTCCGTCGGCGACCAATCCGCAGGCATTGGCGACGGCGTTCACCTCGCAGCGCACCGACGCGTCCGTGCCCGACAGTTACCTGAGCTTTGTCAGCATGGCGGGGACGACGGGCCTGGTGTCGCCAACGACGAGCAGCACATTGGTGAAGCAGGTGGCGACCGGTCAGGGCGTGCCGCTGTCGGCCGCGATGGGCGGCAAGGTGCGCTTGTTCTTTGAAGCTGCCGGCGCCGACAACAAGACGCGCATCTTGTACCTCGACAGTCAGGACGGCTACATCGGCCGCGACTTCAACGCGGGCAGTTCCGGCCTCTGCACGACGATCGCGGACTATTCGACCGGCGGCGGCTGCGTGCCGACGGTGGCCATCGGCGTCGAAGGTGACGCGACGCTGGCGAACAGCCGCATCCAGAACGCGCGCCAGTTCAAGCTCGGCTATCCGATCCTGACCGACTGGCGCTGGGGTGGAGAGGTGGGGACGTTCATGGTGCTGACGACGGAATCGGTCAGCGCCTGCACCACCGTCAACATGAATCACGCCTACGCGGTGTGGACCGGCGTGAAGTGGGATGTGCAATATGCGACCGACGGCTGTCCGAAGCTCTTCAAGAGCGCGCAGGCGGCGTTTCCGATGCATCTCGGTGGCGCGCGCTACAAGATGTACTACGGCGATCCGTCCACGACGACGGGCCGTGTGGCCACGAGTCGGCTGCCGTGGCTCGGTCCGAAGAAACTCATCTATGCGGATGGCGCCACGACGGCCACCGCGATCGTGGACTTCGAAGACTGGGAAGGGACGTCTGCCGGCCGCAACGTGATCTTTCTCTGGCCGAACGGCGATCAGCTCGACGACACCGCCGAGGGCTACATCGACGACTTTCACTTTCTGGCGCCGACCGGGTCCCTGTCATTGCAAGTGATGTATCTGGCCATCACCAACAGCTCGATCGCGCCGATCGGCGCCGGTGCGATTTTGCTGAATCCCTAGTTGTGCAGAAGGAGACAGCCGGTCTGGCGCCAAGCGACTACTGTCAGACCATGCTGTATACCATCGCGGTTGTTCTCCTGATCCTCTGGCTCCTCGGCGCTATCGGCACGTATGCGGTCGGCGCATTCGTGCATGTGTTGCTCGTCGTGGCCGTCGTGCTGTTCGTGCTGGGCCTGCTGCAGGGTCGCCGCGGACGCGCCTAGTGCCGGGCGACGCCGCGCGTGCGCCGCTGCAGGTCGATCGGAATATCGCCGCCATCGCCCAACTGGAGAAGGACGCGCTCGATCAGCGGTCGGCGACAGCCCGCTGGTTCAGCGCCGTCGGGCACTTTGCCGGCAGCCCCGCGTTTTTGCTGCTGCAGGGCCTGGGGTTTGCCGTCTGGGTGGCGGTGAACACGCTCGCGCCAGGGCTTCACTTTGATCCGTTTCCTCACCCCTGGCTGGTGCTGGGGCTGGCCCTCGAGACGATCTTCGTCTCCACATTTGTCCTCATCAAACAGCGCGAGATGGAACAGCGTGTCGAGCGTCGCGCGCATCTCACTCTCCAGTTCAATCTCCTCATCGAAGCGGAGATGACGAAAGTCCTCAACATGCTGCACGCCCTGAGGACCGATCTCGGTGTGCCGGGCGTCGCCGAGGACGCGGAGCTGGCCGATCTGGCCGCGCGGACCGAAGTGGGGCAGGTGGCGCAGTCGCTCGACGAAGGACTGAATCCGCCCGCCGTCCTCTAGCACGCGATTGCGTGTGCTCAACGGGACAGCGTGTCCCGCCCCTTGTCGATAGTCCGTATTAAGGACCTCCAGGTTACGTAATGGCCCTTATCAGACACTGGACCGGGGCACCTGGCACCGGTCGCACAGCGCGGACGAGCGGATTGCTCTTCACGTAGCCGGCGGTCGTGGTCGTGACCGTCGGCGCCACCGGCGGCTGCCCGGCGGGCGGGGGAATGGCGGCCGACGGGCTGGCAGGGCCCGACGAGCGCAGCGGCAATCGCTCCATCGCGCCGCTCTGCAGGTTCTTGATGATCACGCCGTCGGCGCGTACGTCGCTGACTTCCGCCAGATCGCACACGCGTTGCCCGACGGTCAGGACAGCGGCGCCGGAGGCCGCCGAGGGCCGCGTACACCTGATCATCGCCACGGACTTTGTCGGCGCGTCGGCGTTGACGGCCACGCCGACCACCGTCATCGGCAGTTCGGACACGGGCAGCACACGCGTCGCCGCCTGCGACCACGTGGCCGCGATGATGCACGTGCTGATCCACCACGTCTGCAACGTCAGGGCTCCTTCAACTTGGACCGGTCCTGTCGGTCTAATGGGTATATCCTGACGCCCCACTTCGCCACGGACAACCACTAATGCGCAAACCCTCGTGTGTCGTCTCCCTCGTTTCTCTCGTCTCCGCTCTCACGGCCACCGCGTGCGGCAGCAGCGGCGGTTCCGGCAGTGCCACACCGGGCACCACGACGCCGACGGTCACCACCGTGAGCGCGCCGACGCAGATAACCGTCGCCAACGTGAATGAACGCACGGTCGGCAGCGTCAGGATGTACTCCTCGACTCAGCTCACGGTCACCTGGGTCGGCTCCGCCAGCACGATCGATCACTATGAACTGGTCGTGACCGATACCGCGGCCGGTACCTCGTCAACCACCACGACCACCGCAACAACCACGACCAGGGCCTTGACCGCCCTCAAATCGGCCACGACGTATTCGGTGAAGGTGACGGCGTGCGGTGACGCGACCTGCACGAACGCCGGCAGTGCGGCGGCGGTCAGCGGGACGACGAGCGCGGAGTACTGGCAGCTGCAGGGGACCGGCAACACCGTCGCGGGTTTGACGAAGATCGTGAGCGACGGCAACGCGCGGATCAGCGCCACGCGGTTTGGTCCGGAGGCCGGCTCCAACGCGGATCGGTTGCAGCTGTATTACGGTCCGTCGGCGACCAACCCGCAGGCGCTGGCAACGGCATTCACCTCGCAAAAGACCGACGCCGCCGTGCCCGCCAGCTATCTGAGTTTTGTGAGCATGGCGGGGACTACGGGGCTCGTGTCGCCGACGACGGCGAGCACCCTGGTGCGGCAGGTGGCGACCGGGCAGGGCGTACCCCTGTCGGCGGCGTTGGGCGCCAAGGTCCGTCTCTTCTTTGAAGCCTCCGGTGCAGACAACAAAACGCGCATCCTCTATCTCGACAGTCAGGACGGGTACATCGGACGCGACTTCAACGCCGACAGCTCAGGCCTGTGCACGACCACCGCGGACTATTCGTCCGGCGGCGGATGTGTGGCGACGGTAGCCATCGGCGTCGAGGGCGACGCGACGCTGGCCAACGCCAACATCCGGAATGCGCGGCAGAACAAGGTCGGGTATCCGACGCTCACCGACTGGCGGTGGAACGGCGATGTCGGCACGTTCATGGTGCTGACCACGGAATCGGTGAGCGCCTGCACCACCGTGAGCATGAATCACGCCTACGCGGTTTGGACCGGCGTGAAATGGGACGTGCAGTACGCAACCGACGGCTGTCCGAAACTCTTCAAGAGCGTGCAGGCGGCCTTTCCGATGCACCTCGGCGGCGCGCGCTACAAGATGTACTTTGGCGACCCGTCGACGACGACGGGCCGCGTGGCGACGAGTACCCTGCCGTGGCTCGGCCCGAAGAAACTCATCTATGCCGACGGCGCGACGACGGCGACCGCGATCGTGGATTTCGAAGACTGGGAAGCGACCTCCGCCGGGCGCAACGTGATCTTCCTCTGGCCGAACGGCGATCAACTGGATGACACCGCCGAGGGGTACATCGACGACTTTCACTTTCTCGCGCCGACCGGGTCGCTGTCATTGCAGGTGATGTATCTGGCGATCACCAACAGCGCGATCCCGCCCATCGGGGCCAGTGCGATTCTGCTGAATCCCTAGCCAAGCTTGGTGTACAGAACGGGACAGCCGGCCCCGACCGATGTCTCTACTCTGAAGACATCATGCTGTACACAATCGCGGTCGTTCTCCTGATCCTCTGGCTCCTCGGCGCCGTCGGCACCGTTGCGGTAGGCGCGTTCGTCCACGTGCTGCTCGCCGTGGCGGTCGTGTTGTTCGTGCTGGGCCTGTTACGTCGATAGTCCGTATTAAGGACCTCCAGGTTACGTAATGGCCCTTATCAGACACTGGACCGGGGCACCTGGCACCGGTCGCACAGTACATCACGCCCGGCGTGGACTACTGGGAATGCATTCCGGACGTCTACTCCGGCCATGGAATTTGTCAATGTAGCTACTGAAGTCGGTCGACCAAGGTCCGCCTCTTCCGGAGGTGGGCCTTGGTTGGCATCAACGAAGAATGTCACCCATGCTGTAAGGTGTCCTCTAATGCGCACCCGATCGGTTGCTCTTGTCTTGATTGTCGGGATTGATCTCGTTCTCTTCGCTCAAGTTCCGATCCGGCCCCCGGGTTCAGTTTCTTCAGAGGCGGCGCAGCGGGTGGAGTCTGAGGCGCTTCTCTACGGCGAAAAGCTTGCCGACCGCAGCAAGGTCGTCATGGGTACTCTGAACCCCACCGAAACGCGGGCATTTCGAAAGTGGGATCTCGTTGCTCAGACATGGAAGCGAGAGAAGGGCGTTGGCGCTGCCCCGCTACTTGCTGAAGGCGTCCTCTTCGACTGTCTAAGCCGCCTTCACGGTGTTTTGACGTTTGTTCTCCGGTCTGAGATGGCCGTTGAGTATTTTCTGGACTTGGCTGCTGAGCGGCCAAGGAGGGCGGACCGAGCTTTTCAGGCGGCACTTAAGATAGATCCACATCTCACTGAGGCCAGATTCCGCGACGCCCGTATTCGCGCAGAGAGAGACTTGGATGCGCGCAAACAGCTAGAACAACTGACCGAGGAGCCGGGAATGATTGGCTATCTTGCCGCGATGAGCCGCGCTGAGACTGCTCTCGCTCTCAAAGACACCGGTGGGGCGCGACACTGGTATGAGCGCGCGGTCTCGCTCTCCCCGACTGCTCCATCTCCGCGCATCGGATTGGCGGCTCTGTCCCCAGGAAGGCCCGTCCCGTTTGATGCGTTGGACCGCACGGACTCGTACTACAGCTATCCGTGCGTCGTGCTGACGCAGCCTGTCGACGCAGAACTTTCTCGCCGGATCGCGAAGTGAAGTCGACCGCGCTCACAATGGCTTTGCTCGGTGCCCTGGTGGTGGGCCAGCGACCGACTTTTCGATCCACCGGCGCGCTTGTACGCATCGAGGTTAGCGTGACTGACGATCATGGGCCAGTTGAGGGTCTGCAGGCCGCCAATTTTGCGCTCACGGACGGTGGTGCGGTTCAGCATCCTACAGTGGACGAGCTGAAAGACACTCCGCTCGACTTAGTGGCCATTGTCCAGCCTCTCGAATCATTGCGTCTGACGTCTCAGCAACAGGCGCCCCGTATGGCCGCAGGCTATTCGGCGTTCATCGACAACGTGGATGAACGCGATCGGTTGGCGACGCTCGTGGCGAGCGCGCCATCGATCCGCCTCCGAGCATTGAGCTTCGGCAAGCCCGAGTTTGATCCCAGCGCAATTGAGGGCTCCAAGTATGCTGCGATCTTTGACGCGATTACCGCTGGCCTCGGCGAGTTTCTACCGTCAGATCGTCGCCAGATCCTTGTGGCCTTTACGAACGCCGCGGACTTTCGAAGCACCGTCAGCCTTGAGGGGCTAGTCGCGCAGACCGCTCGCCTTGGCCCAGCGTTCGTGCTGTTTGGGTCACCTACGATGGTGCAGCAGAGCGTTTCTGTTAGTGCAGATGTTCGTGCCGGTCCCGAACTCGCCCGGGCTACCGCCCTGGTTAGCGGCTTGGTGTTTCCCTCCTCATTGCAGTTGCTTGCGCGGCGAACTGGCGGAATCACGATAGACCTTGGCAAGGGGGATCCGGCGCAGCTAATGAGAAACGCTTTTGCGTGGATGCGGACTCGATATGTTCTGTCATACGAGCCACCTGCCGGAAGAGGTTGGCACCCGCTCACAGTAAAGGTGAATCGAAAGGGTGCGACCGTTAAGGCGCGCGACGGCTATTTTGTTGATTGAATTCATCAATCTGCCAATAGACCACAGGAGATTGCCGGAATGCTACGCTCAATGAACTTCGATACGGTCGCCGGCATGCTGTCGATTACGGCAATTGCTTCGATTGTGGCCGCGCAACAAGTCGTCCCCCCGTCCCGAGATCAGGGTGCTCAACCGCAAGTGGTCGCGATTCCGATCGGAACGGCAACAGTCTCAGGGGTCGTCACAACTGCGGGAGGGCGCGTTGTGCGAGACGCGCGAGTCACACTATCTGGCGGTGCGGCCGTGCCGGACGCCGCTCCTCCAGCACCGATAGTTGGCCCAATCAATGCTGGACGATCTGGAGGGGGTGAACCGAGCGCCAGCATGACCGTCACCCGATCTATCGTCACGGACGATCGTGGGCGCTTCTCGTTCGCCAAACTGCCGGCGGGCCACTTCACTGTCACGGTTTCGGCGAGAGGTTTCTTGCAAGCCAGCTTTGGACAGAAGCGCTTCGGCGGGCCAGGCTCGACGATACTCATCATCGATGGTCAACAGTTGGCGGCGAACGTGACGGTTATGCGCGGCGGCATAGTCGCCGGAAGGATTTCGACGATTGACGGTGAGCCGATCATCAAGTCTCAAGTGACAGTCTGGCGCCAGCAGTCGATTGGCGGCGTCCGCAGGCTCGTTCAAACTAATGGCATTTTGACCGACGACCGCGGACTGTATCGAATAGCCGATCTTCAACCCGGCGATTACCTGGTGAGCGCGGCTCCCAGCGGCGTGGATTCTCAAATGGCCGGCGGAAGCGTTGAAGCGTCGGCAATCGAACGCGCCATCGCGCCTGGAGACATTCAGCCGTCAACTGCTCCGGGGTTTCCTCCGACAGTCAGGGTAGTCATTCCGCCGAAGCAGGCCGGCACCGCCAACACCGACCGCCTGAGCGCGGCCTTTGGCCGTGTAGTCGCAAATCGGCGTGAGCTTGCCGTAGCCGTTGCTGGTGATGACGAGCAGCTCCTCGTTCTTTGAGACAACCACTTCCATCCCGATGATGTGATCTTCCGCGCCCAGCCGGATGGCATTCAT
>CAYHEX010000178.1:0-9362 GCA_964355365.1 uncultured Solibacteraceae bacterium | reverse complement strand
TCGTCGTCGGTCTCGGTCTGATCGTGTTCGCCCGCGTGGCCTAAGGGGATCGCGATGAGCGCCCAAATCACTGTTGTCGGCAGCCTGAATATGGACTTCGTCGCGCAAGTGGCGAACCTGCCGATGCCCGGTGAGACCGTGCTGGGCCATGGATTTCAAACGATCTCTGGCGGCAAAGGTGCCAACCAGGCGTGCGCGGCTGGAAAGCTGGGCGGACGGACGCGCATGGTTGGCCGCGTTGGCGCCGATGTTTTCGGTGTGCAGCTTCGCGAGAGTCTTCGGGTTGCAGGCGTGAACGTCGACGCGGTGCTCGCGACGCCGGATACGCCGAGCGGCGTGGCGCTGATCTTCGTCCAGACGGCAGGGCAGAACCAGATCGTGGTCGCCTCCGGCGCCAACATGCGCCTCGTGCCGTCCGACGTCGAGACCGCGCTGGCTGAAATCGAGGGCGGCTACGTCCTGCTCCAACTCGAGTCACCGCTCGACACGGTGGAAGCCGTTGCGCGGATCGCCCGCCGGAGGGGCGCAACCGTGATCCTCGATCCCGCGCCGGTCTGTCACCTCTCTGCCGCGCTTCTCGCATGCGTCGATCTGCTCACGCCGAACGAGACCGAAGCCAACGCGCTCCTCGGCAGACGCGAGTCCTCGGTCTCTCTGGAAGAGGCTCCGAGCGTGGCTCGCGCACTTCTGGAACTCGGTGTCGGCACGGTCGTGTTGAAGCTCGGTGAGAAGGGCGCGCTCGTGGCAGATCGGAGCGGCAGCCGGCATTACCCGGCGCCGCGCGTCGACGCGGTTGACGCGACGGCCGCAGGCGATACGTTCAACGGTGGGCTTGCGGTGGCGCTGGCCGAAGGACGGACCATTGACGAGGCCGTCGCCTTCGCGAACGTGGCCGCGTCGCTTTCCGTGACCCGCCTCGGCGCCCAGGCGTCGATTCCGACGCGATCGGAAGTGGACGCCGAGATCACGCGATCGCACGGTGTTCTTCTCAGCGGAGGCGCGATATGAGGACGGGTCTGATCCTTTTTGGCGCATTGGCGCTTGTCGCGTCGTCGGCCTGCATCGCTGCGACGGGCGCCGCCCAAGCCGGCGGCGCGCGTCGTTTATCCCGCGCCGTGCTCGAAGACAAAGTTCGGGGCGGGTGGGCGGGACAGATGATCGGCGTGAGTTATGGCGCGGCCACCGAGTTCAAGGCGATGGGCAAGACCTTTGACGGCGAGATCAAGTGGTGGCCGGAGATGGTCAAGGATTCACTCCAGCAGGACGACCTCTACGTCGAGATGACGTTTGCTGAAGTCATGGACACCGTCGGCCTCGACGCCACGGCCAAGCAGTACGGCGAGATGTTCACGAACTCGCGGTACCAGTTGTGGCACGCGAACGCCGGCGCGCGCAGGCTCCTCAACCACGGCATCAGCGCGCCACAGTCCGGGGAACCACAATTCAACGTGCACGCCGACGACATCGACTTCCAGATCGAATCAGATTTCATCGGCCTGATGAGTCCCGGTCTACCGCAGGAATCGAACAAATACGCGAATCGCGTGGGTCGGGTGATGAACGCCGGCGACGGCCTCTACGGCGGCATGTTCTTCGGCGCGATGTATGCGGCCGCGTACTTCGAGACCGATCCGCGACAGGTCGTAGAACAAGGGCTCCGCGCCATTCCGGCCGCTAGCGGCTACGGACGCATCATCAGGGACACGCTCGACTGGTCTGCACAGCACCCGGACGACTGGCGCAAGACGTGGCAACTGCTCGAGGACAAATGGAACAAGGACGACGTCTGCCCGGACGGCGCATTGTCATCGTTCAACATCGACGCCAAACTGAACGGTGCCTACGTCGCACTCGGCCTTCTCTACGGCGGCAAGGATGTCGGCAGGACGATGGAGGTTGCGGCGCGGTCGGGGCAAGACTCCGACTGCAACCCGTCGAGCGCCGCCGGGATCCTCGGCGTGATGATCGGCTACGACAAGATTCCCGCTCTGTATCGGTCCGGCATCCCGGCCATGGCCGATCTGAAGTTCGAATTCACGAACTACTCCTTCAATTCGATCGTGGCCTCGACGATGGTGCGCGCCGAAAAGGTGATTGCGTCGGCGGGGGGCACGGTCACATCGAGCGAAGTGGTGATTCCCGCGCAGGCGCCCACGGCGCCGCCGCTCGAGCAGTGGAATGCCGGCGTGCCGCTGAAGCGCGTCGCCATCACCGATCCGGTCTGGACGTGGACAGGAGGCTGGACGACCGAGACGGTGCAGAACGAAGCCGCCCCGTATCCACGTAACGTCCGTCGATCCGCCAAGGCCGGCGACGAAGCCACGGTCACGTTCGACGGCACCGGCGTGGTGATCGCCGGGACATACTCGCAGGCGGGCGGCCGCGCGGACGTTTATCTCGATGGCGCGAAGGCCGGCACCATCGACGCGTGGATCCCCGCGCGGACCTACGACACCGATCTCTTTCACGTGATGGGACTTGCGCCGGGCCCCCATCGCCTGCGCCTCGTGACGCTTGGCGACGCCGACATGCGATCGACGGGGAAGACGATGGAAGTGGTCGGGGCCGTGGTGTACGGCAAGAAATGACCCGGCCCACAAAGCCACTTGCGATGTGCGCAGCTGCGGCGGCGCTGGCGCTTTCTGTGGGGACGATGTCGGCCGATTCGCTCAACTGCGCCCTCACTGGGTACACAGCGACACCCGGTCTGACGGCTGCCGTCGCCGACAACGCGCTCACGCTCACGTGGGACGGCGAGAAGTCGCAGGAGATTCGTCTTCGTCTCGCGGTTGAGGGCGGGACGCCGACCATTCGCGAGCTGGCGGTTCATCGGAAGGGCACCCCTTGGGCCGTGCTCGCCACGAACGTCACGCCGGAATTTACGGTTGTCGCCGGGTTCCGTCGGATGTCGAATCAGCAGATGCTCCCGCTCCGTGGTCTGAAGGTGCCCATCACGTCGACCCTCATCGACGCACTCAAGTGGGACGCGTTCTGGGATGCTCCACTGGACCTCGGCCGCGTGCCTCGGGGCAGTAACCCGCCGCCGGCCGAGGGCATCGCGAATCAGCCCGGCCTGCCGCGCAAGGCGAGCGAAATCACGCGCGCCTCGGCCGCCTATGCCGTCAAGGCGTGCGACGTGAAGACGAACGGGGGACGCATCGAGGTGGCGTTTCCTGGTGTGCTGCTCGGTCCGTTCACGGGTAGCCTACAGTTCACGGTCTACAAGGGTTCCAACCTGATTCGTCAGGAGATGGTCGGGGTGACCGATCAGCCATCAGTGGCGTACAAGTACGACGCCGGGCTGAAGGGGCTCGCCATCCAAGGCGGGTCGCGCGCTGCCTGGCGCGACATCTCGAACTCGTGGCAGTCGAATCTCTTCGGTGGCGCGGTCAATCGCGACTCGGTGCCCCTGCGCGCGAACAACCGCGTGGTCCTGGTCGAGCAGGGCAAGGCCGGCTCGATCGCGGCGTTCCCACCGCCGCATACCTTCTTCTGGGCGCGCGAAGTCGCAACGAACCTTGGCTACAACTGGTACCGCGAGGACAGCGAGACCTCCTTCTCGTTCGGGGTGCGGCAAGCGGAGAAGGAGGAGACGCCGGAGTTTGACGCCAACTTCGCCCTCTACAGCGCCCGCCCAGGGACGACGCAACACATGCCCGTGTACTTGTATCCGAGCGCTGATTCGGCTCCGGCCACGCTCGATGCCGTGCTGGCGCTGACACGCAACGATCGCTATAAGCCGCTGCCTGGCTATCAGGTCATGAATCACCACTACCACATGGACCTGGGGCAACGGCTCAATGAAGCCGGCAGCTTCGATGCGGATATTCCTGACCTTCGGGCGCTCCGGTCGCTCGGCCTCAACATCGTGAGCCAGATCGACTCCGTCGGCGCGCCGGGCGGCGGCGGCGGCGCACGTCCGGATCAGTTCCTCACTACGCTGGCATCCGTCGAAGGCGCCAAGCGGCATTCGGACAAAGGATTCCTGGTGCTGCCGAACCAGGAATTCTACGGCAGCCCGCTCGGCGGACATACCGACCTCTTGCTGTCGCACCCGGTGTATTGGACGCAGGGCCGGAAGGCCGGCCAACCGCTGTTCGAGAGCGACCCGAAATACGGCAAGGCGTACCACATCGGCAGCGCGGACGATCTGATGGACATGGCTCGCCTGGAAGACGTGCTCATCTCGATGCCGCATCCGCGCACGAAGGGGTCGACCGGCTTCCCGGATGCGGTGAAGGACCTGGCGCCCTTCAAGGATCCGCGCTATCAAGGCATCGGGTTTCGCTGGGGCATGGGCCTCGACCTGTCCGAGCGGCGCTTGTGCGACTACCGGTGCCTGCCGTTGCTCGACGACATGAACAACTGGGTGGCGGACCTGCCGATTCCGCCGAAGTACCTCATGTCGATCAGCGAAGTGCGCTTCCAACAACCCGGGGACGACATCTACGCGAGTTCGCCCGTGAGCTACGTCAGGCTCGGCACGCTCCCGTCGCCGAACGACGTGAGCCCGGTGAACGCGGCGCTGATGCGCGGGGACTACTGGATTACGTCCGGAGAAGTGCTGATTCCGTCCTACGTGGTCAAGGGCACCGGAAGCCGACGCACGATCTCGGTCGATATCGAGTGGACCTTCCCGCTCGAGTTCATTGAAGTGGTCTGGGGTGACGGGGCCACGACCGAACGCCAGGTGATCTCCACCACGGATCTGCCTCCGATGAGCCGCAAGCATTTCGAAATTCCCTTCGAGGCGACGGGCAAGAAATGGGTGCGATTTGCCGCGTGGGACACCGCCGGCAATGGCGCACTCGTGCAGCCCGTGAAGCTGAACACGCCAGCGGCGCGCCGCTAGTCGCGTGTGTGATGGCGCGAGTGTCCAATGGAGTGCTCCATGAATTCTGGTAAACAGGTTCGACTGAACCGGCTCATGGCCGGCGACGGCCGCACGGTCATCGCGGCGATGGATCACGGCATCGCGGGGCTCTCGCCGCTGGACCGCCTCGCATCGCCGGAAACGCTGATCCCGGCGCTCACGACCGCTGGCGTCGATGCGGCGATCGTCACACCGGGCATTGCCGCCACGTTCAGCGGACTTTTCGGCCGGACCGGTCTGATCGTCCGCGTGGACTGCGGACCGACCGCGCTCACCGGCGACTGGGCCAGTAACCGTCCCGCGTTGACGGTGGAAGATGCGTTGCGGCTCGGCGCCGACGCCGTGATCGCGATGGGCATTGTCGGCGCGCCCGGCGAGTCGGCCAGCCTGCACGCACTGGCGCATCTGGCGGCCGAGTGCGAGCGTTGGGGCATGATTCTCTTCGGCGAGATGCTGCCCGGCGGCTTCACCGCCTCGGAAGTCACGACGGATCAGATCGCCACGGCCGCGCGAGTCGGAGCGGAGCTGGGCGCGGATGTCATCAAGATCCGCTATAGCGGCAGCGGCGAGAGCTTTCGCGCCGTGACCTCGGCGTGCTACCGGCCTGTCGTTGTGCTCGGCGGATCGAAGCAGAGTCCCGAACAGTTGATCACTTCCACCCGCGATGCGATTGCCGCAGGTGCCAGGGGCGTCGCGGTCGGCCGGAATATCTGGCAGGCTTCCAACCCCGGGGATGTGGCGGCGTCGCTGGTCGAGGCGGTACATGGCTGACGCGTGGAGACGCGTCGGGTTGATCGTGAACCCGGTCGCGGGGCTCGGCGCGGATGAATCGCTGCGCGTCGCGCGCACGGCCATCGAGCGGTGCGGTGCCCGCGAGGTCTCAACCGGTCCGGGCGAATTGGGTGCAGCGGCGTTGACCGGTTGGACCGGGCGCGTCGAGACGCCCGGCGATATCGCGTTCCCTGCGCCTCGTCGCACCCGCGCCCTCGCGCGGTGGATGGTCGGCCGGCCCTTGGACGCGGTGATCGTTGTCGGCGGCGACGGGACGTTGTCGGATGCAGCGCTTGAGATCGCCAACACGATTCCGATCGTCGGCATCGGCACCGGATCCACCAACGTCGGGCGCCTCGTCACCTGTCGGGCTGGCCAAGTGCCCTCGCTGGACGTCGACGAACTGGAAACCTGGAACGTCGATGCCTTGCTGGCATCGGTCAACGACGAAGTTGTCGGACTTGGCTTCAACGACGTGGTGATCGGCACGACGATCGTAGGTACGCTGGATGGGCGACGCTGCGATCTCAGCGCGACCGATCGCGCGCGCGGTGAGAGCGTCCCCGCCACGCCGCGCAGCATCGGTGGTCCGACCACGAAGGTCACAAGGATTGGACGGGGCACCGCCACGCTGGTCGCCCAAGGTGAATCGGTCGGTACGGTCGTCGCCGGGTTTGCCGAGCCGGCATTCTTCGGCAAGGCGGTGACCGGCGGCGTGTGTCTCGCCTCCCTGGCCGGAATGGTTGCCGCGTGCCTGGTGTCGGACGTGCCACTGGCCCGCGTCGGAATGACGGCCGACGTCCTGGAGACGGCGGCCCCGATCCGGTCTGCGTATGTGAGCCTCGCCGAAGAAGTCGGCATCGTGGTTGAAGGCGTCGAGGATGGCGCCGTGTTGTGCGTCGATGGGAACCCCACGCAGATCCTGTGTCTGTCCGATCACGTCGGGATCGTGGCTCGCAAAGGCGCCGTGGTGGGTGTTCGTGCACGTCAACGCGTGAGGTCTGTATGAAGTCGCTGAAGTACTACGGTCCGGGATCGATCCAGTTTGAAGACATGCCACGGCCAATCGTGTCGGACGGCGAGGTGCTCGTGGCCGTGGAGGCGTGCGGCGTGTGCGCGACCGACCTCAAGACATTCGTTCGCGGTCATCCGAAGATCAAGCCTGGGGCCGGCCTCGGTCACGAAGTAGCCGGGATCGTTGTTGAGGCGCCGGGGTCCGCGACGTGGCGGCCGGGCATGCGCGTGGCCGTGGCGCCGTACGTGCCCTGCGGGCAGTGCGCGCAGTGCCGCAAGGGACGCTTCAGTCTGTGCCCGAGTCTGTTTTCGCAACTCCTCGATCCGGGCGGCTTCAGCGAGTTCATCCGCGTGCCCGAACGGATCGCGGCCGAGGGCATGATTGCGGTCCCCGACACGCTCGCGCCAGAGGCGAGTTGCTTCGCGGAACCGGTCGCGTGTTGTCTGCACGCGTTCTCGAGCGTTCACTTGACGACCGGCGACTCGCTCGTGATCATCGGTGACGGCGTGATGGGTCTGCTGCAGGCTGAGATCGGCCGCGCCCTCGGCGCCAGCCCGGTGATCCTCAGCGGCATGACGCCCGAGCGGCTGGCGCTGGCCGCCGACGTGGCGGACATCGTGGTGGACGCCCGGCACGACGATGTGACCAAAGCCGTGATGGACGCGACGGGTGGCGAGGGCGCCGACGTGGTGATGGTGTCGGTCGCCGACGTGCGGGCCGCGGAGTTGTCGATGGCGCTCGTGCGGGCGGGCGGCGCCATCAACCTGTTTGCAGGCATGTCCGCCGGCTCCACGCTGGCGCTCGACATGAACCGTATCCACTACGCCGAAGTGCGGCTCACCGGCTCCTTCGGATTCGGCCCCGGCGACTTCCGGCGCGCCGTGGAGCTGATCACCAACGGCACGTTGAACGTGACGCGGTTGGTCACCTCGGTTGTGCCCCTTTCGGAGACGGTGTCGGCGCTCGAGAAGCTGGCGCGGATGGAAGGACTGAAGACCGTCGTCCGCTGCGGGAGCGCGGAAGACCGTCTCGCGTGAACATCGGAGATCTCATCGGTCGAATGCTCGGGGCCCAGCCGATGTTGGCAATCGGCACGTGGCTGACCATCCCGATGTCGCTCGTCTTTATCGCCGAGTTCTTTGATTATCAAGTGCGCCTGTTCCCGCCTGGCCTGATCAAGATGCAGCGTCGATGGAACGCGAAGGCCGTCACGATGATGGCGATGACCGCGGCGCTCTCGGTCATCCTCCAGGCCGTCAGCGCGGTGCTCGTGTTGATTCCCGGATTCCTGACCTTCCGCGCCGACGCCATGGTGCGCTTTCCGTTCGGTGCCATCTTTGGGATGCCGGCGGTCTGGGGCATCGCGATCGCCAACCTGCTCGGCGACGCCTTGACCGGCTCGCTCTCGCCGGGCTCGCTGGCGGGCGCCGTGGCGTCGTGGTGGATGGGCTACGTGTTCTACCGTCTGTACCGCGGCCCGCTCGACTTCTGTATGGCGAGGGGCCGCAGCTGGATCAAGTACTACGCCGTCGTCCTGCTGTGGTGTGTGCTGGGCGCGTTCTACCTGTGCACCCACTTCCACTACCTGCGGCTGTTCCCCGAGTCGGTGATCTGGACCGCCGTGTTTCCCGCCGTGGGCATCACGACGTTCGTTGGTGGCCTGCTGGGCCCGCTCGTGGCCCGCGTCGTTGGGCCGGCGGCAGAGCGCTATGGGCTCTCACGCGACGAGATGGGCTACGAGCAACAGCGGGGCGCCAAGCGTGACTGATCATCGCCTCGACCCCATCGTCCAGATTCGCGATTTGGTGTATTCCTACCGGCGCCAGCAGGATCGTCCGGCGCTGCAGGGCATCGACCTCGAGATCGCGCCCGGTGAATTCATTGCCATTGCTGGCCGCGCAGGTTCGGGGAAGTCCACACTCTGCTACGCGCTCAACGGCCTGATTCCGCACAGTTTTGGCGGTCGCATGGAGGGCCGCGTGGTCGTGTGCGGCCTCGACACGCGCACGACGCCGGTGCCCGAACTCGCTCGGCACGTGGGCTTCGTGCTGCAGAGCGCGGAGTCGCAGCTCGTCGGCCTGACCGTCGATGAGGACACGTCGTTCGGCCTCGAGAACCTCGGTTTGCCGGCAGACGAAATTGCTGATCGCGTCGCCTCGGCCCTGCGCACGGTGCGGCTTGACGGCCGTCCGGACGCGTCGCCGTGGACGTTGTCCGGCGGCCAGAAACAACGGCTGGCGATTGCGGCCGCGATCGCGTTCCAGCCGCAGATCCTGGTGCTCGACAATCCGACGGCTGAGCTCGACCCGGTGGGCAAGCAGGAAGTCATGGCGACGCTCGCGCAATTGAATCGTGACCGCGGCGTCACCGTCGTCATCGTCAACCAGGAACTCGAGGAAGTGCTGCCGCACGCCTCGCGACTGGTGCTGATGGACCATGGACGGATCGTGCGGCAGGGGCGCCCCGCCGATGTGATCGATGCGGCCGATGCCGTGCTCAACGTGGGCGTGAAGCTGCCTGAAGTGGTGCAGGTGGCCGCCGAGTTGCGCGCGCGCGGCCGATGGGTCGGCCGGCTGCCGATGAGCGTCGATGAGGCGATTGACCAGATGCACGGACTCGTCTCCGCGTCGTCATCGCCCCTGCCAGCGCCCACGGTGCCGCCGGCGCCGACGACAAGCCCGTCCTGGAGCGCGTAGAACGACG
>CAYHEX010000177.1:0-9465 GCA_964355365.1 uncultured Solibacteraceae bacterium | reverse complement strand
TAATGTGGCGGCGCGCACGGTTCGAAGAGCGCGCATTGGCGGACGGATGACACGAATGACGCGTTTGGTACTGCGCGGAGTCTTAGCGCTTGGTCTGCTGGCCGGCGCGGGTGGCGAAGGTCTGTCGGCGCAGAATGCGCCACCGCAGGCCGTCGCCGCGGTGCCGCTGGCGCGCGCGGTGCGCATCGCGCTCGGTCGCGGCAATCTCGATGAGGCACGTCGTGTGCTGCAGGTGTCGCGTGATGCGGCGCCGAAGAAGACCGTGGCCTCTGCGCTGATCGCCATCTACGAAGGTAAGGACGACGAGGCGAAACGCGCACTCACGCCGCTTTCGATCGGCGACGCCGCTGATGACGACGCGGTGCTGGAACTGGGCCTGCTCGAACTGCGCCACGGCCGCAAGGATGCCGCCACCGAACTGCTGACGCGCGTGACGCAGTCGCCGAAGGACATGGACACGGACGGCTTCCTGCTGATGGCGCGCGCCGCTGCGGCCATGGGCGACGTCACGGTCGCCAACAGCATCTTCCGGCGCATCGGACCGTCGGAGCCCGAGCGCGCTGATGTGCAGACGGGCTGGGGTGATCTGTGGATGCAGACGCACAGCGCGGCCGAAGGGGCGCGCAGCTATCAGGATGCGCTGAAGGCGGACGCGGGCTGGATTCCGGCCCTGCTCGGTGCCGCGCGCGCGTTCGGCAACGACGACCCCGTGGCGGCGCAACTGGCGTTGGTCAAGGCGCAGCAACTCGCGCCGAAGTCTCCCGACGTGTGGCTGCTGACCGCCACCCACCAGATCGCCGTGCAGGACTTCGCGGCCGCCAAAGCGTCGCTCGACAAGGTCGCCGCGGTGCGGCCCAACACCATTGACGAACTCGCGCTGCGCGCGTCGGTCATTTACGCGGCGGGCACGGCGAAGGACGTTGACGGCTTGCTCGCGCAGGCGCGCGTGATCAACCCCGCGAGCACGGACGTGCTGCGCGCGGTCGCGGCCCAGGCCGCGCAGCTCTACCGCTTTGAAGACGCCGTGATGTTTGCGAAGCAGGCGGCGGTGGCTGATGACGAGGCGGCCGGACCGCACGCCGACCTCGGCTCGTATCTGCTCCGAACGGGCGACGAGGCCGACGCGCGCGTGGCACTCGAGAAGGCGTTCAAGATCGACCCGTACGACACGGTCACCTTCAACCTCCTGCAGATGCTCGACGTGCTCGACAAGTTCGTCGTGGTGAAAGAGGGCGAGTTCGTCTTCAAGTTTTCGGCGGAGAGCGCCGCCGTGCTGACGCCGTACGCGGTGCCGCTGGCACAGCAGGCCTACAAGGAATACAGCGAGCGCTACGGATTCAAGCCGAAGGGCCCGATCTACATCGAGATTTTCGACCAGCACGACTCGTTCGCCGTCCGCACCGTGGGCCTCCCTGGCATCGTCGGCGCACTGGGCGCGTGCTTTGGCCGTGTGATCGCGATGGACTCGCCGAAAGCGCGCCAGCCGATCGACTTCAACTGGCAGGCGACGCTGTGGCACGAGATCGCCCATGTGTTCACGCTGCAGTCATCAAAGTACAAGGTGCCGCGTTGGCTCACCGAAGGTCTGTCGCAGTACGAGGAGCACCGGCGCAGCGCGCCGTGGGGCCGCGAGTTGACGATGCAGTACGCGAGGCTGATGGCATCGGGTGAGACCTTCACGCTGAAGGGGCTCGGCGAGAGCTTCAAGACGAATCGCATCGCGATGGCGTATTTCGAAGCGTCGTTGCTCGCGGAACATCTTGAGAACCTGGGCGGAACGCCGGCGCTGCGGACACTGCTGGCGGCCTATGGCGACGGCGCGACCGATTCGGACGCGTTGACGAAAGCGTTTGGCAAGACGGTGCCGGAGATCGAGACGTCCTTTCGCGCGTTCACCGATCAGCGCTTTGGCGCGTTGCGCGACGCGCTCAAGGATCCTCTGCCGAAAGTGTCCGATGAGGATCTGCCGGCGCTGAAAGCGCGTGCGGAGGCGCAGCCGAAGAGCTACATCAGCCAGATGGCTTATGCGACGGCGGCGCTGGAGGCGAAGCAAGTGGCCGAGGCCAAGGCGGCGCTCGAGAAGGCGGCCGCGCTGGCGCCGCAGGCAGGCGGCGAGGACGGTCCGTTCTCGATGCTGGCGACCATCGCCATTCAGGCGGGTGACAAGGCGACCGCGCGCAAGCATCTGCGACACCTGCTCGACTACGACCACGACAACATCGCGGCGGCGCGGACGCTCGCGACGCTCAGCCTGGAGGCCGGCGTCGTGGCGGATATTGATTTCTCGCTGACACGCGTCGCCGATGTCGATCCGTTCGATGGCGAGGCGCACACCCAGCTCGGGCGTCGCGAACTGGCGCAGGGGCGCGGCGAACGCGCGATCATCGAATTCGCGTCGGCACTCGCGCTCGGGCCGCCCAATCTGGCGGAAGCGCACACGGATCTCGGTGAGGCCTACCTCAAGGTCGGTCGCAAAGATGACGCGAGGAAGCAGGCGTTCATCGCGTTGGAACAGGCGCCGACATTTGCGCGGGCGCAGGATCTGTTGCTCGCCGCCATCGGAAAGGCGGGGCAGTCGTGAAGCGCCTCATTCGCACATCACGCACCGTCGTGACCGCGGCGGCCTTCGCGGCGGCCCTGGCGCTGCCGTCCGCTGCGCCGGCGCAGACGGGACAGCGGTTTGCGCTGCTGGTCGAAGGCGCGGCCGGCGATCCAGCGCATGCCGAGCTGCAACGCAAGCTGGTGAGTCGGCTGGGCGATCGATTCCGCGGCGACTACAAGCTGGACGCACTGCACCTGACGGTGCTGGCGTCGCAGCCGCTTCCGGGGGAAGGCAAGTCGACGGCGGAAGAGGTGAAGGCCGCGATTGCGAAGATCGCCGCGCAGGCCCGGCCGCTCGACACCGTGTTCATCATGCTGCTTGGGCACGGCAGCTGGGACGGCACCGACGCCAAGTTCAACCTGATCGGGCCTGACCTGACCGCCACCGAGTGGTCCGTGTTGCTCAAACCGGTGGCGGGCAAGCTGGTGTTCGTGAATTCCACACCGGCGAGTTCGCCGTTTCTGAAGGCGTTAGCCGGGCCGAACCGGATCACGATCACGGCGACGGATCAGCCGGGGCAGAAGTACGACACCGTGTTTGCCGATGCCTTCGTGCAGGCGCTCGGCACCGCGGTGGCGGATCTGGACAAGGACAATCGCATCTCGATGTG
This sequence comes from uncultured Solibacteraceae bacterium, assembly GCA_964355365.1. Classification (GTDB taxonomy): domain Bacteria; phylum Acidobacteriota; class Vicinamibacteria; order Vicinamibacterales; family SCN-69-37; genus SCUN01. The sequence goes on along the minus strand of CAYHEX010000177.1, from coordinate 6,253 downwards.
GGAGGCGTTTGCCTACGCGTCGAGGCTGGTGCGGCAGACGTACGAGCAGAAGGGCCTGCTCCAGCCCGAGCATGCCGCGCTCGATGACGACGGCGATGGCGCCGGCCGGCAGGCGACGGGCGACGGCAAGGACGGCACGCTGGCCAGCCTGACGTTCATGGACGCCGCGATCGCGTCGCGGGCAGCCGATCCCGAACTGCAGCAGATGGTGCAGCGTCAGGAGCAGTTGCTGCTGAAGCTCGACGAGCTGAAGAAGCAGAAAGCGAAGATGAAGCCGGAGGAGTATCAGCCGGCGTGGGAAGCGCTGATCATCGACATCGCGATGGTGTCGCGCGACGTGCGCGCCCGGCTCAAGGGTTAGGCGGGTTCCACCAGGCCACGGCGATTCGTTCTGGCCGCGCGAGCAGGCGCCCGCACACCGCACCGACGGCGAATCCTCCGATATGCGCGAAGAAGGCGACCCCGCCCGAACTCACGGCGGCGGACTGGCCGACGCCGCCCAGGAACTGGAACAGGAACCAGAATCCCAGGAACAGGACAGCCGGGATCTCGACGAAGTCGACGTAGAACACCAGCCAGATCAACATCACGATCCGGGACTTCGGAAAGAGGATGAAATACGCCCCCATGACGGCGGCGATCGCTCCGCTGGCGCCCACGATCGGCACGAGGGAGTTGGGCGCGGCGGCCACCTGGGCCAGATTGGCGGCGACGCCGGCGCAGAGGTAGAACACGAGGAACCGGCCGTGACCGAAGCGATCCTCGACGTTGTCACCAAATATCCACAAGAACAGCAGATTGCCCAGCACGTGCGCCCAACCCGCGTGCAGGAACATGGCCGTGGCCAGTGTTGGTGCGGTGAGGACGGAGAGATGGGATGGGACCAGGCCGTACGCGTCGAGGCACGCCGCGGTGGCGGCCGGGTCCATGGCCCATTGCCAAAGAAACGCCAGCGCGTTTGCGATGATGAGAGAGAATGTCACGTACGGTGTGGTGCGTGACGGAATGACGTCGCGGATAGGGATCATGCGGCGAAGCGGGCCGCGGTCAGTATAGCGAACGGAGCGACCGACGAATGCAGTGTCGGCAATGTGGCACCGAGATCGCGGAGAAGGCGATCATCTGTTACAAATGCGGGACGGCCACGGCCGTGCCGGGGGTTGGCCTGCCGGGCCGCGCCAAGAGAGCCAGTCGCCGCGGCGTACCGCCGTGGGTGTGGGTGCTCATCGCACTGCTGGCGGCGGCCGCGGTGTGGTGGCGTGTTCGTTGAGGAGAGTGCGTGGCACATCTTGATGTAAGGGATGCAAGCGGGGATCGCCGAGTTCCGCTCGACGCGTTGCCGTTTTCCATCGGCCGGCGTGAGACGAACCAGTTGCGGTTGACGGGCGGCGAAGTCTCTCGTGAGCACGCAGAGATCGTGAAGGAGGGGGAACACTTCCTCCTGCGCGATCGCGAGTCGCGGTACGGCACCTTCGTCAACGGTGAACCCGTGACGGTGCACACGCTCCAGCATGGGGACCAGATCCGTCTCGGTCGCGGCGGCGGCGCCGACCTGTCGTTTGCGCTGGCAGACGACATGGTGTCGGCCTCGGCGCGCTCGAGCACCAATGCGGTGGGTGACCTGCGGCAGGTCGCGGCGTTGCTCGAAGGGCTGCGCTCGCTCGGTTCCGGTCGCGTGTTGCAGGATGTACTCGCGCTGGTTCTGGATACGGCGCTCGAGATTTCGAGCGCCGAACGCGGATTCATCATGTTGGCCGGCGGGATCCGCGGCGACGGCCCGCTCGAGTTCAAACTGGCACGCGGTCGCGGCCGTGTGCCGCTGGGCGACGTCACGTTCGAGACCAGCCGAAAGATTCCCGAGGCGGCATTCTCCACAGGCCAGACGCAAGTGGTGGCCGACCTGCTCGACGGTGCCATGGCCGACATGCACGCGGGCACGGTCGCCCTCGGCATTCGCCACGTGCTGTGCGCGCCGCTCCATCTGGTGCGCTACGTGGACGACGCCAGCGCGAAGTCCGAGGATCGCCGCATCGGCGTGCTCTACCTCGACAGTCGTGAGAAGGGCATGTTGCTGGCGACGGCGACGCGGACGGCGCTCGAGACGCTGGCCGCCGAAGCCGCGGTCGCCATCGAAAACGCGCGGCTCTACCGTGAGGCGGCGGAGAAGGCAAAGCTCGAACAGGAAATGCGCATCGCCGGCGAGATTCAAGCGGCGCTGCTGCCGAAGACATCGATCACGAAGGGGTTTGTCGACGCCGCGGCGGCGACCATCCCGTGCCGGTCCATCGGCGGCGACTTCTTCGACTACGCCGACCACGCGTCCGGCGGCTTCGCGTTCACACTCGGTGATGTGGCCGGCAAAGGGCCGCCCGCCGCGCTGCTGAGCGCGCTGTTGCAGGGCATGTTCTCGATCGAAGCGCAGGGGGCCGACGCGCCCGCGCTGGTGGTGTCGCGCGTGAACGGCGCGCTCTTCCGCCGGGGCATCGAGTCGCGTTTTGCCACGCTGTTCTTCGGCATCGTTGGGACGGACGGCACGTTGCGCTACTGCAACGCGGGACACAACCCGCCGTTTGTGATCAGTGGCAACACCGCGATTCGACTCGAGGAAGGCGGGCCGGTCGTGGGCCTGCTGCCAGGCGTGCCGTACGGCGAGGGCGAAGTGAAACTGTCGGCCGGCGACCGCATCGTGATCTTCAGCGACGGCGTGTCGGAAGCGATGGATGGCGCGGGCGACGAATTCGGTGACGACCGCCTGCTGGCCGCGATCCAGGCCGCGCACGCGACCGACGAGGAGATCGACGCGCCGCGGCTCGTGGACGATGTGATCGCGTCGGTGCGGGCGTTCACGGCGGGCGCCGCGCAGAGCGACGACATCACCGCGATGGTGGTGCGGTACCGGGGCGCCGGGAACTGACATGCGTGCCCGATGGCTGGCGCTGGCGTGGGCCGGCATGGCGATCGTGGTGTGGAACGGGTTCTACGACCTGCTGATCACTCGTGGGACCAAGGAATACCTGATGCGCAACGCGCTGAATCGCCTGGGCGAGGCGCCGGCGGCATCGATGATCGACATCATGGCGCAGACGTCGCACGATGCGGCGATCTCATCGTCGTTGTGGGCTGGAACGGTGCTGGCGGCGGGCTGGGCCACGATCTGGCTCGCGCGTCGTCGGAGTTAGAGACGCTATGCATCCATTGATCTACGACTGGAACACGGTGAACCAGCCGACGGCATCAGGCCGGCGCGTGATGCTGGACGACGAGACGTTGCGCGACGGACTGCAGTCCGCGTCGGTGCGCACGCCGTCGATCGATCAGAAGATTCGCATTCTCCATCTGATCAACTCGTTGGGCATCGAGACGGCTGATATTGGCTTGCCCGGTGCGGGGCCGCATGTGGTGGCCGATGTCGAGCGACTCGCGCGGGAGATCGTGCAGGCCAAACTGGCGGTGCAGGCCAACTGCGCGGCGCGGACGGTGATCGCCGACATTCAGCCGATCGCCGACGTGTCGCAACGTGTGGGCCTGCCGATCGAGTGCTGCGCGTTCATTGGGTCGAGTCCGATCCGGCAGTACGCCGAAGACTGGACGCTCGATCGTTTGCAGCAACTCACGCACGACGCCATCACCTTCGCGGTGAAGGAAGGGCTGACGGTGATGTACGTCACCGAGGACACGACGCGCGCGGATCCCGAGTCGCTGCGGCGCTTGTTTGCCACGGCCATTCGCGCGGGCGCGACGCGGTTGTGCATCGCGGACACCGTGGGCCACGCGACGCCGCAGGGCGCGGCCGCCGTGACGAAATTTGTCGCGTCCGTGATCGATGAGTGCGGGGCCACCGGGCAGGTGGGCATCGACTGGCACGGCCATCGCGATCGCGATTTGTCCGTGGCGAGTTCCATTGCCGCGATGGAGGCCGGCGCCACCCGCCTGCACGGTGCGGCGATCGGCCTCGGCGAGCGTGTCGGCAATACGCCGATGGACTTGCTGCTCGTCAACCTGGTGCTGATGGGCGTGCGTCACGACAACCTCGCCACGCTTACGGAGTACTGCGAGGTCGCGGCGGAGTCGACGGGGATTCCGATTCCGATCAACTACCCGGTGATCGGTCGCGATGCGTATCGCACGGCGACCGGCGTGCACGCCGCAGCGGTGATCAAGGCGTTCCGCAAGAACGACGCGGTGTTGGTCGATGCGGTCTACGCGGGCGTGCCGGCCAGCCTGGTGGGCCGCGAACAGGAAATCGAGGTCGGCCCGATGGCGGGTAAGTCGAACGTCATCTACTGGCTGGAGAAGCGCGGGATCGTGGCGACCGACGAACTGGTTGAGCGCATCTTTGCGAAGGCGAAGGGCGCCCAGACCGTGCTCAGCGAGCAGGACATCCGCAGCATGATCTGACGCGCGCCAAGGGCTTTCACCATGGAGATTCATGGAGGGCCATGGAGAAAGGCCTGCACGCTGAGGGCCTGGCGGCCCGGCTCCGCCGGGCTAACGACGAACGAACAAGCCCAAGAACGAGAAAGCCCCTCGATCATCCGGGCTCTCTCGTTCTTGGGCTTGCTCGTTCGTCGTGCCGCCGAAGGCGGCCGCCAGGCTCCGCGTCAGATCCTCACTCGCGGACCTGAAGGTCCGCGACTACAGCTGCCAGTGATGTGATCGTCTCCATGGAACTTCATGGCCCTCCATGGTGATAGCTTTTGGCCGTGGTTCTATTTCAGCAGGTGCTTTTCGATATCCGGCACGGCCGCGACGATGACGTCGCCGACGATCTTGAGGCTCTTCTCGGCCACGCGGGTGAGGTCGTCGCAGCACGACATGTTGTGCCAGTACGGATAGTCGAGGTCGATGATGTCGACCGAGGCGATGCCGGCTTCGAGGAAGGGGATGTGGTCGTCCTCGATCTCGGTCGCCTGGTCCGGAAAGGACGCGCCGTGGCCCACGCGCTTGGCGGCGGCCCAGACGATGTCCGTGAGCCACTTGGTCGACTTTGACTCGCGCATGATCCGCAGGTCCTTGTCGCCGACCATGTCGACCAGCACGTTGGCTTTGATCGAGGCGGTGACGCCCGCCTGTTTTGCGGCTTGCACGTAGTAGCGGCTGCCGTAGGTGTTGTCGGGTGAGCCCGGCCGGCCGCAGTCGTTCCAGCCGGGACAAAACGCCTCTTCGCCGTCGAGCCACACGAACTCATAGGTGAACTCGCGCGGCTTGTCCTTGAACACCCGCACCAGTTCGAGCAGCATCGCTGCGCTGGAGGCGCCGTCGCTGGCGCCGACAAATGTCGAGGTGCGAATCGGCTTCGTGTCGTAGTGACCGGTGAAGAGGATCCGATCGGTGCGGCGGCCGGGCAGACGCACGATGAGGTTGACCATATCGACCTTGCCGACGGGCGTGTCGGCGGTGAAGGGCTGTTCCTCAACCTTCAGGCCAAGCGCGGAGATCTGGCGCGTGATGTACGCGCGGGTCTGGCGCAGCGCGGCGGAGCCGGCCGGCCGCGGCCCGATGGCGACCATCTGTCGTAGATCCTCCCAGGCGCGCGTGCTGTTGAACGCGGCCGGCGCCGGCGCGGAGACCGGAGCCTGCGCGCCGAGGCACGCCGCCGCGGTCAGGAGCAGTGCGCCGATCGAAGCGAGACGTCTCATGAGTGGTGCTCCTGCGAATCCGGATCGTGTCCGGATTCCTCTGTCGGGCCATCGAGCTGATCGGTGAGCGCATCCGCCGGCGCGCCGGGTACGCGATACGTGCCGGAGAGCCACTGTCCGAGATCCGCCATCTTGCAGCGGTGGCTGCAGAACGGGAGGAACTCCGTCACGGCCGCGTGGCGCCGACAGTAGGCGCAGGGTTGTGGACTGGCGGACATGGCCTCACATTCTACCGGGCCGGCGTCTCGGCGTTGCCCAGGAACTCGCCGATCTGCCGGCGGAGTTCGTCCTGGATCGAGTTCACCGATTTCTTGGCTTCGAGCACGCGGAAGTCGAACTCGTCGGCCATCGACGCGTATTCCTTCAGCAGCTGCCGCTGGTAGGTACGGAAGCTTTCGTAGATGTCGTCGCCGGCCTTCATGTCCATGCCGGATTCCCAGTAGTCCATGCCGCCGCGTTCGAGCACACGGCGCGCGAGCGCGTCGGCGTCGATCTTGAGGTAGAACGTCAGGTGGGGCGCGATCGCAAAGCCGTAGAGCTGACGGATCCAGTCCCGGTCGGTGCCGCGCACGCCGGCGCGTGCCATCGCGGTGTAGATATAGCGATCGGCCAGC
>CAYHEX010000176.1:0-9478 GCA_964355365.1 uncultured Solibacteraceae bacterium | reverse complement strand
TTGATCGTCACCGACACGTCATGGAACTTGCCGTCACGCGCGAGCGGCTCGGGATAGAACCCGATCAGATAGAAACTGTCGTTGTCGTGCACCAGCGTCTCGATCGCGCGCGTGAGATCCGACATGCCGACAAACGCGAGGCCGCCGGTGTTGTCAGCAATGGCCCGCATGTTCTGCTGCTGGCGCACGATGTTCCTAGCCACACCCGAGCCCGGCGTAGTGCCGCCCCAGCCGCGAACCGCCGTCTCGTCCGGCAACCCGCGCGGGTCGATCGTGTAGACGGGCGCACCGGCGTGACGGGCGATCGTGAACGCCTTCTGCATCTTGTCCAGATAGTCGCGAGCAAACTCCGCGTCGCGCTGGAAGTCGTATTCGTTGGTCGCAGCCGTGTCGGTGCTGTACGTCGCGCCCTCGCTCACATAGACGAGCGCCTTGCGCGTGGCCGGCGAGTCGGCGATCGCGCGCGTCACGTTGTTCAGCACATCAATTGTGGCTTCACCGAATCGATGTCGCTCTGACGTGATCGCGTCGATGGCCGGCCCCATCGCGTCCCCGATGTCTTTGGCCGGCATGGTGCGCCCCTGCGGAATGCCCTCGGCCGCATCGTGCGCAAACCCCAGCGAGTCCTTGATGCGGTCGACCGTGCGCATGAGCGCGCCGCGATCGCTCGTGAATCCCTGGCTGAGATCCGACCGGCCGACAAACACCACCGCCACCTGATCAGCCGGCGGCAACATCTCGAGAAACTCGGTCACGACCCGCTTGGTCTGGCGCAGATGCAGCTCGATGATGTGCAGATCGTCGATCACCAGCACCCACTGCCGTGCCATCGCCGCCGGCCGGTTCGACACCACATCCACACTCGGCACCGCCACGGTCGTCGTTACCGTCCGCACGCTGGTAATCGACACCGCCTCGAAAGTCGCGATCGACTGGGGCCGGTTGTTCTCGGTGACCACGAAGTCGTTTTGCGTGAGGCCGGTGACCGGGCGATCACTCCTGTCGGTGACGACCACGTCGAGGCGCACGTATTCGACCGACGACTTGAACGTCTGCCGCGCGCCCAGACTGGCGGCAGCCACGCAGACCAGTGCCGCAACGATTCGTGCTGTCCTCATGTGGTCGCCCTATTTATGCACGGAATACCACATGGCGCAATCAGCGTCTTCCCCTTTCCCCTTTCCCCTTTCCTCTTCCCTTCCCACCTTTTCCCTCGCCTTTGCCCTTTGCCCTCTGCCCTTTGCCCTAACATTGAAGGTATGCCGTCCCCGTCCCCGTCCCCGTCTCCCAAGCGCCCGTCCGAGTCGTACACCGAGATGACACAAGTCGTGCTGCCGAACGACGCCAATCCTCTCGGCTTCATCCTCGGCGGCACGATGATGCATCTCATCGACATCGCCGGCGCGATTGCGTGTCATCGGCATACGCGCACGCTGCTCGTAACCGCCGCAGTGGATGGGCTGCAGTTTCTGCATCCGATCAAGATCGGCGACCTGATCATCCTGCAGGCCACGGTGACGGCGGCCTACGCGACGTCGATCGAAGTGGAAGTGAAGGTCTACTCGGAAGAAACGCTGACGGGCACGCGCAAGATGACGAGCCAGGCGTATCTGACATTCGTCGCGATCGACAGCGAGTTCAAACGGGTCGGCATTCCGCCGCTGCAACTTGATACCGACGACGAGAAGCGAAAAGCCTGGGAGGCCGACGGGCGCCGTGAAGCCCGGCTCGCGGCCAAGCAGAAACTCAGAGCGTCCGTAGGCGGACTCGCCTGATCGAGTGATCGGCGCCCTTTTCGAGCACCAGCCGCGCGCGCTCCCGCGTGGGCTGGATGTTCTCGCGCAGGTTCACGCCGTTGATGCTGTGCCAGATCTCGTGCGCCGTGGCGATGGCCTCGGCCTCCGTCAGCGACGAGTAGCGATGGAAGAACGACCGCGGATCGCGGAACACGGTTTCGCGCAGCGCCAGGAACCGCGCGATATACCAGCCCTCAATCGCTGACTCGTCCGCGTCGATGTAGATCGAGAAATCAAAGAAGTCCGAGACGAACACACGTGCGAACTTGCCGCCCGCCCCATCGCCCGTCTGGAGCATGTTCAGCCCCTCGATGATGACGATGTCGGGCCGATCCACGACCTGATATTCGCCGGGGACGATGTCGTAGGACTGATGCGAGTAGACGGGCGCCTGTACGACCGGCGCACCGGCCTTGATGTCGGACATGAACTGCACGAGGCGCCGCACGTCGTAGCTTTCCGGAAAGCCCTTACGCTGCATGAGGCCACGCGCCTCGAGCTCGGCATTCGGAAACAGAAACCCGTCGGTGGTGACCAGATCCACATGCGGATGATCCGGCCAGCGTGCCAGCAAGGCGCGGAGCACACGCGCGAACGTGCTCTTGCCGACCGCCACGCTGCCGGCCACGCCGATGACATACGGCAGCGGATTCGGCAGCACGCCGAGGAAGGTGTCTGTGGCGGTGTGGAGGTTCTGAGTCGCTTTGACGTGCAGGTTCAGCAGCCGGGACAGCGGCAGGTAGATGGCCTCAACTTCCGCCAGCGAGACGCGGTCGTTGAGCCCCTGGAGTTCGGCCAGATCCGCTTCAGAGAGCGTGAGTGGAGTGTTAGCGCGAAGACGCGCCCACTCCGAACGGTCGAAGTCCATCGGATTGGGGTCCCGGAAGCCTCAACGGCTTCCGGGATCGGATACTACTTGCCGAAGTGCGAGGCGTTCACCTGGATGAAGCTCTTCCACTTCTCGGGGACTTCGTCCAGCGAGAAGATGGCTTCAACCGGGCACGCCGGCACGCACGCACCACAATCGATGCACTCGTCCGGGTGAATGTAGAGCTGGGTCGCAGCGGCGAATTCCGCTTCGTCCTTACGTGGGTGAATGCAGTCGACCGGGCACACATCCACGCAGGCGGTGTCCTTGGTGCCGATGCAGGGTTCCGTGATGACGTAGGCCATTACTTCTCCTTGAGGATTGCTGGAATATTGTAACCCGATGTTTGTCCCGTCTGTCGATCCTGCCGCTAGAATTGGCCCATGCACATTTCGTCCAATGTCTCGCGACCGCTATTGCTCTGCCTCGCCGCCGCGATTTCGGCAGTCGCTTGCGGCAGCAGTTCGTCATCGTCCACAGCGCCCACGCTGACCGCGCCGGTGACGACCACCACGATCACGATCACGTCTGCCGGCGTGAGCCCGAACAACGTCGAAGTCAGCCAGGGCGCGCGCGTGCTGTTCGTGAACAACGACACGAAGGCGCACAACATGGTCTCGGATCCCCACCCCGAACACACGGACTGCCCCCCCATCAACTCGGTGGGCCTGCTCGCGCCAGGACGATCAGTGGAGACAGGCAACCTGACCGTCGTGCGCACGTGCGGGTTCCACGACCATGACGACACGAACGCGAAGTGGCAAGGACGGATTACGATCAAGTAGGGCACGGGTGCGGACAGGTGCGGGCGGGTGCGCTCCGGTGCGAACCCGATCGCACCTGTGCGCACCTGTGCGCACCTGTCCGCACCTGAGCTATACGTCTGTCAGCGGCGCGCCTGGTCGTGCGGGGAACCACATCGATAGCGGCGTTCGATCAGGGAATGCCGCGCGGTAGGCGGTCAGCCAGGCGTCGCCGAAGCGCGTGACCTCCGACGGGTCACTGGTGTTGACGATGGCCCAGACGCTCCCGCCAAAGCCCGCACCGAACGCGCTGGCGGCGATCGCGCCCTGTTGCACTGCCAACGCCACCAGCCGATTGGTCTCCGGCAACTGATTGCACAACAACTTATCCGCGTCGTCATGCGAGGCGGCGGCCAGCGCGCTGAGACGCGCGGTGTCGGCGCCGGCAAATGCCGCAGCCGCCTGGCCCACGCGCGGGTACTCGCGCGCGAAGTGCGTCAGGCGAATGTGCAGGACTTCGCGGGGAAAGTCGCCGGTCGCGTAGCGATCGATGACCGCACGGAGCCGCGGCTCGGCCTCGGGATCCGCTGAAAGCACTTCGGTCAGCGAGCCGATCGGACCGATGTGCGCGCGCCAGAGATCGATGAGCGCCCGCACGCCCAGCGAGGCCCGGTTGTACTGCGCCTGCGCGCGTCCGGCCTTCTCCGCGGCGATGCCGCTCGACGCCAGCACGAACGTCCATGACGCCGGCACCACAACATCCTGCATGTGCCGCACGGGCATGTAGGAGAACTCCGAGAGTTGACCGGGTTTACAGCACACGATCGCGGTCTGATCTTCGCTGCCCCCGAACGTGCCGAGCCCGCCGTCGCCGGCAAAGGGTCCGAACGGCAGACCGTTCTCGAGACAGGCAAAGTAGCCGCTGCGATCAACGTCGGACGCGAACACCGCGTTCCAGTCGTCGCGCTGGTCGATGCCACTCAACCGAATGAGCGCGTGCGCGAGGCCGACGACCAGCGCCGAGGAACTGCTCATGCCGGACGCGCGCGGCAGGTCGCTGCCGAGGGAGATGTCAGCGCCCAGCGAGGCGCCGGGGAAATCGCGATTGAGGCGACGCGCGAGGATGTTCGCGTACCGGCGCCAGCCCGTGACGTCCGCCGGCACCGTGCGGCCGGTCGACAGGTCGAGTTCAAACCGCGATCCATCGCCGGAATCAAAGATGCGAATCCGCTGATCCACTCGCAGCGCACCGGCCAACAGGAACCCGCGCGGCAGGGCGCCCATCAACGACGGTCCACCGCCGTAGTCGGTGTGTTTGCCAAAGACCTCAACGCGCCCGGGCACCCACCACCACTGCAACGGCCGGTCGACACCGCTCGCCAGCAGCATGCGCTCGACGCGTGCTTTGAGTTCGGCCTTGATGTCCAGCACGGTGTCACGAGTCAGCATGTTCATTGCAGGGTCGCGCCTCCGGTCAATCTGCGGGTCACTTCCGCCACGTCGCCGCGGCGGGACAAGTCCAGCACTGGGCCGAGCGATCTCACGACCGTCAGCGCCATGCCGCGCGTTCTGGCCAGCATCACTGCGGCAGGCAACTCGAACTCGCCGCGCGCCGATGCAGGCACGTCGCGGCACGCATCGAAGATCCGCGCGTCGAACCGCCACAGATTCATGCTCACCAGTGCGTGTGCGCCGGCGCGCGCAAGTTCGGCCGCGCCGGGCTTCTCAACAATCTCCCGCAGACCGCCCCGATCGTCAGTGTCGAGGAGTGCAAACGCGGCGATGCGATCCGCGGGGATGTTGCTCGTGGCCACCAGGTCGTTGCGGTCGAACCCCGCGAGGCCCGGTCCGTTGAGGGCGCAGAGCGCCGACAGCGCCGGCGTCGGATAGACGTTGTCCCCGTTCATGACAAGGAAGTTGTCCTCCCCTGCCCAATCGCGTGCCGCAAGCACCGCATTCGCCGTGCCGAGCGGTTCAGGCTGCACGAGCCACGCGATGCGAACGCCGTCGGGACCGCGATCCTCCGGATAGGCCGCGCGCATCGCATCGTGCTGCGGGGCCACCACCAGCGCCACGTCCGTGATGCCGGCCTCGGCCAACCCCTGCAGCACAAAGTCGAGGAACGGCCGACCGGCGATCGGCATCAGGGCCTTGTGCCCAGACGCGGCCGCCAGTTGCTGTTCGGGTGAGAGCGGCGCGGCGTCATCCGTCGCCCGCATCCGTGTGCCTGCACCGCGCGCCAGCACGACGGCGCGGTGGGCCCGGCCGAAGCCGGACCCGGCAGCGTCCGATGTCATCGCGTCAGGCGTTCACGATTTCCCACGGCGGAGTGGTCTTCCACTTGCCGCGTGTGAAATCCGGGAACGACACAGGCGCGCCCTTCTTGATCACCGACTGCGCGCTCATCCCAACGACCGCGCTGATCGCCGCCGCATCGTAGACAGTGGAGTCGGTCGGCTTGCCCTCGTTGAGGCATTTGATCAGCCGGTAGTCTTCGAGAAAGTCCATCCCGCCGTGCCCGGCGGAGGTGGCCTTCTTGGCGGTTTCACTCTGCCAGAGCGGATGCTCGTAGTCCTTCATCCAGACCGACATGTCTTCCCACTGATCGCGCCGCGCGCTCTTGCCCTCGATGTACACGCGGTTGGGATAGCCCATGAACAGGCCCTTGGTCCCCTGCACGAGGTTGATGCGGCTGTACGGGCGCGGCAGGTTCGTGCAGTGCTGCACCACGATGGTCTTGCCGCTCTGCATCTTGATCATGGAGAGGTTGATGTCGCCGCAGATGTAGTTTTCCTTCTGCTTGGGCGAATCGGCCGCGACGTGTTCCTTGCGCCAGTCCTGCAGGCCGCGCGCCGGACCACTCATCGAAACCATGTAGTCGAACCGGTCGCCGCGGTTGTTGTCGAGGCAGTTGGCAATCGGCCCGAGGCCGTGCGTCGGATAGAGGTTGCCGTTGAGCTTTGTGGCCCACGCGCGGCGCCACAGGCCTTCGCTGCGATCCTCGAACTTGATCGACCGCAGGTCGTGCAGGTAGGCGCCCTCGGCGTGGATGATCTCGCCGAACAGGCCCTTGCGCACCATGTTGTAGACCATCAGCTCGGGCCGGTCGTAGTTGCAGTTCTCCATCAGCAGGCAATGCTTCTGGTACTTCTCCGCGGCTTCCACCATCGCCCAGCAATCGTCGACCGACATCGCCGCGGGCACCTCCGTGGCGGCGTGCTTGCCGTTCTTCATGGCCGCGAGCATCACGGGCACGTGCCATTCCCAGGGCGTGGCCGTGTAGACCAGATCGAGATCTTCCTTCGCGCAGAGGTTCTCGAAGTCGCGCGGCCCGTTGTTGTAGACCTTGGGGGCCGGATGTCCGGCGTCCGTGATGATCTTCGTCGCAATCTTGATCCGCGCGTCGTCGATGTCGCAGATGGCTGTCACGCGGCAGCCCGGGATATGCGCCAAATTCTCAACGTGTCCGGTGCCCTGCAACCCGACACCGACAAAGCCGATGCGCACCATGGGAATCGGCGCCACGGCGAACGGCCAGGTGTTGTAGCCGGCATGAGGCGCGGCCTCGCCGCGCAGCTCGCGACCAGCGACGACAGCGCCGGCCACAGCGGCGGCACCGCTGACTTTCAGGAATTCACGACGGTCCAATTCGCTGCGATCAGTACTCATAGACTCCTCTGCCCACTTTCTTGCCGAGACGACCGGCCTTCACATACTGCGCGAGCAACGGGCAGGGCCGGTATTTCTCGCCCATGCTCTTGTGCAGATACTCCAGAATACTGAGCCGCGTGTCGAGCCCGACCAGATCCACGAGCTCGAACGGTCCCATCGGGTGATTGAGGCCCAGCTTCAACGCCTTGTCGATGTCGCGAGCGGAGGCCACGCCCTCCATCAGCATGAAGAACGCTTCGTTGCCGATCGTCGCGTTCACGCGTGTGGTGATGAAACCGGGTGCCTCACGCACCAGCACGGTCTCCTTGCCCATCCGGCGCGACACGGCTTCGATCGTCTCGAGCGTGGCTTCGCTGCTTTCGAGCGCGCGGACGATCTCGATCAGCTTCATCTTGTGGACGGGATTGAAGAAGTGCATCCCGCCCACGCGCGACGGGTTCTTGAGGGTGCCGGCGATCTCCGTAATGCTGAGCGCGGAGGTATTGCTCGCGACCACGGCCGCCGGCGGCGCGTACGCCTCGATATCGGCAAACAACTTGACCTTGAGGTCCACCCTCTCCGGCGCGGCCTCGATGATGAAGTCGGTGCCCTCGAGCGCCGCCTTCACATCCGACGTCGTGCTCAGCCGCGCCAGCGCCGCGTCGACCTCATTTGCCGCCAGCTTGCCGAGCTCAACGCTCTTCTTCAGGATGGTCTCGATCTGCGCGCGCGCTTTCGCCAACTGCGCATCCGACACATCGAAGAGCCGCGTGTGGTATCCGGCGGAGATCGTTCCATGCGCGATCCCATGCCCCATCGTCCCCGCGCCGAGCACGGTCACTGTCTGAATCGTCATTGCGCCAGCTCTTCGAGTAGCTCGACCGCTTCGTCGATTTCGTCGGCGGTCGAGTAGAAATGTGGCGCGATGCGGATGCCGGCGTCGGGCCGGTGGTCCACGATCACGCCGCGGGCGATGAGTTGCTGCGTGATGGCCGCGCCGTTGGGCACGTCGATCACCACCGAGCCGCCGCGTTCGGAATCGCGGGCCGGCGTGTTGAGCGGCCAGCCGTGGCGTTCGGCGGCATCCATGAGGCGACGCGTGAGCCGCAACGACTTCTCCCGGATGTCAGAGACGCCGATCTGGCCGACGATCTTGTAGCCCGCCCGCGCCGAGTAGAGGGCCGGGATGTTTGGCGTGCCGCTCTGAAAGCGCTCGATACCGTCGGCATAGCGAATCTCGCCGGTCTCGAATCCAAACGGCGATGCGTGACCGGCCCATCCGACGTGTGCCGGCTTCAGGCGCGAGATGAGGTCGGGCCGAACGTAGAGATACCCCGCGCCGGGCCCGCCGCAGAGCCACTTCACTGATCCGCCCACGGCAAAATCGGTATTGAGCGCTGCAAGGTCGAGCGGAATCGTCCCGGCGGCCTGATAGACGTCGAGGATCACGAGCGCGCCCACGGCGTGGGCCTTCTCGATCACGGGCCGCACGTCCTGCAGGCACGCGCTGCGGAACAACACGAGCGAGATCGGCACGAGCGCTGTCTGTTCGTCGATGGCATCCACGAGCCGATCGATCGGCGCCTTGATGCGATCGTCCGACGGGACGTAGACAATCTCTGCGCCCTGGCGACGGAACCCTTCGAACAGATAGTGATTCGTCGGAAAATCGAGATCCTGCAGCACGATCTTGCGCCGCGGGCCGTCGAAGGTGAAACACGACGCGGCAATCAACTGCGCGACGGTCGCGTTCTGATGCATCGTGATCGTGTCGCGCGCCACGCCGAGGATCGGGGCCAGCAGGTTGCCGGTCTCGCGGCCCAGCTCCCACCAGCCCTCATGCCACGCGCGCACGCCGCGCTGATCCCACAGGTCGGCGAACTCAGAGAGTTCGTCGCGCACGCCGCGCGGCATCGCCCCCAGTGAATGACTCACCAGATAGGTGCACGTCTCGAGAATCGGGAATTCAGCGCGCCAGGCGAGCAGCGGATCCGACAGCATGTGGCGGAGACAATCGTAACTCACCAAGGGCCGCGGCGCCGACGAGGATCAGCGCCCATTCCACCGACATCCGCATCCGGATCAGGCCGAACACGATCAGCAACCAGCTGTCCTTGGCGGCAGCGGCGACCGCGATCACGTTGTCGAGGCTCATCACAAAATCGGCGACTATGATCGTCTTGATGGCGCCGGCCAGTGTTGTGCTGGCGTCAACCTCGTGTCCATCATCGTCCTGCGGCAGAATCAGTTTCAAGCCGATCCAAAATAACAGTATTCCTCCAATGATCTTGAGGTAGGGTATCGCCAGCAGGGAAACTGCAAAAATGGTGATGACCACCCTCAAGCCGACGGCCCCGAACACGCCCCAGAAAATCCCCTTCCTGCGCTGCTCCGCTGGCAGGTTACGGCAGGCAAGCGCG
>CAYHEX010000175.1:0-9488 GCA_964355365.1 uncultured Solibacteraceae bacterium | reverse complement strand
CGGGCGACGGCCGATGGTTCTTCATCACGGGCGGTTGCTGGTTTATTCGGTCGCACGTGCTTCGGGATCTCGGCTGGCCGGATCCCAGTCTCGTCAAACGCAACCCAGACGATGTGCTGTTCTGCGAGGCGATTCGGCAACAGGGGTGGGAGTTCCGCGACATCGGCCCGTGCGGGACTGAGATCAATCAGGAGCCCCGGCGCGGCGAGAGCGAGGACAAGGCGACGATGGAGCGGCAGATGGGCCGGGCCGGTGGTGAGGCAGCGCTGGCGTCAGGCATTTCGTCGACCGGGTTCTGGCGAACGGCGAGCGCTGAAGAGCACCGGTGCGACACGCCGCTGGCCGACGCGATTGCCGGTCTTCTGCCGCCCGGTCCGTGGACGGCCATCGACATCGGCTGCGGCACCGGCGCCTACACTCGCATCCTCAATGAGCACGGGATCGCGTGTGTTGGGTTCGATGGGAATCCACACACCAAGGCGTTGTCGGGCGGACTCTGCGACGTGGCTGATTTCTCCGAACCGCACGCGCCGTCGACCACCTACGATCTCGTCCTGTCGCTGGAGGTCGGTGAACATATTCCCGTCCAGTTCGAGCAGGTGTTTCTCGACAACCTCGTCCGGTACGCCCGGTCCCGCATCATCCTCTCGTGGGCGATCCCGGGTCAGTCAGGCACCGGCCATGTGAACTGCCGCGACAATGCCTACATCATCGAGCAGATGCGGCGCCGAGGCTTCACACACCGCCCGCTGCTGTCCGAGTCGCTGCGCGCCGTCGTCACGCAGGACCTGTGGTGGTTCAAGCAGACGCTCATGGTGTTTGACAACGTCTGGCGGGTGCCGGCGGTTCTGGCGTCGCGGGGCCGTGGTTGCCTGCTGCTGCCGACGTTTCGGGACACCACGCGGCTCGAAGAGAACTTCGATGGTCGCGGCGAGATGCTGAGCGGCATCGATGTGGTGGTGCTGGACGACAACACTGATCCCGAGGAGTGCGCTCGCGTCGAGGCCGTGTGCGCGCGGAACGCGTTCCGGTACCGGCGATCCGGGCGCGCGGCGCACGGTGGTTGGGAATCGCACAGCAGCGACCTCGCAGGGCTGAACCGGATGATCTGGGCGGCGTTCTGCGAACTCGGCAAAGAGTACGACTTTGTCGTCCGGGCCGACACGGACACGTTGCTGATTGAGCCCGGCTGGCACCATGAGTTCGCCCGGTTGTTGTCCGGGCAGCGTGCCATTGCCGGGACGCCCGAGGTTCGACCGACGCGCGACGTGCAGGGGTTCTGGTCGCTGGCTCAGTCGGCCGGCTATGAATGCACGGTGGGCGATCACGTCACCCACATGCAGGGTGGGTTGTACGGTCTCGGCAAGCCTGCAATCGAGGCGCTGGCGGCCATGGGTTTCCTCGAGGGAATTCACACGTTCTTCGGCGAGGACTGCTACATGTCCTATTGCTGTCAGTTGCTGGGTATTCCCGCCAGGACGACCACGACGGTCGGGTCGTGGTTTCGCAACTACCGGCCGCGGCTCGAACGGATCGGCCGCTTGAAAGCCATCCACCCGCTGATGCTCAGCGAATGGCGATCGAGGCTGGCACAGGCCGGCGAAGGCGGCGCGCCTCTGCCGGACGCGCCGCGGTGAGACCCGCGCTGGGCGTGGCCGCGCTGGCCACGCTCATCACGCTGGCGATCGCGGCGCCCGTGCTGCGCGCGCCGTCGGATCGCGTCTTCGGCCGGGACATCGCGGGCCGGCACCACGATCCGTTCACGGCCATGGAAGAGTTTGCGCGGCCGCTGACGCTCAGCGTCTACACACAACCCGTCACCGCCATCGAAGGCACGCTGATCGCTCGCGCGGTTGGCCCGGCGGCGGCCTACAACTGGGTCGTGCTCTTGAGTTTTCCATTCGCCGCCGCTGCCGCGTTTCTCCTGGCGCGCCATCTCGCGGTGCCACGCGCCGGCGCCGCGTTCGCCGCATTGGCGTTCGCGTTCTCGCCGTTCCACCTGGCACACGCGGCCTACCATCCGCAAGTCGCGCAGGTGCAGTGGATCCCCCTGTATCTGCTCGCGCTGTGGCGGTGTGTCGATCGGCCCGCGCCCGGCGCCATCGCCTGGCTCGGCGCGGCAACGGTGACGGTGACGCTGTCGAATTTCTACGGCGGCCTCATCGCCGCGACCATCACACCGGTGGCGCTGATCGCCTACTGGATGACGACGTACTCGCGATATCCACAGCCGGTTCGCCGCCTGCTCGTCACGCTCGGCAGCTTGATGGCGATGTGTGTGGCCGGGCTGGCGTATGTCGCGCTCGCAACGCCGAGCCTGATCCGCGACCGTGGCCTTCTAAGTTTTCCCTTGTCCGACGTGTTCCTGCATTCGGCACGATGGTGGAGCTACGTCATGCCGCCGGTGGCACACCCGTGGTTCGGCGCGTCCGTGATGACGCGATGGACCGAGGCCGGCGTGAGCCTCGGGATCGTGGAACAGCAGGTGAGCCTCGGTGTCGGCGTCGTGGTGTTGGCGATCGTGGCGATCGTCACTCGGAAGCCGCACGCGCCGATGCCCCGCGCCATCGTCGCCGCGCTCGTCACGGTAGCGGCCGTTGCGTTCGCCTGCTCGCTCTCGCCCGAGTGGACCATCGGCTCGCTCAGCGTTCCGCGCCCCTCGGGACTGATTCACGTGCTGGCGCCGATGTTTCGATCCGTGGCCCGATTCGGTGTGGTGGTGCAACTGATGGCCGCCATCCTCGCAGGCGTGGGACTGAGCGCGCTGATCGGCGATGGTCGCCGGCGTCGTCAACTGTCGGGCGTGCTGCTCGTGGCGCTCGTGATCTTCGAGTACGCCGTGTCGCCCGCGGCGCTGTCGCGCGATGTGCTGCCGACCGCGGCGCACCGATGGGTGATCGGCCAACCGGGGCGAATACAGGCGCTCGACTGCACGCCGGTATCGGACACGTCCGCGTCGGTGCCGTGGCTTACGCAGGACCGCATCGCGCTGCTTGGCGGGCGCTTCGATGACTGCTCTCATTCACCTGAGGACCTGTCGCAGAAGCTGGCGGCGGCCGGGTTCACGCATCTCGTCGTGCCCGCCGGCTCCGCGGATGCACCGGCATTCGCCGCGGGCATTCCGCCGGGCTTCACCGCCGGCGCGCGCTTTCCCGACGGCGACGTGCTCGCGGTGTCGCCGTCGCGTCCGATGGTGTACACCGAGGCTATCGTCGGTGTGTCGCCGCGTGAATACGACCGACGCCGCTCGTGGCGTTGGATGGTGACCGATGCGCGGTGGACGGTGATCAATCCCGATGCGGCACCGATACTGGCGACGCTGGCCGTGGAGTTGTCGGCATTTCATGAGGCGCGCCGGTTGGATGTGCGATTCGACGGCCGTCTGATTCAGTCGCTGGTGGTCGGGACAGCGACCGGCCGCTACACACTCGGGCCGTTCAGCGTGTCGCCCGGCCCTCACGAAATGACGTTTCATGCCGTCGATACCCCGCAACCCGCCGTGACGGCCGGGACCGGTCCGGACGCACGCCGATTGTCATTTGCGTTCGGCGCGTGGCACTGGGACGGCACGCGCGAGCAGCGGTAACGATCAGGGCGTTGGTGTTTTGACGGCGACGATGGCGTAGTCGCTGGCCATCGTGAAGCGCGAGACGGCGTGCGCCAGATCGCTCGAGTAGTCGGGCGCAGTCGATGGATTGAGGCGAAGCAGATGCACGTCGGCAAAACCCGCGTGCCGAGCCATGAACTCGAGCGCGACCGGCGGGATGGGACGTTCGTGCGTGGGATCGATGTAGAAGTTGCACGCGCCGGTCAGCACGTTTTCAGGATTCGGCGTCTCGAGAATCAGGAATCCTCCGGGCGCCAGCACCCGCAGCGCTTCGTCGAGCAGGATCAGCAGCGATTCGATGGGCAGGTGCTCCGCGAGATGGAATCCCGACACCACAGCGGCCCTGCCGCTCTCGGTCTTGCGCAGGTAGTCGAGCGCATCGGCATGCGCGGCGGTCAGGCCGAGCGCCTGGCACCGCTGGACCATGCCTTCGTTTGAATCAACGCCCATGGCCGTGAAGCCGTGTTCGCGCAGCATGTCCAGCCACTCGCCGCGACCGCATCCGAGATCGATCACCGGCAACCCCGTCTGGCGGAACACCTCGACGTACGTGAGATAGCGCGCGAGCCGCTCGCGGATCTGGTCGCGCGACCCGCGAAAATGATCCTGGAACTCCGCGTAGAAGCGCGCCACGCGTCCGGCGTTCGACGTCGCTCGCGGCGCCTGCGCAATCAACCGGTCTTCGAGCAATCCGCACTGCGTGCGCAGCAGGAGTCGCAGTTCGCGCTCGCGCTCGAAGGCGTCGTCCTGCATCTCGGACAGGCGTTGCTCCAACAGGGCGATCGTGCGCCGATGCAGACGCTGTTGGCTGGGCAGACGCACCAGCGACCAGAGCCACCGGAAGACCGGGCCAATCACCGGCACGGCGGCGATCGCTGAGGCCACGCGCTCCCGGCGGCGGCCCGCTGATACGGCGTCGATCGGCGCTCCGCGATCACCCGCCTCGAGGGACGACTGCAGCGCGTCGAGAAACTGCAGTTTGCTGATCGAGCCGTCGCGCAACCGCGCGACCTGCGCGTCGAGGCCGGGCGCGTCGGCCTCACGGCCGAGCAACATCCGGTACGCGCGCCGCGCGAATTCGATGTCTTCGTACAGCAGGAGGTCATCGAGCGCCTCCCGGCCATGGCGATGCGAGTGCATCGGTCGCTTAGCTTCCGCCCTTGCTCGCCTTGGCGTCCGGGCTGCGCATGTCGGGAATGCCGAACGCGGTGCCGGTCTGCGGGTGCATCCAGATCGACTGGGCTGAACCCTGCTCGCCACGCTGGACGACGTCGTAACCCATCGCCTTGAGCTGGGCCATGGCGGTGTCGGACAGCGCGTTGGCTTCGAACGTGACGCGATCGGGCATCCACTCGTGATCCCATCGCGGCGCCGCGACGGCGTCGTGACCGTTCAGGCCCCACGCGGTGGCGCCGAGCACGACGTGCAGCACGGTGTTGATGATCGTGCGGCCACCCGGCGAGCCGGTGACCATCACGAGTTTGCCGCCCTTCGAGATGATGACCGGCGTCATCGAGCTGAGCATGCGCTTACCCGGCGCGATCACGTTGGCGGGCGTGCCGATCGTGCCCGTGGTCGTCGTGGTGCCCGGCTTCTTGTTGAAGTCGCCCATCTCGTTGTTGAGGATCATGCCCGTGCCCTTGATCACGACGTGCGAGCCGTAGCCGCCCTCGAGCGTGAACGTGTTGCTGACCGCCATGCCGTCCTTGTCGACGACCGAGAAGTGCGTGGTCTCCATCGACTCGTCGGCCGGCATCTTGCCCGTGCTGAGGATGTCCTTGCCGAGTTCCGCGCTGCTCGACGCCTTGTTGGGGGTAATCGTCGCGATCAGTTCCTTCGCATGTGCCTTCGATGTGAGCATGTCGATCGGCACCTGCACGAAGTCCGCGTCGCCGAGGAACCGCGCGCGATCGAGATACGCGCGCCGCTGCGCTTCCACCACGAGGTGAATGGCGCGCACCGACTGCCGCGTTTCCTTCTGCAGATTCAGCGCCTCGAGCATGTTCAGCATCTCGACCAGCGCGATGCCGCCCGAACTCGGCGGCGGCATGCCGATGATGTCGTAGCCGTAGAACGTGCCCTTGATCGGCGCGCGCTCTTTCGCCACGTAGTTCGCCAGATCCGCCTTCGTGATGATGCCGCCATTCGCCGCCATGTCTTCAGCGATGCGATCGGCAATCCATCCTTTGTAGAACGCGTCCGGCCCGTCGGTGCCGATCGCCGCCAGCGTCTTGCCGAGGTCGCCGAGCACAATCGTGTCGCCTTCCTTCCACTCGCCGCCGCCGGGTTTGCCGTACGCCGCCACCGACGCAGGAAACGCCGCCATCCGCCCGGGGCCGCGCTCGGTGCCAAGGATCTCCGAGTTCAGGCCATTCGCGAGCGACTTCGACAGCTTGAAGCCCTTGCTCGCCAGTTCAACCGCCGGCGCCACGACGTCCTTCCACGCCAGCTTGCCGAACTTCTTGTGCGCCGCCGCGAGGCCGCGCACGGTGCCGGGCACGCCCGGCGCGAGATAACCCTGCTGCGTGAGGCTCATGTCGATCTCGCCTGCCGCATTCAAGTACATCGTGGGCGTCGATTTGCCCGGCGCCATCTCGCGGTAGTCGAAGGTCGTGGCCGTGCCGTTCGGCAGCCGCACCACCATGAATCCGCCGCCGCCGATGTTGCCGTTGGACGGCGACGTGACGGCCATCGCAAACGCGGTGGCCACGGCGGCGTCAACGGCGTTGCCGCCCTTCGCCAGCACCGATGCGCCCGCGTCTGCGGCCAGGTCCGACGACGAGACGACGACGCCAGACTTGGATGGGACGCCGAGGTCGACCTGGGTGGAGACGGTGGCCGGCGCAATCGCGAGCAGGCCGAGGACAGCGAGAACTGAGACAGCGTTTCTCATGGCGGGACGAGCATAACCCAGAGGCGGATGGCGTAGCATGTCGGCATGACGGGTCGGCGGTTTGGCTGGATCTTCACCGGTGTGGCGTTCGCCCTTGTGGTCGTCTCGGTTGCGAGAGTCTCGGCGAGGGGCTCGTCTGTGCAGTCGGCGGCCGAACGGCGGATCGCCGCCTATGCCGCGGCGACGCCGGTCGATGCGGTGGCGCGGCTGCAGCGGCGGCTGGATGCGGGCGAGGTGAAACTCGAGTTTGACCCGAAGCAGGGTTATCTGCCGTCGCTGTTGAAGGCGCTGAAGATTCCCGAGTCGTCTCAGACGCTCGTGTATTCGAAGACGAGCTTTCAGTTCGACAAGATCGCGCCGCGCACGCCGCGCGCCGTGTATTTCAATGACGACGTCTACGTCGGCTGGGTGCAGCGCGGCACGGTGATCGAGGTCGCGTCGGTGGATCCGGCGCTCGGCGCGGTGTTCTACACGTTGGACCAGCGCGATACGACGACGCCGGCGCTGGTGCGGCAGACCCACAACTGCCTGCAGTGTCACGACTCGATGTTGAACACGAGCGGCGTGCCCGGGTTTGTGGTGCAGTCGGTCTACACCGACCGCATGGGCTACCCGCTGCCGTCGTCGCACAATCCCGTCTCGTCGGATCGCACGGCGCTGCGCGAGCGATTCGGCGGGTGGTACGTCACGGGCACGCACGGCGACCAGGTGCACATGGGCAATGTAGTCGCGAAGGAACTGGCCGGCGAGATCGGCAACGCGAAGGTCTACATCGACGGTCTGAGTCTCGGCGCGACGGGCAATGTGACGGACCTCGGCACGCGGATCAACAAGGCGGCGTATCTGTCGCCGGGCAGCGACATCGCGGCGCTGATGCTGCTGATTCATCAGACGTCCACGCACAACGCGATGACGCAGGCGAGTCTTGATGCGGGCGGTCCGAATGCTGAGACGAGCGCGGAGGCTGTGGTGCGCGCGCTGTTGTTCATCGGCGCGTCGCCGCTCGCGGCGCCGATGCAGGGATCGCCGAAGGTCGCTGCCGATTTCACTCGCGCCGGGCCGCGCGATCGCCAGGGCCGCTCGCTGCGCGACCTCGACCTTACGCGTCGGTTGCTCAAGTACCCGCTGAGCTGCTTGGTCTACTCGGAAGGTTTCGACGGCATGCCGGCGAGCGTCAAGACGTTCGTCGGGCGGCGGTTGACGGAGATTCTGACCGGCAAGGACGCCAGCGGCGATTTTGCGTCGCTCACGTCCGCGGACCGGCAGGCGATCATCGAGATTCTGCAGGACACCAAGCCGGGGTTGCTGACAGTGGCGGCAGGGCGTGCAAATCAGAAGTGGCGCTTCTAATTTGCAAATCGCCCATCAGGCTCGGTGTTGGCGACTAGACGTTCTTCAGGATCCCCAGCACGAAGTCGTAGAACTTCGGCACGCTCGCGATTTCGAGCTTCTCGTCCGGTGAGTGCACACCCGTCATCGTCGGACCGAACGAGACCATGTCCATGCCCGGGTATTTCTCGCCGATGATGCCGCACTCGAGGCCGGCGTGGACGGCCTTGACCGCCGGTTCCTTGCCGAACATCTTCTTGTAGGTCTTCTTCGCAGTGGCGAGGATCGGCGACGCGAGGTTGGGCTTCCAGCCGGGGTAGCCATCGGTGACGTGCACGTCGGCGCCGCCGAGTTCGAAGATCGTGCGGACGGTCTCGGCGATCTCGTCGTTCTCTGACTGCACCGAACTGCGCTGACTCGTGGCGAGCGTGACGCGCTTCTTGTCCGTGGTGAGCACCGCGACGTTGGTGGACGTCTCGGTGAGGCCGGGAATGTCCGAGCTCATCTTGGCCACGCCGTGCGGCAGCGCCGCGATGGTCTGCAGGATCTTCTTCTGCAGTCCTTTCGACAGCACCTTCGCGTTGCGCACCTTCACCGGCGTCACACTCACGGCGAAGTTCGGTTCGACCGACGCCATCTCGATCGCGATGGCGGCGGTCAGCACGTCGAGTGCGGCGAACATCGGACCAGCCTTCGACGTGGGCACGCACACGGTAGCCTGCGCGTCGCGCGGAATCGCGTTGCGCTTGCTGCCGCCGTTGACCGTCGATACGCGCGCGCCGAACCCGGCGGCCACGAGCAGCAGTCGATTGAGGATCTTGACGGCGTTGCCGCGGTTCTTGTCGATCTCGAGGCCGGAATGTCCGCCGCGCAGGCCCGCGATCGTGATGGTCCACGGTGACGTGTTCTTCGGCGCCGCGTCGAATGTGGCGGGCCAGTGCGCGATCGTGTCGCACGCGCCGGCGCAGCCCACGTAGAGTTCGCCCTCTTCTTCGGAGTCGAGGTTCAGCAGGATCTTGCTCTCGACAAATCCCGGTTCGAGTTGATTGGCGCCGGTGAGACCCGTCTCTTCATCCACCGTGAACAGGAACTCGAGCGGGCCGTGCGCCAGCGTCGTGTCTTCCATGATCGCGAGGCTGGCGGCCACCGCGATGCCGTTGTCGGCGCCGAGCGTGGTGCCGTCGGCCCTCAGCCAGCCGTCGACGATCTTCAGCTTCAGCGGATCCTTCAGGAAGTCGTGTTTCGTCCCCGGCGTCTTCTCACAGACCATGTCGAGATGACCCTGGAGGCACACGCTCGGCTTCGCCTCGCACCCCGCAGACGCCGGCTTCTTCACGAGCACGCTGCCGGCCTTGTCCTGCTTCGCCGCGAGGCCGAGCGACTTGGCCGTCTTCATCACGTATTTCGCGATGGCGGCTTCGTTCTTCGATCCGCGGGGAATCGTGGAGATCGCTTCGAAGTATTTCCAGACGAGGGTGGGGGGCAGACCTTCAGTGACCTTGGCCATACTGCCATGTTAGCTGAGTGAGGCTGTTGAAAACGGGCGAGGCTGAGGCGGTTGCGTGCGGGTCCTGCCGCCGAACAGCCAGGAGAGGCAATGAGTGGGTGGGGGATTGCGTGAGTGGGTGATTGAGATTGAGCCAATCTCTCATTCGCCGA
>CAYHEX010000174.1:0-9558 GCA_964355365.1 uncultured Solibacteraceae bacterium | reverse complement strand
CTGAATTATATAAGGGCAGAGGGGGTTCCCTCAAACCTCGAACCTTCTACCTCGCCTTTGCCCTCTGCCCTTTGCCCTCTGCCCTTGATCAGGTCTTACTGATTGTTCTCGCCAACCTTGAACCGCGCGAAGCGCGGGATCGAGATGTTCTCGCCCAGTTTGGCGATGGCGGCCGTCAGCATCTGCCCGATCGTGACCTTGGGATCGCGGATCGAGGGCTGGTCGGTGAGCACCGTCTGTTCAAAGAACGCATTGAGCTTGCCGTCGATGATCTTCTCGATCACCGCCGGGGGCTTGCCGGAGTTCTCCATCTGCGCGCGGTAGATGCTGCGCTCGCGCTCGAGGATGTCAGCCGGCACGTCTTCGCGGCGCGCGTAGGACGGGCTGGCCGCAGCGATGTGCATCGACACTTCCTTGACCAAATTCTGGAAGTCGTCGGTGCGGGCCACGAAGTCCGACTCGCAGTTCACTTCCACGAGCACGCCGATTCTGCCGCCCAGGTGGATATACGTGCCGATCACGCCCTCACTGGTCGTGCGGCCCGACTTCTTGGCGGCCTGCGCGAGGCCGCGCTTGCGCAGCACTGTGTTGGCCTCTTCGAGGTCGCCGTTGGCTTCTTTGAGGGCGGCCTTGCATTCCATCATGCCCGCGCCCGTACGGTCGCGGAGCTGCTTCACCAATGTTGCGGAAATCTCTACGGACATGTTGTCTGACTCCAAATGAAAAAAGCAGAGGGCAAAGGGCAGAGACCCTTTGCCCTCTGCCCTGATCGTGTCTTGTTACTGAGCTGCCGCGGGCGCCGCGGGGGCCGCCGGAGCTGCGTCAGCTTCTTTGGTCTTGGCCGCGCGCGCAGCCTTGGCTTCGGCCACTTCGGCTGCCGCCGCGGCTTCCGCGAGGCCGCGGCCCATGAGGACTGCGTCCGCAATGCCGCCCGCCAGTAGGCGGATCGAGCGCAGTGCGTCGTCGTTGCCCGGGATCACGTAGTCCACCTGGTCGGGATCGCAGTTGGTGTCCACCACGCCGACGACCGGGATCTTGAGCTTGCGGGCTTCGTCGACCGCGATCTGTTCGTGCCGCGTGTCGATGATGAACACCGCGTCCGGCAGACGGCCCATCCCGCGGATGCCGTCGAGGTTCTTGGCCAGCTTGCGGCGTTCCTTCTCGAACTTGGCGATTTCCTTCTTCGAGAACGTGTCGTAGCGGCCATCCGTGGACATCGCTTCGAGCTCACGCAGCCGCGCGAGTGAGCGCTGGATGGTGGAGAAGTTGGTCAGCAGGCCACCGAGCCACCGCTGATTCACGAAGAACATCCCGCAACGCTGGGCTTCTTCGGCGATGGCATCTTGCGCCTGGCGCTTGGTGCCGACGAAGAGAACCGTGCCGCCCCGACTCGCCGTCTCGGTGATGAAGTGCGCCGCCTGCTTGTAGAGCTTCGCGGTGCGACCGAGGTCGATGATGTAAATGCCGTTCCGCTCGCCAAAAATGAACGGCTTCATCTTCGGGTTCCAGCGTTTGGTCTGGTGGCCGAAATGTACGCCGGCCTCCAGGAAATCCTTCATTGCAATCGCGCTCAATCTCGTCTCCTTTAACGCTTCGAGAACTGGAAGCGCTTGCGCGCTCCGGCCATGCCGTACTTTTTGCGTTCCTTCATGCGCGGGTCACGCGTCACGAGGCCCGCCTTACGGAGGGTGGATCGCAGTTCGGCGTTGTACTCCATGAGCGCGCGAGCGATGCCAAGGCGCATCGCCCCGGCCTGACCCGCGACGCCGCCGCCGGCTGTGGTCGCCAACACATCAAACCGCTCGAGCGTTTCAGTCACCACCAACGGCTGCCGGACGATCAGGCGCAACGTTTCGGTGGGGAAGCTCTTCTCGATGGCTTTCTTGTTGATGATGATCTCGCCCTTGCCGGGCCGAAGGAACACGCGCGCCGTGGAGGTCTTGCGTCGGCCGGTGCCGTAGAACTGATTTGCTGCTGCAATCGCCGTCATATAACGTTACGCAACCTCGCCCGTCTTCAACTGCTGTGGTTTCTGAGCCGCATGCGGATGCTCGGCGCCCGCATAGACCTTCAACTTGCTATACATCGCGCGACCGAGTTTCGTCTTTGGCAGCATGCCGTAGACGGCTTCTTCCATGATGCGGTTCGGCCGACGCACGCGCACATCTTTCGCGCGCTCCTCACGCAGGCCACCTTCATAGCCGGAATGCTGACGGTAGATCTTCTGCTCTTCCTTCTTACCGGTGAGTTTGACGGAGGAAGCGTTCACGATGACCACGTGGTCGCCCGTATCGATGAACGGCGCCCACGTCGCCTTGTGCTTGCCCTGCAAGAGACGAGCCGCCACGGTGGCGACACGGCCGAGGACCTGGTCTTTCGCGTCGATGATGTGCCACTGCCGGTCGATCGTTTTGGCAGAGGGGTTAAACGTGCCCATGCATTCCCTTTCGGCCGTATCCATAGCACGGCAAACCGAAAGGATATCGGCCATATCAGAAAAAGTCAATATACACAGGCACTTGTCGTCTTTACAGAACTGTCGGTCAGCCGCCTAAACGTGTGGGTCGTCAGCTGAGCCCGGCCAGTCAGCCCCTGCAGTACACCAAGAGAAGACCCCAAATGCAAATCTGGCATCAGGCTTGCGCATAGGAGGGTGGACATGCGCCTCCCACGATTTTTTCACCCGCCGGTTGTCGGCCTCGATATGGGGTCGGATGCCGTGAAAGCCGTGATTTTGCGGCGTTCACGGGGCGCATGGAGCCTGGTTGCCGCCGCGGAGGTCCCGATGCGAGACACGGGAACTTCGGACCCCGACGCGGTCACTGACGCGCTAAAAGAGGTCTTTGATACCCTTCGCATCCGCCGGGGCCGTGTCGCCGCGGCGCTTTCCGGCCACGCGGTGATCGTCAAGCGCCTCTCTCTGCCGGTCATGACCGACGGAGAACTCGCTGAGGCGATACCCTGGGAAGCTGAGCAGTACGTACCATTTGACCTGACCGAGGTCCAACTCGACTATCAGGTCTTGCCCACGGATCCCAATCGCCCCGCGACTGATGTGCTGCTGGTTGCGGCCAAAAAAGAGCGGATCGAGGAGCGGGCCGACGCGATTGTGCGCGCCGGCCGTCAGCCGGTGATTCTGGATCTCGAGGCATTTGCACTGGTGAACGCCTACCAGGCCAACCACGCCGATCGGTCTGACCCACTGGCTCTGCTGGTGCACGCGGGGCGCTCCAGCACAATCGTGTGCCTGCTTGACAACGGCCAACTGGCTTTTACGCGTGACATCGCGATCGGCGGCCAGACTCACACCGACGCACTGATGCGCGATCTCGACGTCGAAGCGGCCAGTGCCGAACGGCTGAAGCATGCCGGACGACCGTTGGTGCCCGGTGTGGATGCCGCACAGGTCACCGCGATCCTGGTTGAAGTCAGCACCCAGTTGGTGGCGGAGATCAGCAAGAGTATCGACTTCTACCGGGCCAGCCGGCCAAACGAGCGCATCAGCCGCATCGTACTTTCTGGCGGTGCCTGCGGCGCCGAGGCCCTGGCCGCGCTCCTGGGGCGGGAGTTCGACGCGCCCGTCGAGGTCTTCGATCCGTTCCTGCGCGTTGCGCGCGCCGGGCGGCGGCCCGCGGCCCTTGACGGTGCCGGCCCGCGCTATGCCGTGGCTGTTGGGCTCGCCATGCGTCAGGACGGTGCCGCGTGATCCAGATCAATTTGTTGGGCGCCGTGCCGCGCGTGCCGCGTCGCGCCTGGCTGCCCGCGGATCAGAAATCTGCGGCGGCGGGCCTGGTCATGCTATTGGGTACCGCGGCCGGAGTTGGCGGCTGGTGGTGGCAGACCGCGCGAACCCAGACGGGGATCGACGCGCAGATTGTGTCCGCTCAGGCCGAGCTGACGCGGCTCAAGGCGATCGCCGCACTCGTCGATCGCGGGGTGGCGCGAAAGCTCGAGTTGACCGAGCGGCTCGGGTTAATCGATCGGCTGCACCGCACCCAGCGCGCTCCGATGGAGCTCATGGAAACAATCAGTCGCAGTGTGCCCGACGGACTCTGGCTGCTCGAACTGAAGCAGACCGGCGCGGCCGTGCAGATCGAAGGCCGGGCTGTGTCATTGACCGCGCTGACCGATTTCGTCGAACGCCTGCAGACATCCGGCCGGTTCGCGAGGCCGGTCGACATCGTCACGACCAACATGGAAATCGTACAGGACGCGTCGGTGGTCCGATTCGCGCTGAAAGCCGCGGCGCAATAAAGCTATGGCGAAGAGCTTCCACGAGTTTACAACGCGCACACAGATCGCGATCTTCGCGTTGCTGTCGCTGACGACGGTGGGTGCCGCCTGGCAGGTGCTGATCGGACCGGCGCGCGCAGAGCTCGCGACGCATCGAGCGCGGCTCGTCGGCATTCAGTCCGACGTGGCACGCGCTGCGGCTTCGGCGAAGCGACTGCCGGCGCTGGAGCGAGAGATCGCCACGCTGGAGTCTTCACTCGTCGCGACGACCGCCGTGCTGCCTGATGAGAAGGATGCGCAGGACGTGCTGCGGCAGTTGCACTCGATGGCCAGCGAGTCGTCACTGGCGCTCACCAGCTTTACGCCGAAAGCGATCAGCGAAAAGCCGCAGTACTCCGAATGGCCGATTGAACTCGGGATTGATGGCAGCTACCACGATCTTGGGCGGTTCTTTGATCGCGTCGCGAGCTTGTCCCTCTTGGTGTCAGTTTCCAACCTCCATTTGAAGGCCCGTCTTCAGCCGGGTTGTCCCGGTAGTCTGACGGCCTCCTGCACGGCCACGACATTTGTCTTCCGACGTGACGGCGAGCCCGCGGCGGCGCCGGTGGCGGGAGTGAAGCGATGAGCTGTCGTCGCGCGGCGGCGCTGTGCACGATGGCGATCCTGACGCTGACGGCTGCCGATCTTCGCGGGCAGGCCGGAACTCCGGCGCAAGCGCCGACGGCGACGGTATCGTCGATTCCGATCGGCACCCGCGTCGGCGAGTCGCCCACGCAGTACGACGATGGCGGTCGGCGAGATCCGTTCGTGAGTTTGATCGCCCCGAAAGCCGCACCGCAGGGCGCCAGTCTCTCGGCGGTCCGCGCGCGGCCGGCGGCCGGTCTGGCCGGCCTTGCGGTTTCCGATGCCGTGGTCAAGGGGTTGATTCGGAGTGGGACGACGCTGATCGCGTTGTTGCAGGGGCCCGACGGGCGCACCTACATGGCGAAGCGGCAAGACCGTCTTCAGGACGGTGTGGTGACCCGCATCGAGAGTGATGGGGTGGTGTTCACCGAACGCGTCGCGGATGCGGCCGGCGTGGTGCACGCGCGGGACATTCGCAAGCCGCTGCGCGCGGCGGTATCGGGATCTGGAGGTCAGTCATGAGGTGGGGATGGGCGCGAACCGGGGCAGCCCTGTGTATCGCAGTGGCACTACTCGGCTCGGTGACGGTTGCGGGCCGGGACCAGCAGCCCGTAAAGAAATACTCTGGCGCGCCGATGGATCTGGACCTGCAGGGCGCGGACTTGCGGATGGTCCTGCGCACATTCGCCGAGACCAACAGGCTAAACATCGTGATCGACCCTGCGGTGAAAGGTACGGTGGACATCAAGCTCACCGAAGTGCCGTGGGATCAGGCGCTCGACATCATCCTGCGCGCCAACAAGCTCGGCTACGTGGTGGAGGGGACTGTGGTGCGCGTGGCGCCGCTCGGTGTGCTGGCCGATGAGGAAGCGGATCATCGGAAGTTGACTGAGGCGCAAGCGCTGGCCGGCACACTCGAAGTGCGAGCGTTTCCTCTCAGCTACGCGCAGGCGGCCAAACTGGAACCCCTGATCAAGTACGCCGCGTTGTCGTCGCGCGGTGAGATTCGCGTCGATGAGCGCACCAACACGCTGATCGTGCGCGACCTCCCGGATCGACTGACCGCCGCGCAACTGCTCATCACGACACTCGATCGAGCCGAGCCGCAGGTCGAGATCGAAGCGCGCATTGTGCAGACCAATCGCGACTCGGCGCGCGAGCTCGGCGTGCAGTGGGGCGTCAACGGTCGCGTGGCGCCGGAACTGGGCAACACGACGGGACTCGCATTCCCGAACAGCGGGTCGCTGAATGGACGCGTCGGTACTCAGGCGCCGAACGACCCGCGAGCGTCGGCGCTCGAAACGACGGGCACCGCCATCAAGATGCCCGTGGCCACACCGACCTCCGCCCTCGGCCTGTCACTCGGCGCGATCAACGGCGCGCTCGGACTCGATCTGGCGCTGTCCGCGTTGGAGCGCAACGGCAAGGGCCGGATCCTGTCGAGTCCGCGCGTGACGACCCAGAACAACCACGAAGCCGAGATGACGCAGGGCATCCAGATCCCGATCCAGACCGTCGCGAACAACACGGTCACCGTGCAGTTCAAGGACGCCGCACTGAAACTGAAGGTGACCCCGCAGATCACCGCCGCGAACACCGTCATCATGCAGATCGAACTCGAGAACGCGACGCCGGACTTCACGCGTTCGATCAACAACATCCCGCCGATCGACACCCAGCGCGCGCTGACCCGCGTGCAGGTGCCCGACGGCGCGACGACCGTCATTGGCGGCATCGTGGTCAGCCGCGACCAGTCGTCACAGGAGAAGACGCCCGGCCTCAACAACATCCCGTTGCTGGGCTGGCTGTTCCGCCACGACACGACTCAAACCGAAAGCCGCGAACTGCTGATTTTCATCACGCCGCGCATTCTTCGGAGTCAGCCATGAACGACTGTCGCTCTCGATTCCTTATGGTGTCTGCGTTGACGGCGCTGGTGGCCGGGTCGTTGCCCGGCTGCACGGCGTCGGTACGCACCGACTCGGCCAATTCCTACCTGATCATCGATTCGCTGCAGGCGGCGGCCGGCGCCAAGCCGGACACGTTCGGTGGCACGTTGGCGTCGGATGTGCTGACCTACGTGAAGAAAGACATTGGGGGCACGCAGGTGCTGGTACCGACCGTGTTCGAAGACATCGGACAGGCGACGTTTCGGTTGGGGATGAAAGACCCGGGCACGACGACGGCCCCGACGTCGCCGTCGAGCGCCAACTTCATTACCGTGACGCAGTATCACGTGAGTTTCACTCGCAGCGACGGCCGGAACACGCCGGGTGTTGATGTGCCGCACCCGTTCGACGGCGCGGTGACGCTCACCGTCGGGGCGTCCACCGCCACGACCGCGATGACGCTGGTGCGCCTTCAGGCGAAGAGCGAAGCGCCGCTGAAGTCACTGGCTGGCGGAAACGGCGCTTTCGCCATCTCCACCGTCGCCGAAATCACGTTCTACGGAAAAGATCAGGCCGGCCACGCGGTCAGCGTGACCGGGAAGATCTCCGTGAGCTTCGCCGATTGGGGCGATCCGTCATGATGACTGGTTATCTGGTGCGCTCGCTCGCCGGCTCTCGGGATCGGACGATGGCTCATCTGGCCATCGTGGCTGGTGGCGCTGCGCTCGTGGCGGGATGCTCGCTCGGCACGCCGCAGACGCCGTCGTTGGCCGGCCCGTCGGTGCTCAGCACGTCGCTCGTCGTGACCGCGTCTCCGGATCTGATGGCGCGCGATGGTTCCGCCCAGTCGGTGATCACCGTCACTGCGCGTGATGCCAACGCACAGCCCGTGCGAAATCTGTCACTGCGGATGGATGTGAAGATCGGTGGCGTACTGGGCGATCTGGGAACGCTCTCTTCCCGCACGATCTCGACCGGCACCGACGGCCGCGGCAGCGTGGTCTACACCGCGCCACCACCAGCGG
The DNA here is from genome assembly GCA_964355365.1 of uncultured Solibacteraceae bacterium. Taxonomy (GTDB): domain Bacteria; phylum Acidobacteriota; class Vicinamibacteria; order Vicinamibacterales; family SCN-69-37; genus SCUN01. The sequence continues at coordinate 1,787 of CAYHEX010000174.1, read as the reverse complement.
CCTTCGGGGCGCCCAATGAAGCGACCATTCAGGTCGTGGCCTCGCCCATCAACGATGACGCAGCGAACGCCACGTCGAGTGCCGTCAGCATTCGATTGACCTCGCCGGGAGTGATTCAGCCACCGAACGGCGCGCCGGTGCCGAGCTTCTTTGCATCGCCGACAGCACCGCGCGAACGCGAGAACGTTTTGTTCGACGGTTCGGCATCGCGGGATCCCGATGGCCGGATCATGACGTATTTCTGGAACTTCGGCGACGGTGACACGGCCTCCACTGCGGTGCCGACCGTCACGCATCACTACGACCTGGCGGCGGCCTACCAGGTCACGCTGACGGTGACCGATGACCGCGGTCTCACGACGACCAGCGCACCGATGACGCTGACGGTGGTTGCCGCGGCGAATCCGGCCGCATCCTTTGTGATCTCGCCGACCAACCCTCGGATCAATGAGACGGTGAACTTCAATGGCACGGCGTCGACCGTGCCGACGGGTCGTCAGATCCAGACGTGGCAGTGGGACTTCGGCGACGGCACCTCCGCAACGACCGCGGCGCCAACGACCAACCACATCTATACCGTGGCCAAGACCTATACCGTCGTGCTGACCGTGACCGATGACATCGGCCGCCGCGGCACGCTCACCGTGACGCTTACGATCAACCCCTAGGACCGCCATGCACACCTCCATCGCACCCGCTGCCCTCATCCCGGCCTCGTTCAGTGTTGTTGCGGAGCGCTTCCGACGCGCCGGTCAGATCGACCGTGCGGTGGCGCTCTGCCGAGAAGGGCTCGAGATCCATCCCAACCACCTGTCCGCTCGGGTCACTCTCGGATGCGCGCTGTTGGATCTCGGGCAACATCTCGAGGCTCATCGCGAGTTGCAGGCCGTGCTGAAACGCGCGCCGGACAATCTCGCGGCGATTCGCGGACTTGCGGAGTTGCACGCGCGGGGCGTTGACGAGCAGGACGCACACGACATGCAGGAGGCGCGCGAGGCGCACGAGCGCCTCGCTGTACAGGTCGCTCCGGAGACACAGGATATCGAGGACGTCGGAGAGTGGCAGGCGCAGCCGATCCTGCCGGCGGTACCCGTTTCCTGTGAGGAGAGCGCGGCAGTCGTCGCGCTGTCCTTGAGCGAATTCGATCCGCCGGTCGAACTCGAACCGCTGCGTTTCGAGATCGAGGACGTCATGGACGAGGCCGAGGAGTTTGTGGATCTCGACGAGATTCCCGGTCCGCTCCGTGAGTTTGATTTCGGCCGCGATGGGTCGTTCGATCACGAGGCCGCCGTCGGCGGCTCGGGCGCGGAGGCACCGGGGCCTTCGGTGGTTGCACCGGAGCCCATCCCGGTTCCGTCGCTGTCGGCCGGCCCCATCGCAGTACTGGATGAGTGGCTCAGCCGGATTCGTGCACGACGGTCGGAGTTACTGTCAGAATATGCAGCCAGCTAACGCTGGCCGCATGCCCACTTCGACCGAGCCGTTCCCCTTCGTTGCCCGCCTGTCCCGCCTGCGCGCTCGCCTCAGCGAGGCGGGCGGGGACGCTCTTGTCATCACTGCACTCAACAACATTCGCTATCTGACCGGGTTCGCCGGCTCGGCCGGCATCCTCGTGGTCACGTCCGCTGACCTCCGTTTGTTGATCGACGGTCGGTACGAGGCCGTGGTTCGCGAGGGGCAGCTGTCAGGGGCCATCGCACCGGTAACAGTTACCCGTGTTGCGAAATACGACACCACGCTGATCGAGACGATCGCCCGCCTGGTGCAGGAGAAGACGCTCGAGGGCG
>CAYHEX010000173.1:0-9588 GCA_964355365.1 uncultured Solibacteraceae bacterium | reverse complement strand
CCCTCCCGAACCGCACCCCACGAACCCTCGCACCTTACGAACCCGTCTTTCCGCTAACTCCGGACTCCGGACGGACTCCGGACTCTGGACCCCGGACTGACCCTGGACCCTGGACTCTGAACCCTGGACTAACAGATTCGCGGCAGTTGCTCTCCACTCAACATGTCCACAATCCTCGTCGCCCCGATCCGACTCTTCATCGTCACGAGTCCGTTCGGTGACGCCGCCACGGTTCCGATCGGCGTGGATGCGGCGCTGACCGCGTGCTCCCGCATGATGCTCAGTGCCCTGTCCACGTCGCGCGCGGCGACGATCGCGATGAAGCGGCCTTCGTTCGCGACGTAGATCGGGTCGAAGCCGAGGATCTCGCAGGCGGCGCGTACGTCCTCGCGAACGGGGATCGCCTGTTCATCCAGTCGAATTGACAACCCGGCCGCCTGCGCGATCTCCACGACCGCGCTGGCGAGGCCGCCGCGCGTGAGGTCGCGGAGGCAGTGCACCTCGATGCCGGCCTCGAGCAACGCCATCACGGGCGCGGCCACCGGCGCGCAGTCGCTCTCGATCTTCGACTCGAACTCGAGGCCCTCGCGCACTGCCATCACGGCCATGCCGTGCCGCGCGAGATCGCCCGAGAGCAGCACGACGTCGCCTTCACGCACGCTCATTGGCGCGATCACGTGCGCATGTTCGATGATGCCGATGCCGGCGGTCGTCACGTAGAGACCGTCGCCTTTGCCGCGATCGACGACCTTGGTGTCGCCGGTCACCACCGTGACGCCCGCGACGTGCGCAGCGGCTTTCATCGACCCCGCCACGCGTTCGACGACGTCCATGTCGAGGCCTTCCTCGAGCACGAACGCAGCGCTGAGGAACTTCGGCCGCGCGCCACACATCGCCAGATCGTTCACCGTGCCGTTGATCGCCAGCGTCCCGATGTCGCCGCCCGGAAAGAACAGCGGCCGCACAACGTACGAATCCGTCGAGAACGCGAGGTGGAGGCCGCCGATCTCGAGCCGCGCCCCGTCGTGCCGCGCGCCGAGCGCGGCATTCGCAAATGCCGGCATGAAGATGTCGTCCATCAGTTGCTGGCTGAGCCGCCCGCCGCCACCGTGCGCCATCTGCACCGTCGGATAGCGATGAATCGGCACCGGGCACGAGAGTCCCCGGAGATCAGCGGCCATGGGTCGCACTCTCGTCCTGGCGATCGAACGTCACGCGCCGGTAGCGATAGTAGGCAGCGCACGCACCTTCCGACGACACCATCGTCGCGCCGAGCGGATGCTCCGGCGTGCACACGCCGCCGAACGCTGAACACTCGTTGGGCTTCTTGAGACCTTGCATGATGAGCCCGCTGATGCATTCCTTCGGCTCATCGAGCGCGCGATCAGCGACGTCGAACTTGAGCTCGGCGTCATAGGCGGCATACCGCGGCTGCAAGCCGAGTCCGCTCTGCGGAATCTCGCCGACGCCGCGCCACTTGCGCGGCACCACGCGGAACACCTCGCCCACGATCTGCTGTGCCGGCTGATTACCGATTCGACGCACCGCCCGCGCGTACTGGTTCTCCACTTCGTGTCGTCCTTCTTCGAGCTGCTTCACGCACATGAAGATGCCCTGCAGAATGTCGACGGGCTCGAAGCCGGTGACGACGATCGGCACGTTGTACTTCGCGGCGATCGGCTCGTACTCGGTGAAGCCCATTACCGTGCACACGTGTCCCGCCGCGAGGAACCCCTGCACGCGCGTCTCGGGCGACGACAGAATCGCTTCCATCGCCGGCGGCACCAGGACGTGCGACACGAGCAGCGAGAAGTTCGTGATTCCTTTCTGCGCGGCCTGAAACACCGCCATGGCGTTCGCGGGCGCCGTCGTCTCGAAACCCACCGCAAAGAACACGATTTCCTTGTCTGGGTTCTTCTCGGCGATCGTCACGGCGTCGAGCGGTGAATACACAATCCGGACGTCGCCGCCGGCCGACTTCACGGCGAGCAGGTCGCGGTCCTGACCCGGCACGCGCAGCATGTCGCCGAACGAACAGAAGATCACGTCGGGTCGCGCCGCAATCACAATCGCCTTCTCGATCAACTCGAGCGGCGTCACGCACACCGGGCAGCCCGGACCATGCACAAGCTCGACATTCTTCGGCAGGAGTTCGTCGACGCCGAACTTCACGATCGCGTGCGTCTGGCCGCCGCACACTTCCATCAGCGTCCAGTGACGCGTCGTGATGCGCGCGAGCGCGCGCGCGTAGCCCTCAGCGCTTTCGCGGTCGCGGTACTCGTCAATGAACTTCATCGGGGCGGCTCCTCGCCCTCGGTCAGCTCGGCCAGGTCGCCCATCGCCTTCAGGTAGGAGAACACCTTCGCGGCTTCCTCTTCGTCCACCGTGGACAGAGCGAAACCCACGTGCACGAGCACATAGTCACCGAGCTTGGCATCGGGCACGTAGCTCAGGTTCACCCGCTTGGTGACGCCTGAGAAATCCACGATGCCGGCACGCAGTATCGGGTCATCGCCCTCGATCGTGACGATCTTTCCGGGAACCGCTAGGCACATGATGTCTGTCGCTCCTCACTCTGAAGTCGTGCGCGATGATCGCGGATGACCGCGGCCAATTGCCCCAGCGCGATACCGCCGTCGTTCGGCGGTACGCGCTGGTGCCAGTACGGCTGGAGTCCGGCAGCGCGCAGCCGCGCGTCCGTGCGTTCGCACAACGCCGCGTTCTGAAAACATCCGCCCGACAGCACCACGCGCGAGCGGCCGGCGGAGCGGGCCACGGCGACAATCGCATCCGCCATGGCGCTGTGCCACCGGGCCGCCATCACCCCCAACGGCACGCCGGCCGCGACGTCGTCGAGCAACGCGTTGATCGTGGGTCGCCAGTCAACGATGAGCGGCGGCGGATTGAAACTGCCAATCGTGTCGTCCTGATCCGGCTTCCTCAGATCACACGGGTACCCGTCGACCACCGACGGATCCACGATCCACTCGAGTTCCATCGCCGCCTGACCCTCGAACGACATGATCTGCCGCACGCCGGTGATCGATGCGACGACGTCGAACAGGCGCCCGGCGCTGGAGGTCACGGGGGAGTTGATGCCCGACGCCATCGCGGCGCACATCAGTTCACGCTCGGCCACGGAGAGATGCTCGAGCGTCGGGAGCGACGCGCTCAGTACCCGGTCGCCGAACATCGAGTACAGCGCACCGAGCGCCGACCGGCGCGGTTCGCGCACGGCCCGCTCGCCGCCCGGCAGACGGAACGGACGCAGACACGCCCACCGCTCCCAGTCATCGTCGTCGACGAGCAGGAATTCGCCGCCCCAGATCGTGCCGTCCGTGCCGAGACCGGTGCCGTCCCACGCCACGCCGAGAAACGGTCCGGCGATGCCGTTTTCCGCGGCGGCCGACAGCACATGCGCGTAGTGATGCTGCACGTGCGTCACGGGAAGGTGCAGCGAGGCGGCATGGCGAGTGCTGAGGTAGTCCGGATGCAGGTCCGCTGCGGCGGCAACGGGCGTGACACCGTAGAGGTCTTTGAGGCTGTCAATCACTCCGGTGAACACCTCGAGCGCCTGCGGTGTCTCCAGATCGCCGATGTGCTGGCTGAGAAAGGCGAGGTCGCCGACGTTCACGGCGATGGTGTTCTTCAGGTGCGCGCCGACCGCCACAATCGGCGCTGCGGATTCGCCGAGCCGCACGGGCAGCGGCGCGTAGCCGCGCGCGCGGCGCAGCACCAGCTCTCGGCCGAGCTGCACGCGCACGATCGAGTCGTCGACCGGCCGCACGATTGGCCGGTTGTGCACCACGAACAGGTCCGCGATGCCGTGCAAACGGTCGAGCGCTTCGTATTCGTCGATGCAGATCGGCTCGTCGGACAGGTTGCCGCTCGTGGCGACAACGGCCTCATCGATGTCGTCGAGCAACAGGCAGTGCAGCGGCGTGTACGGCAGCATCACGCCGAGCCAGGGATTGCCCGGCGCCACCGCGTCGGCGATGGGCGTGTACCCATGACGTTTGCGACGCAGCAGGACGATGGGCGCTTCGGGCGACAGCAGCAATCGGCGTTCGACGGGCGACACCGAGCAGATCGACTCGGCGACGTCGATCGACGGCGCCATGATGGCAAACGGCTTCTCAACGCGGCGCTTGCGGCCTCGCAGTTCCTCGACTGCGGACGGGCGCGACGCCAACGCCATCAGGTGAAAGCCGCCGAGTCCCTTCACCGCGACGATCATCCCGTCGCGGATCGCATCTGCGGCCGCGCGTACGGCATCCACGTTGGGAATGACACCGCCGGACCCATTCCACAGGGCCACCTGAGGGCCGCAGGCCGGGCACGCGTTGGGCTGCGCGTGGAAGCGCCTGTCGTTCGGGTCGTGGTACTCGCGCTCGCAGGCGGCGCACATGGTGAAGCCGCGCATCGATGTGTTCACGCGGTCGTACGGCAGCGCCTCGATCAAACTGAAGCGGGGGCCGCAGTTCGTGCAGTTGGTGAACGGATAGCGGTAGCGGCGATCCGCTGGATTGAAGACCTCCGCGCGGCAGTCCTCGCAGAGCGCGATGTCGGGCGACACGAGCGTGGTGGCGGCGCCGCCCCCGGCACTCTCGCGGATCTCGAAACCCTGAAGCCCGGCCGGGTCGAGCCACACGCTCTCGAGGCCATGGATCGTGGACCGCGGCGGCCGCTCCGGACCAAGAGCCAGAAAGAACTCCTCGAGCTTGGCCTTCGGCCCTTCCACCTCGATGTGGACGCCGTCCGCGCCGTTGTTCACCCAGCCGTCGAGGCCATGGCGATGCGCGAGGCGATAGACATAGGGACGAAACCCGACGCCCTGCACCGCACCACGCACAACGAGGCGGAGGCGCTCACGCACGGACCGCCGCCACTTGGCGCGACAGCCAGGCGCACCAGTCGTCGAGACCGGCGCCGGTGGTGCAGGATACTTGAAACACCCGCAGCGCCGGGTTGATCTGGAGCGCGTTGCCGACCAGCGTGTCGAGGTTGCAGTTCACGTACGGCACGAGGTCGATCTTGTTGACGACGAGCACGGACGCGTTGCGAAACATCGCGGGGTATTTGAGCGGCTTGTCGTCGCCTTCCGTGGTGCTGAGCAACACGACTTTCATCGCTTCGCCGAGGTCGTAGTTCGCCGGACAGACCAGGTTGCCGACGTTCTCGATGACCAGCAGGTCCGCGGCGGCCAGATCGAGCTGGGCCAGCGCGTCCTGCACGAGCCTCGCTTCGAGATGGCATCCGCCGTTCGTCACGATCTGCACCACAGGCGCGCCGTACCGTGCCACACGCTGCGCGTCGAGATCGGTCTGCACGTCGCCTTCCACCACCGAGATCCGCAGTTTCCCGCGCAACCGCTCGATCGTCTGCTCGAGCAGCGACGTCTTGCCGGCGCCCGGTGAGCTCACGACGTTGATCGTGAACACGCGCGCCTCGGCCAGCCGCTGCCGGTTCTGGGCCGCAAACGCGTCGTTCTTCTCGAGGACCTTGCGTTCGATCGTGATCACCGCCACTACTCGACCTCCACATGTACAACTTGCAGGTCGTTGCCGGGCACCCGATCCACGGTCAGCACGGCTTTCTCATAGGGCGTGCCGGCGACGGTCACGCCGAAGCAGAACTCCAGAGACTCCACGAGCACGTTGGCCACGTCGCCGACGCGAATGCGCACCTCACGCACACCCGGCGCCTGTTCGACCGGGACGTACGCGCGCACGATGTCGAAGATGCTCTGGGCGATACCCAGTTCATGCATGAACAGGTGTCCCCGCCTCGATCGTGCGACGCACGAGCGCGGCCACCGCGGGCAACGCGGCCTCGACGGCCGGCGACAACTCCATGACCATCGACTTGATCTCGGCAATCGTCACGGTCACCAGCGTAATGTCCGGCAGCGGCCCCAGCAACGCGGCCGTCTCGACCAGATCGCGCAGCCCGATGTCGTGCGCCGTCAGCACACGCGGAAAGTCCGACGCGTATTTCGGACGCAGCACCGACACCGTGCCCGGCGCCTGCCCGTCCATCGTCGCATCCACCATGACGATGGGCGCGAACTCGCGGAGGTACTCGTGCAAATGAAAGCCGCCGGTGCCGCCGTCGACGACGGTGACATGCGGCGGCCAGGATTCCTGCTGCAGCCGTTCGATCGCGCGGACGCCCACGCCCTCGTCACCCATCAGAATGTTGCCGATGCCGAGGATGAGCGTGCCGCGGTTCATTTGCGCTCCACGAAGCGGGCGCCGGTGATGATCGACGAGATCTCGCCTTTGCCTTCCGTCATGTCGTGGAAGATCGACAGGTAGACGTGAATGAGCGTGAACATCACGAAGACCCAGGCGAACAGATGGTGCCAGAGGCGCACGACCGCGTCGCCGCCCATCATGGGCGAGACCCACGCGAACAGATGCACGCCCCAGAAGCTGCTCATCGGTGCGTACAGCGCGAACCCCGTGCCGATCTGGAAGATGGTCGACAGGAAGATCACGAAGTAGCTGAACGCCGCGAGGCCGTTGTGCCCGACGTAGTCGATCGGCTTCTTCTGGACCTGCAGGATGTCGACCCAGAGCACGCTCCAGGCCTCGCGCAACTGGCGCTTGAACATGCCGACGCTATTCGGGATGAACGCATCCCAGCGCGCGTACTTGTTGCCCTTGAACATCCAGTACACGCGCACCATGAACGCGGCGGTCATGAGGAAGGCCGCGACATAGTGGAGGAACCGCACCCAGCCGAACCAGTAACTGGCGTAGGCTTCAGCGGCGGACATGAACGCCGGCGGGCGGCCGATGATCAGACCTGTGGCGACGAGCATGAACACGCAGGACGCGTTGATCCAGTGATACATCCGCACCGGCGCCTGCCACACATACACGCGATCGTAGGTGGTCGTTGTCATCGGAACCCCCTCAGAACGAGTCGATGTGATGCACGTGTTTGCCGTGCTCATCGTGGACGTGCACCGCACAGGCAATGCACGGATCGAACGAGTGGATCGTGCGCAGCACTTCGATCGGCTGCTCGGAGTTCACCACCGGCGTGCCGATCAGCGACGACTCGTAGGCCGACATCTGGCCCTTGTCATCGCGCGGCGACGCGTTCCAGGTGCTCGGCACCACCAGCTGGTAGTTGTCGATCTTCTTGTCGCGAATCACGATCCAGTGTGCGAGCGCGCCGCGCGGGGCCTCGGTCATGCCCACACCTTTGGCTTCGGCCGGCCACGTGGCCGGATCCCAGTGCGTCGTGTTGGCGGTGCGCGTGTCGCCCGACTTGATGTTCGTGATGAGCTGGTTGTAGAACTCGTGCGCCCAGCCCGCGATGAGCTTGGTCTCGAGTCCGCGCGCCGCCGTGCGACCGAGCGTGGAAAAGAGCGCGGCCACCGGCACGTTCAACGTCTTGAGCGCGCCGCCGACCAGCTCCTGCACTTCCTTGCTGCCCGAGGCGTACGCCACGAGCACGCGCGCCAGCGGGCCCACCTCCATCGCATGGCCCTTCCAACGCGGTGTCTTCATCCACGAGTACTTCTGGTCCACCTCCAGCTGCGTGTACGGCGGCTTCGGGCCCGTGTAGTGCAAGTTCGTCTGGCCGTCCCACGGATGCAGCCCTGCCTGGTCGCCCTGCGCGTAGTCGTACCACGAGTGCGTCACGTACTCCTGCACCTGCATCGGATCCTTGCCGTCCACCGGCAGCACTTCGTTCAGATTGCGATTGAGGATGATGCCGCGCGGGAACTTGAACTTCGACGGATCCCCGTAGCCGGCGGTCGGCAGATCGCCGTACGACATGTAGTTGCTCAGCCCGCCGCCGATCGCGCCCCAGTCCTTGTAGAAGGACGCAATCGCCATCAGATCGGGGATGTACACCTGCTCGACGAACGTCTGGGCATCCTTGAACAACTGCTCCACATACCCGAGCCGCTCCATGTTGATGGCGTTGACCTCGTTCATGTTGAGCGAGCACGGCACGCCGCCGACCAGATAGTTGGGATGCGGGTTCTTGCCGCCGAAGATCGTGTGCACCTTCACGATCTCCTTCTGCCACTCCAGCGCCTCGAGATAGTGCGCCACCGCCATGAGGTTGGCCTCGGCCGGCAGTTTGAACGCCGAGTGCCCCCAATACCCGTTCGCGAAGATTCCCAGCTGTCCGCTCTCGACGAACGACTTGATGCGCTTCTGCACGTCCGAGAAGTAGCCGGTCGAGCTCTTCGGCCAGTTCGAGAGGCTCTGCGCCAGCTCCGACGTCTTCTTCGGATCCGCCTTCAACGCGCTGACGATGTCGACCCAGTCGAGCGCGTGCAGATGGTAGAAGTGCACGACGTGATCCTGCAGGTACTGCGCGCAGAACATCAGGTTGCGAATCAACTCGGCGTTGGCCGGCACCTGAATGCCGAGCGCGTCCTCCACCGTGCGGACCGACGCGAGCGCATGCACCGTGGTGCACACGCCGCAGGCGCGCTCCGTGAACGCCCACGCGTCGCGTGGATCGCGCCCCTTGAGGATCAACTCGAAGCCGCGCACCATCGTGCCCGAACTGTAGGCGTCGGTGACCTTGCCGTTCTGCACCTCGATCTCAATGCGGAGGTGACCTTCGATTCTCGTGATCGGATCGATGACAACGCGATTCGCCATGGCTACTTCTCCACCTTTTCGTTGATGACTTCGCGCTTGCGCACCGACGTCAACACCGCGTGCCCCACAAGGCCCGCCGTCGCCACCACAACGGCGCCCACGCCAATCTTGTCGGCCGTGGCCTCAATGCCGAAGCCCGGGAAGTTGGTGAGGTGCTCGTAGAACGGGCCGTTGTCCCAGAAGTTCTCTTCGCTGCAGCCGATACAGCCGTGTCCGGACTGAATCGGAAAGCTCGTGCCGTTGTTCCACTTGGTCACCGCGCACGCGTTGTAGGTCACCGGACCGCGGCAGCCCATCTTGTAGAGGCAATACCCCTTCCTCGCGTTGTCATCGTCCCAGCTCTCCACAAAGAGGCCGGCATCGTAGTTCGGACGGCGATAGCAGGTGTCGTGCACGCGGCGCGAGTAGAACGCCATCGGACGGCCCACGCGATCGAGCTGGGGAATCGTGCCGAACGTCAGCAGATGCACGATCGTGGCGGCCATGACCTCGCCGATGGGCGGACAGCCGGGCACTTTGATGATGGGCTTGTCCGTGATGATCTTGTGCACGGGCGTGGCGCCCGTCGGATTCGGTTTGGCCGCCTGAATGCAGCCATTCGAAGCGCAGCTGCCCCAGGCGACGATCGCCTTGGCATTGGCCGCGGCTTCCTGCACCGTGTCGATCGCCGTCTTGCCGGCGATACAGCAATACACGCCGTTGGCCTCGGTGGGGATCGAGCCTTCCACGAGCATCAGGTACTCGCCCGGATACTTCTTGACGACGTCCTTCCAGCCCTTCTCGGCGGCTTCACCCGCAGCAGCCTGCAGCGTCTGCGTGTAGTCGAGCGAGATCTTGTCGAGGATGATGTCGGAGACGATCGGATGCGACGAGCGAATGAACGACTCGCTGCAACAGGTGCACTCCTGGAAGTGAAACCAGATCACCGGAATGCGCGGCTTGGTCTCGA
>CAYHEX010000172.1:0-9602 GCA_964355365.1 uncultured Solibacteraceae bacterium | reverse complement strand
CATCCCCGCCATCATCTCGAGCGCCGACTTCGCTTCACGCGATGCCGGGTTGAGCATGATCGTCACACGTGACGCGTCGACGGGCTCCTTCGGATCCTCGCCCTCGAACGCGACGGTGCCGGACATCGTCAAGCCAGGCTGCAACCGCAACTCCAGACCTTCGATGTCGCGTCCGTTGATGTCGAGGTCCTCGCTCGCCCACAGCGTGGCGCCGCCCACGCTGCCGGCGAGCATGCCGGCCATTGCGGCGGCCGCACCCGCGGCACCACCCAGATCCAGGCCCGCTACGCCGCGCTCCGCACCGGCGCCGCCGCCACCCGGCGCGCCGCGCACAAGCAAGCGATAGCGTCCCGGCATGATGCCGCTGCCGCTCAAACGCCCGTCAGCGCCCACGCGCACGCCGGTCGAGCCCGCCATGCCCATCAGCATGTCGATCACGCTCGTACCGGACGTCTGCGCCAACTGCAGCGTGGCCGTCGCATTTCGCGGCGGCTGTCCGTCAGTGGCGATCACACGGCCGGAGATCGACGCGATCGGCACCATCGTGGTCGAGAAATCCACGCCCGCACGTTCCTCATTTGCCCCCAGCGTGACGACGGTGGCGCCGGCCACGTCGGGTGTGCCGGGATAGTACGTGGGCGCAAACGCCACGGGCCTGCCGTTCGGCGGCGGTGGCGGCACATCGGCGGTGACGCCGGGCGCAGCGGCACCTTGCGCGACCGCAGCCATCTTCGCCCACTCGAGTTCGGCGAGCGTCGTCGGGCGCAGTTCCCCGGCCCCCATGCGGGGCGGCGGCTGCGCGCGCAGCATGTAGTCGCCGGGCGCCAACCCGTAGATGCGATACTCGCCGCGCTTGTCGACCGTTGCGGACTGCAGCACAGGCGTCACCTTGCGGCGGCCATTCTGTGTTTGCACCGTCATCAGGATCATCTCGACGTCGGTCGCCGGACGTCCCGACGCGTCGCGGATCGTGCCGGTAATCACGCTGCCGTGCAACATCTTGAGCACGACGCCGGTCAACTGCTGCCCCGCCGCGAGCGAGATCGGCACGCCGGAACCACGGCCGTACGTCTTCGTGCCGTACGCCGTCGGCACCCACGCCGGGCGCAGGCCAACGAGCGTGTACGCGCCGGCCGGCAGATTGGTAAACGCGAAGGCGCCATTGTCGTCGGTGATCGCCGCGAGCGGCACCTTCATCGCGCCGCCTGAACCCAGCGTGACCATCACGCGGCGGACGGGCCGGCTCGGCGACGCATCGCTCATGACGACGCCGCTGATCGAGGCGGTACCAGTCGTAGGCGTCGCGCGGTTATCGCGGGTCTGCGCATGCGAAGCGGTCGCGAGCAGCAACAACGCGCCAACACTACAGATCATCGACAGGACGCGAGTCATCGAATGCTCCGCAGGAATCGAAGGTCCAACGCCTTCTTCTCACCATCGGTCACCGTGACACGCGTCGCGACACGGGCGAGCGCGTCATAGAACGCCGTGTCGTGATCCGTCACCAGCGCCTCATCGGGCACCGCCGCCAGCAGATAGTCACCGGGCAACAACCGGCCAAACGCATAGTTCCCGTTCGGCTGCACGATCGCCGTCACCTGTCCCCGCCCCGACGCACCGCTCGCCAGCCACGCGCGGTAGTCGGCGGGAATCATGATCACCGTGGCGTTGGGCAGCGGCGCGGTCCCTTCGGCCTTCACAGCGCCGCTGATTGATGGAATCCGATCGGTGAATGTGATCACCACGTCCGCGACGTCGCTGTCGCCCAACTCGAAGCCCATCGTCACGGTCTCGCGCCCGGCCACCATCACGGAGCGCATCATCCATGCCCCGGGGACGCCCGTGAGACTCACCGTGTAGTTTCCGGCTGCAGACGACGAAGTCTTGAACGTGCCGTCCGAGACGAGTTTGGACCCCTGCCCCGGAGCGCCGTTGCCCCCGCCGATCGCTGCGAGCGACACCTGCGCAGCGGTCAGCTGTTGTGTTGTTGGTTGCGCGGCGACGCCGTCAAACACCACGCGTCCACTCACTTTGGCGCCGGCCTTGAGAGAGAGCGACAGACCGGCCACATCCCGATCGGTGACGCCAATCTGCGCGCGCAGAAAGGACGAATCGCCGCTGCCGCCCAGGCGCCCTTGCAGCATCGCCATCGTCTCAGGCGGAAGGCTCGCCATCAGCTCAGGCGGCACACCCGGCATCCCACCACGCGCCATCTGCTGGGCCTTCGCCACGTGCTGCCCGGTCGGCACACCCATGAACACAAACGAGCCGTCGGCTGCCGTTGTGGTCGTCGCCACCGGCAACGCGTCGTCATCTGGCGTGCCGGGCGCGGAGATCAAGCGCACAGCCAGACTCGCCGCAGGGCCATCAGCCCCCATCACCGTCCCCGACACTCGCGCGACACCCGTCGGGCGCACCTGCCAATCGACGCCTGTGCGTGACTCGCCCGAACGGAGTGCCACCGGCGTCGCCTGACTGAGTTGCGTCGCGCCCGGATAGAACGTCGTTTGATACGCGGCCACGCGACCGTTGACGGGCGGTGGCGGCACCGCCCCGCCGCCGAGAGCGCCACCCGCGCCGGATTGCCACATCTGATCGCCGACCCGCACACCGGCCGATCCGAGCATCGTCTGCATCCCGCCGGTCAGCGCTTCCATGATGGGATTATTCGCACCGAGCAGACCATTCATCGCGTCGGCGCTCTTCTCGGCATTCGCCACCGGCATCGTCGTCTGTGTTTGCGGCAGGACGATGAAGAACTGACCGGGCACGAGGCCGTCGAGACGATACATGCCGCGATCGTCGGTGCGTGCGTTGCCGGTGAGTGCGTACCGCGCCACTCCGGCCGGCATATCGCGCCGCAACACACGGACCTGGGCACCCACCAGCGGTTCACCGGCTTCGTCGAGAATGACGCCTGACACAGAAGCCGTCTTGACGAGTCGCAGTTTCACGTCGCTGAGGTGCTGACCGTTCACCAACTGAAGCGGCCGCGCGGCCGCGCCGGGCCGCTCGACGTATCCACCCAGCGTCGCGACAAGCCGCGCGGGTCCACTGGGTAGATCGTGAAACACAAAACGACCGTCTCCGTCAGCCATGACGAAGTCCATGCCGCTTTGCGCGGCCATTTCAGCGGCTGATAGCCCCTGAGCACCTCGCCCGGCCGCGCGACCACCTGTCGCCGCTACAGCCAGCGTACGCATCTGAAGCTGGACGACGGCGCTGCCGATCGCCTGGCCGGTATCGCCGTCGATCACTTGGCCGGAGATCGACGCCGTGCGCACCAGTGGCGCGTTCTGCGCCGGCGCTCCGCCGGGTTGCCCGGGCGCGCCCTGTGTGAACAACCCAACGCTGGCGGCAAGAACTGCGGCCGCCGCCGTCAGCATGCACGTGACCTTTGCCCTTTGCCGTCTGCCCTTTGCCCTGCTCATATGTGCTCCGCCGAACGTATCGTAACTCTTTGGGCACGCACCGACGCCGCGGGATCCCGCGTCGCGCCCTCACGAACACTGCCCAGAACAGCACACCAATGGACAGGCCACGCGACAACCTCGTAATCTTGTCGCACATCATGTCACCGCGCTTCCTGCTCGCTCCGCTCGCCGTCATCATGTGCCTGCTCGCCGATCAGGCGCGTCCGATCGCGGCCGGCCCCCGCGACGCCATGCTGGTGACCGCCACCTGGCTTTCGCAACACGTCGCCGACAGGGATCTGGTCGTGCTCCACATGGGCGACCCGGCGGAATATGCGAAGAAGCACATCCCGGGAGCGCGGCTCGTGACACGGGCGGCGATCTCCTCGGCGACGGTGCCCGGCGGATTGAATCTGGAACTGCCGCCTGCTGATGAACTCAAGACCAAGCTCGAAGCCCTCGGCATCTCCGACAACTCCCGCATCGTGGTGATCTTCGGCAGCGGCTGGGTCTCACCCGCCACGCGCGTCGTCTTGACGCTGCAGGCCGCCGGACTGGGAGACCGCACGTCCCTGCTGGACGGCGGCCTCGAGGCCTGGGAGAAGGCCGGGCAACCGGTGACGACGGATGTGCCAGCGCCGAAGACGGGCGCGCTCTCCGCGTTGAAAATGGCATCACCGATCGTTGACGCGGATTTCGTGAAGGCGCATCTCAACACTCCGAAATACGTCATCATCGACGCGCGCGATCCGGAGCTCTACACAGGCGAGAAGACCGGCGGCTCACCGACCACCCCACACAAAACCGGTCACATCGCCGGCGCGAAGAGCCTTCCATACTCGACGACGGTGAACGACGACAACACGCTGAAGTCGGAGGCGGAACTGAAGGCGCTCTTCGATCAGGCCGGCGTGAAGCCGGGCGACACGGTGGTTGCGTATTGCCACATCGGACAGCAGGCCACGGCCGTCGTCTTCGCCGCGCGCACGCTCGGCATCGACGTGAAGCTGTACGACGGCTCGTTCGAAGACTGGTCGAAGAAAGACGGCCCCGTTGAGAAGACCATCAAGTGAGCGAATTGGTCTATTTGCGAATGGCCACCTCCGAGATGGCTCTCCACGCGAACTCGACGAACTTGTAGAGCGACGCTTCCGATAAACGCTCGACGTCGCTGTGCGCGCCGTACTTCAAGCGATCCTCTTCGGTGACGGCCGGCCCGATACCGTAGGACTGGATGCCTTTGGCGCGCAGTTGCGCCATGTCGGACGCGCCGGTGGACATCGACGGCAGCACCGTCGTGCCCGGATACATGCGCTTCGCCACCGACTCCAGCACTCGGAACATCTCGGTATCCAGGCGCGACGACGGTGCTTCGGGGCGGGTGGCGGGAATCGGGACGATCTTCACCGCGGGATCCCCAATCACGCGCGCCATCTGGTCAAAGAACTCGGCGATGTCTTCGCCGGGCAAGGCGCGGATGTCGAGCGTGGCCTCCGCTTCCGACGGAATGACATTCACGCCGACGCCGGCCTTCAGCATCGTGGGCACCACGGACGTGCGCAGCATCGAGTACACGGCGGGCTCGTTCTCGGCCAGGTAGCGTTGCACCTCAGGGGCGCGCTTCGGGTCGAGCAATGCCCGGTATCGCGCGGCTTTGTCGGGCGAACTGATGCTGGCGAGGCGTTCGAAGTAGACGCGCGTCGTCTCGTTGAGATGCATCGGCGTTTCCCACGTGCCGACCTTCGCTACCGCGGCGGCGACGTGAACCACGGCGTTGTCCACTCGGGGCACCGAGCCGTGCGCGGCCGTGCCATTGGCCACGAGCCTCGCGCGCTTGGGCACTTTCTCGGTGGTGCAAATCTGCACCGTCGCCACGCGGCCATCACTGCTGAGAAGCGCCGAGCCGCCTTCCGTCACGGCAAACTCGGCGTCGATCTCGTCGAAGTGTTCGCGGACCATGAAGTTGATCCCAATGCCGGTCGGATCCGCTTCTTCGCCCGCTTCCGCCAGGAAGATCAGATCGCGGTCGAGCACCGCGCCCGAGCGCTTCATCAAGATCATCGTCGTGAGCATGGCCACGAGCTTGTCTTTGTCGTCGATTGTGCCGCGTCCCCAGACGTATCCGTCTTTCATGACCGCGCCGAACGGATCGACCGGCCACTTGGCGGCGTCCACCGGGACGACGTCGGTGTGCGCCAGAATCAGCAGCGGCCGCTTCGACCCGTTGCCCTTCAGCCGCGCGACGAGGTTGGCCCGATTCGGATCGAGCGCAAACGTCTTCGTGGGAATGCCCTCGGCCTCGAGCACCTTCTTCAGGTACTCGACCACCTTCGTCTCGTTTCCTGGAGGGCTGCTGGTGTTGATCTGTACCAGCGCGCGGTAATGCTGCAGGATCTCCGCCTGTTGCTTGTCCCAGTCAATGGCCGGCGCCGATGCCGACGTCTGCGTCTGCACCGCCGACGAGCACGTCAACCACATCAGCACAACCCACACGCCAATCAACGCTCTGCGCATGGGCGCCATTATTGCGCCTCTCGCCGACGGCGCGACGGAATTAACGAATTAACGAATTGAACGAATTAGCGCGGGCGTTCTCGGGCCACATCAGCAAACCGCTGCTTCGAGGCTTTGCTGCGGAACTCCTAGATAGGCCCGAGCAAGGTCCATCTCAACTGACCAGGCGAGCACACGCCTATTGTGGGAGGTGTGCTGGGAAGCGAAATCGTCGGACGGCCGTCGATCGAGCCGGAACCACCGAGTCCGAAAGAATACCGACCGACGAAACGAGCGGGTGAACCGTCGCTGTTCGCTGCAAACGTCAGCGTGGCCGGTCCGGGAGGTGGCACCGAGAACGACGCGTCCCTCAGCGCTCCCGTGATCGTGCCGGCGAGGTTGTCCCCGTCCACCTGGATGCGAAGATCGAAGGTGGCGCCGGTGTTTTCTGCGAGGCCGCGGCCGCGACCGGTGCCATCGGCGTCGAATTGGACGCTCGCATTGTAGGAGGCCCCAGCCGTCAGCCCGCTGCACGGCGGTTCTGCTGGCACAAGACTCCCGTGGGAGAGAAGGAAGACGTAACGGCCCGCCTTGAACGACGAGGACGGTGCGGCGGGACTTCCACACCCGAAGGCGCCCGTTACCGTAACAACAAGGGCGATGACTGCGAGTCGCTTCATATCCACCTCAAAGCCGCCCACTTCCCCCCGTCTGTGAGTGAATGCGACATCGGGAGTCGTTTTCCGAAACGACTCCCGATGTCCTTTTGCCTTGCACTTGTTAACTCGCTAATTCGTTAACTCGCTAATTCGCTAATTCGTTAATGCCCTATTGCCCCAGCAGTTTGTCCGCTTCTGCCTTGATCCGCGCGTAGTCCTTCTTCAACTCCGCCAGTCGCGCAATCGCGTCGCGGCCGACCTTCTGGTCCGTGCGTGTGCCGAGACCGTTGAGGTAGGTTGCGTGCGTCTGCAGCCCCGGCTTCGCGTAGCGCACGCCCTCGGGCCAATCGGCGAGTTGTGCATAGACCCTCTCAATCGCAGCCAGCTTGTCAGCCGGTCCAGCTTTCGCCGCGTTGCGCGCATCACGCACGCGCGTGGTCAGCGCCTGCACCAGCGGCACAAACGCGCGGAGGTCCGCCTGGTGCTGATACTGCTCCGCCAGATCCGCCACCGTCACGCCAGATGCCGCGACGTTCGGATCGATCAGCACCTTGAACGGCTGCGTCTGCGAGGCACCGTTCACGTTCAGCCGCACCTGATAGGAACCGGGCGGCAGCGTGAAGCCGTCTTTGCTCTGCACGTTCCAGACGACACGATTAAGACCGGCGTCCTTCGTCACGCGCACGGGCGCAGCGCCCCCGCCACGACCGGAGAACGCCGGCGCGGCATCGGGATCCGGCGCCGCCTGATCCGCCGCCGCACCACCGCCGGCACCGGCTGCGCGTCCACCACCGCCCGCGCCACCGCCGCCGCGTCCACCGCGGCCACCGGCCGCGCCACCCGCAGCAGTTTCGCTGCTGTAGCTGTTGAGCACCGCGCCCTTGACGTCAAGCACGTCGATCGTCAGCGCGCCGGTCGGGGCCGACGGCAGGTAGTACTCGAACATCGGACCGAGTGTGCTCGGCGACACGCGCGTGCGATAGCCGTCGCGCGGCGCGTACAACTTCACCGCATCGGTCGTCGTGCCCGAACCCAGCTGATGCAGCACGCTCAGGTTGTCGAGCACCCAGAACGCACGTCCCTGCGTGGCGATCAGCATGTCCTTCTTGAAGACCTTGATGTCGTTGATCGGAATCTGCGGCATGTTCTGGAAGAACGGCTGCCAGTGTCCCCCGTCGTCGAACGACACATACATGCCGAACTCGGTGCCCGCATAGAGCAAGCCCTCGCGATTCGGGTCTTCGCGCACGACGCGCGTCGGCGTGTCGGCGGGAATGCCGTTCTTGCCATCGGTCAGGAGCTTCCACGTCTTGCCGTAGTCGTCGGTCTTGTAGATGTACGGCGCGTAGTCGCCGAGCAAGTAGCGATACGTCGCGTAGTAGGCCGAGCCCCGACGATGGGGAGAGGGATCGATGAAGGCGACGCGGCCGCCCTTGGGCAGGTCTTTCGGCGTCACACGCGCCCACGTCTTGCCATCGTCACGCGTCACGCTGTACGGGCCATCGTTCGCGCCCGTCCAGATCACGCCCTTCTCGAGCGTGGATTCGCTGATCGCGTACAGCGTGCTGTAGAACTCCTCGCCCGTGGCGTCGCGCGTGATCGGCTCGCCGCTGGCCGCCTGGCAGCACGGATCGAATTCGGTGAGATCGGGCGAGATTTTCTCCCACGTCACGCCCTTGTCGCGCGTGCGGTGCACATACTGCGAACCGTAATACAGCACGTTCGGATCCCACGGTGATGTGTTCATCGGCGACACGCGCTGGAAGCGGTAGATCAACTCCCCGCCGGCATTGCCGTAGAGCGACTGGCCGCCGATCCAATACTGCTTGGTCTGTCCGGAGCGACGGTCCAGCACTTCGTACTGTCCTTTGCAGGAGCCATAGACCGTGTTCACGTCCGTCGGATGCGGGATGATCGGACCGGTTTCGCAGCCCGGGCCACCCTGAACGGCGGCCCAGTTCATCGGCGCGTTGGTGCTGGGGAACATCACCGTGGAGTCGTCCTGCTGCGCGCCGTAGAGGTTGTACGGAAACGCGTTGTCGGCCCACACGCCGTAGAACTCACCGGTGACCTGGTTCATGATCGACGACCACGTGCGGCCACCGTCGGTGGACACGTTTGCGCCACCGTCGTTGGACTGCACCATGATGTTGCCGTCGGTGGGGTTCACCCAGATGTCGTGGTTGTCGCCGTGCGGCGTCCGCAGCGACGCGAGCGTCTTGCCGCCATCGACTGACTTGTAGAAGCCCTCGGCGCCCGCGTAGACGATGTCGGCGTTCTTCTGATCGGCGCCGAGCGTCGTGTAGTAGAACGGCCGCTGCACGAGGCCGGGCGTCGCGTTGACCTGCGCCCACGTCTGCCCCGAGTCATCCGACCGGTAGAGACCGCCGCCGGGCTTCGCTTCGACCAGCGCGTAGATGCGTGCGGGATTCGCCGCCGTCGTCGCGAGGTTGCCCTTGCCGATCAGGTCCGCGGGCAGGCCCGTTGCGATCTTCGCGAACGTATCGCCGCCGTTGGTGCTCTTGTAGAAGCCCGCGCCGGCCGCCGCCGGGCCACCGCTGATGATCGTCCACGGCTTGCGCTCGAGCCGCGACATCCACGCGTACACCGTGTTCGGATCGCCGGGCTTGAACTCGACGTCCATCGCGCCCATCTGATCGTTGATGTACAACACCTTCTTCCAGCTCTTGCCGCCGTCGGTGGTCTTGAACACGCCGCGCTCGGTGTTGGCCTTGAAGATGTCGCCGGTCATCGCCGCGATGGCGATGTCGGGATTGGTCGGGTGGACACGGATCGCGCCCGTCTGACCGCCGTCACGAATGCCGGCGAATACCCACGTCTTGCCGCCATCCGTCGACTTGTAGATGCCGCGGCCGGTGGACACGTTGCTGCGCACACCGTCCGAGCCGGTGCCCACGTAGATGATGTCGGGATTCGAATCCGCGACCGCGATCGACCCGATCGAGCCGAGCGGAATCTGGCCGTCGGTGATCGGTGTCCACGTCACGCCGCTGTCGATCGTCCGGAACACGCCGCC
>CAYHEX010000171.1:0-9629 GCA_964355365.1 uncultured Solibacteraceae bacterium | reverse complement strand
GAACAGAACCTCTCGAACCGTTCGAACCCTCGAACCATTCGAACGACTAGACTGTTGTGTCTGTGTCTGTGTCCGTGCTTTTGATCCATTACCTGGAACTTGCCCTGAAGGGTCGCAACCGCCCGTGGTTTGTGGCGTCGTTGGTGCGCTCGATCCGGTTGTTGCTTGCCGATCAGGACATCTCGCACGTGCGGCACGTGCAGGGGCGCATTGAAGCGCGTCTGGGGTCGAACGCAGATTGGACCGAGATTCGCGCACGTCTCTCGATGCTGCCCGGCATCGCGAACTTCGCGCGCGCTGAGCAAGTCGTCTTCGACCAGCTCGGTCCGGGCGAGACGCCGATCGACGCGATGTGGGCCGCGATGGAGCCGATGCTCGCGGGCCTGACGCCGAAGAACTTTCGTGTGAAAGTGCGGCGCATCAACAAACAGTTTCTGACGCCGTCGCCGCAGGTGGAGCGCGCGCTCGGCGAGCGCGTCATCGCGGCCACGCACTGGCCGGTGGATCTGACAACGCCTGAGTTGACGTTGCGCGTGGAAGCGCTGAAGGAACATGCGCTGGTCTACGCGGCCCGCGAACCCGGGGCCGGCGGTCTTCCGCTCGGCACGGGCGGCAAGGTGTTGTGTCTCATGTCCGGCGGCATCGACTCGCCGGTGGCCGCGTGGCGCATGATCCGCCGTGGATGCCGCGTGTCGTTCATACACTTTCACGCGTATCCGATCCTGTCGCGCGCCTCGCAGGACAAGGCGCGTGAGCTCGCCGCCACGCTGACCCGCGCGCAGCTCAGTTCGCGGCTCTTTCTCGTGCCGTTCGGCAGCGTGCAGCAGCAGGTCGTGCTCAACGTGCCGCCGCCGTTGCGGGTCATCATCTATCGACGTCTGATGGTGCGCATCGCCGAGGCGGTGGCCCAGCGTCACAACGCGCTCGCGCTGGTCACGGGCGATGTGGTCGGCCAGGTCGCGTCCCAAACGCTCGAGAACATCGCGGCCGTGAACCGCGTGGCGACGATCCCGATCCTGCGGCCGCTGATCGGCGACGACAAGGAAGAGATCACCGCCATCGCGCGCGCGATCGGCACGTACGCCACCTCGGTGATCGAGGACGAGGACTGTTGCACGCTCTTTACACCGCGGTTGCCGTCCACCCGCACGACGCCGCAGTTGGTCGAAGACGCGGAGGCCGCGCTCGACGTGCCGGCCCTGGTCGCGATGGCGCTGGAAGGGGTCATTGTGGAGACGTTCAAGTTTCCCGGCAGGTAACCTTTACCCTTCACCCTCCTGTTCCCTTTCTCCTCTCCCCTCGCCTTTGCCCTTTGCCCTCTGCCCTTTGCCCTGACGTTGTAATATTCCGTCTCATGAAGATGACCCCCGGCAAGCTTGCAGGCATGAAGGCGGTTTCCAACGATCGCGGCGTGATCGCGGCCGCGGCAATGGACCAGCGCGGTTCACTCCAGAAGTCGATCGCCAAGGAGAGCGGCACGGACGTCAGCGACGCGATGATGGAGGAGTTCAAGAGCCTCGTCGCCGAGGTGCTGACCCAGCATGCGAGCGCGATCCTGCTCGATCCGGAATGGGGCATCCCCGCCTCGAAGCGCCGTGCCAAAGGGTCTGGCCTGCTGCTCGCGTACGAGAAGACCGGTTACGACTCGAACACGCCCGGCCGACTGCCCGATCTGCTCGACGTCTGGTCCGTGCGACGCCTCAAGGAAGCCGGCGCCGACTGCCTGAAGATTCTTCTCTACTACTCGCCGTTCGACGCGAAGCCGATCAACGAACTCAAGCACGCCTGGGTCGAGCGCATCGGCGACGAGTGCCGCGCCAACGACATCCCGTACTTCCTCGAGTTCGTCGGCTACATGGACGGCATGGACGAGAAGGGCCTCGAGTACGCGAAGAAGAAGCCCGAGGTCGTCATGGGCGCCATGGCAGAGTTCTCGAAGGAGCGCTACGGCGTGGACATCATGAAGGTCGAAGTGCCGATCAACATGAAGTTCGTCGAAGGCTCGCAGGCCTCAGGCGGCGGTCCGGCGGCGTACACGCGCGAAGAGGCGAAGGCGCTCTTCCTCACGTCCGCGAAGATCGCGAAGAAGCCCTTCATCTATCTATCGGCCGGCGTGAGCAACGCCGAGTTCACCGAGACGCTCGCGCTGGCAGGCGAAAGCGGCGTCAAATACTCGGGCGTCCTGTGCGGCCGCGCGACGTGGAAAGACGGCGTCTCGGTCTTCGCGAAGGAAGGCCCCGACGCGTTCCGTCAGTGGCTCGAGACCAAGGGCGTCGAGAACATCAAGAACGTGAACGAAGCGATCAAGCCGGCAACCCCCTGGTTCGCGTTCTACGGCGCGAAATCCGCGGACGAGTTGGGCTGATCGTCCGGGCTCAGGACTTCTACCGAAGGTCCGCCGCTCGAGGATAATCGCACTGACATTTTCTCCTTCCATAAAGGAGAAAATGGCAAATGCCGTAAGATCAAGCACTTCCGGCCGTTCTTGCCGACAAGTTCGCCGAGTCAGTCACTCGGCCGCTCTCCGCCGTCGTTGATCCACGTGTGCGCGGATCCAAGCGCGGCAGAGGCGACTCTTGAACTGGTCACCTTGGCGCCGGAGCTGTGCCGAGAGGTGCCGGCCCCGATCAAGGTCGTCTCCGCATCGACGTGGTTGCTTCGTGACCGCGTGGAACGCCCGCAAAAAGCTCTACCATAGGCGCACACCATGGCTTTGTCTCCCGGCGCGCGCATTGGCAGCTATGAAATCGTCGGCCCACTCGGTGCCGGCGGCATGGGTGAGGTGTATCGAGCACGCGATGCGCGGCTCGGCCGCGACGCCGCGATCAAGATTCTCCCCGACGTGTTTCTCAGCGACGCCGACCGCGTCGCCAGGTTCGAGCGCGAAGCCCGCACGCTCGCCTCGCTCAATCACCCGAACATCGCGCAGATTTATGGGATCGAGGAGTCCAAGGTCCAAGGTCCAATGTCCAACGTCAGTGCGCTGGTCATGGAGTTGGTCGAGGGCGAGGACCTGTCCGAGATCCTGGCGCGCGGGGCCGTTCCGCTCGATGATGCGTTGCGCATCGCGCGCCAGATCGCGAGCGCGCTCGAAGCCGCGCACGAACAGGGCATCGTCCATCGCGACCTGAAGCCGCAGAACATCAAAGTCCGCGCGGACGGCCTGGTCAAAGTCCTGGATTTTGGTCTGGCGCGATCCCTGGACTCTGGACTGAACTCGGGACCACAAGGGAACCGGGGACCAGGAACGTGGGACCCGGGACCCACAATGACCTCGCCAGCCATGACCTCCATGGGCATGATCATCGGCACCGCGGCGTACATGAGCCCCGAGCAGGCGAGAGGGAAGGCTGTCGACAAGCGCGCCGATGTCTGGGCCTTCGGCGTCGTCCTCTACGAGATGTTGTCGGGCCGCCGCGCGTATCCCGGCAGCGAAGTGTCGGACGTGCTGGCCTCCGTGCTCAAAGACACGCTGTCGCTCGACGGCGTGCCCGCGACGACGCCGGCGCCGATTCGGCGATTGCTCCGACGCTGTTTGGAGAAAGACCGCGCCGATCGGCTCGACTCGATGGCGACGGCACGTCTCGAAATCGCGGATGCGATGACGGCCGGCAGAGACGAAGCGCCGGCAGCGACAGCGGCCGTCCCGCCGAACCGGTCGCGCACGATGCTGCTCGCGGCGGTGGCGGTGATCGCCGCGTCAGCGCTCACGGGCTTCATCGTCTGGCGCGCGCGCGCGCCCGAGCCGCCGCCACCGGCGTCGTTCGTGTTGGCTCCGCCGCTGGGAGAACTTTTGCAGATCAACGTGAACCAGCCGGACGTGGCGATCTCGCGCGACGGTCGGCGCATCGCGTACGCCTACGGGAATGGCGCGAGCTCGCTGGTCGTGCGGTCGCTCGACGCGTTTGCCGACATCCCGCTCACGAACCTTGGCCCACAGCCGCGTTCGCCGTTCTTTTCTGCCGATGACAAGTGGCTGGGCTACTTCAGCGGATCCAGTAGCGCCCAGGGCGCGCGGTTGATGAAGGTGGCGTCGAGTGGCGGCACGCCGTTCGAGATCACGCGAGTGACGGGCAATCTCCGCGGCGCGTCGTGGGGCCGGGATGACACGATCGTGTTTGCCAGCGCGGCCGCGGAAAGCGGTCTGCTCCGGGTTCCCGCCGCCGGCGGCCAGGCGGAGGTGCTGACAGAGCCGGATCTGGCGGCCGGCGAGGCCGATCATCTCTGGCCGACGTTTATGCCGGACGGCAAGCATGTGGTGTTCACCGTGTCCCGCGGCACCGTCGACGGCAGCTTCCAGTCTCAACGGGACCTTGCCGTGCTTGATCTCTCGACGCGGAAGTGGCGGGTGCTCAGAAAGGATGCGTCCTACCCGCGATTCGTCGCCACCGGCCATCTGCTCTTCGCCACGGAGCAGGGTATCTTCGCCGCGCCATTCGATCCGGTCGCCGGCGAATTACGAGGCGAGCCCATTCGAGTGGTCGAGGACGTCGCGTTCAAGACAACGAGCGGCGCCGCCGACATCGACGTGTCTGACGCCGGCACCCTGACGTACGTCGCCGGGGCGTCGTTGACGGTGAAGTCCCTCACATGGGTGGATCAACGCGGCACTGAGACGCCGATGGCCGCACCTGAGCGTGGGTATCAGGGCTTCCAGCTGTCGCCCGACCGCGCGCGTGCGGTCGTGACCCTGAATGACGAAGGCGAGCCGAGCCTCCATGTGTACGACCTCACGCGCGGATCGCTCAGCCGCATCACACCGCCGGCCGAGGTCGCGGCCTCGCCCGTGTGGAGCGTTGACGGCCGCTTCATTTACTACCGTCGCTATTCCGAGCCGCGGGGGATTTGTCGGATCTCGGCTGCCGGCGGAGGTTCGCCAGAGTTGATCCTGGCCGCGACGTCGGGTCAACAGTTGACGCCGACGGGCACGACACCCGATGGGCGATCGCTCATCACGAGGGTGACCGTCCGTGCCAGATTCGAGGTTCAGACACTGAATCTCGACGGGACGCCGTCACTGAAGGGGCTCGTCGCTGACGCGGACGGGTCTTTGAATGGGCAGGTTTCCCCCGACGGTCACTGGCTCGCCTACACGGTGAGGACCGGGTCCAGTGGGGCGACTCAGGTGTTCATCCGCCCGTTCCCCGATGTAAAGGGCGAACGCGTTCAGGTGTCCGTCGACGGAGGATCCGTACCGGTGTGGGCTGATGACAGCCGCGCGATCTTCTACACCGGTCCAAATCCCGGCGGCATCTGGAAAGTTGATGTGACGGGTCACGGACAACTCGGAAAGCCGGTGCAGGTTCTGGCCCCCAATGCCCGCGGCGAACAGACGATCGACATCGCCACGGGCGGAGACCGGTTCGTTCGGATTCAGCCCGTCATCGACAAAGGCAAGACCAACGAGCTGCGCCTCGTGCTCAACTGGTTCGAAGTGCTGAAGCAGAAGATGGCGGGCGGGAAGTAGACGCGCTTTTGCGCGATTCAGCGCGATGACATCACGATCGGTTCTCTTTATCATCGTCGCCGCGGCGGCGCTCACGTTTGTGAACGCCGCGCCGCTGCCGCAGCATCCACCGCCAGCGCCCATGTCGCTGGTGGCTCCGATCGACACATGGGATGAGGCCGTGCCGCTTGGGGACGGCCTCATCGGCGCATTGATGTGGGGCGAGGGCAACATGCTGCGCGTCTCGCTCGATCGCGGCGATCTCTGGGACCTGCGCCGTCCCGAGATCTACAGCCGGCCCGACTGGAACTACCAGACGATCAAGCGACTCGTCGCGGAAAAGAACCAGCGCGAAATGGTGCGGCTGTTCGACGATCCGTACGAAGAGACGCCCTATCCGACGAAGCTGCCGGCCGGGCGCGTGGAGCTGCGGTTCCCCGACGGCGCGCAGGTCTCACAATTTGATCTCGACCTGAAGACCGCCGAAGGCCGCGCGCGCTTCCTCGCGATGCCGTCGTCATCGGACATCCGCGTGTTCGTCGACGATGCGTCGCCCGTCGTGATGGTGTCGCTACTCGGCGCCCACGGAGCCGGCGCCGACATGGACTTGATCGTCACGGCGCCCTCCGCAGTGTCGAAGCTGGGATATCCCGCAGCGAAGTCGATCGACGCCGACGGCTATCGCGGCTACGTGCAGGACACCGCAACGGGACTCCGCTACGGCGTGCTTGCGAAGCTGCGGGCTGCCGCGCGCAGCACGCTCGCGATCACGGTGTTCCGGTCGACGGACGGAACGGATCCGCTGCCGGCGGCGAAAGCGACGCTGGATGCCGCGCTCGCTGCGGGTTACGACAAGCGCTTCGCCGAACACACACGCTGGTGGCAGCGCTTCTGGGCGACGTCGTCGGTGACGATTCCCGACAAACGGTTGCAGCAGCATTACAACCTGACGAAGTACTTCTACGGCGCCGCCTCGCGCGTGAACGCGCCGCCGATGCCGCTGCAGGGCGTGTGGACCGCGGATGGCGGCAGCCTGCCGCCGTGGAAGGGCGACTACCACAACGACCTCAACACGCAGACGACGTACATCGCGTATCAGACCGCGGGGTTGTTCGAGGAAGGCGAGAGCTTTCTGCGGTTCATGAGCGGACTCTTGCCGGAGTTCAGGAAGTTCGCGAAGGAGTTCTACGGCGTTGATGGCGCCGTCGTGCCGGGCGTGATGACGTTGACCGGGCAGGCGATGGGCGGGTGGGGACAGTACTCGCTCTCCCCGACCAACGGCGCGTGGGTGTCGCATCTGTTTGCGCGGCACTGGCGCTACACGCGCGACGCGAAGTTTCTGGAACGCGAGGCGTATCCGTTCTGCAGCGCGATCGCGACGGCGCTGGCGGGCCTGCTGAAAGAGAGTCCTGACGGCTTCCTGCGGCTGCCGCTGTCGACGAGCCCGGAGTTCTTCGACAACTCGATGCGCGCGTGGCTGCCGCCGATGTCGAACTACGACCTCGCGCTCGTTCGCGGCGCATTCACCGACATGGCGGAGTTCGAGACGGCGCGCCATCAACCAGCGGCCGCGAAGAAATGGACCGATCTCGCCGCGAAGCTCCCGAAAGACATCGTCGACCCGGCCACCGGCAGCCTGATGTTCGCCGAGGGCCTGCCGTACGACGCGTCGCATCGTCATTTCTCGCATGCGATGGCGATTCACCCGCAGGGACAGCTGTCGAGTGACCCGAAGCTGATGAACGCGACGATCGGCGTCATCAAGTCGAAGGGCAGCGCGCAGTGGGTCGGTTATAGCTTCAGTTGGTTCTCGGCGATGCTTGCGCGCGCCGGCCGCGCTGACGAAGCGCTCGACTACCTCAAGAAATACGAGCGGTCGTTCACGCTGCGCAACGGCTTCCACGCCAACGGCGAACAGACTCGCGAAGGGCTGTCCAACTTCCACTACCGGCCGTTTACGCTCGAAGGCAACTTCCTCGCGATGGAAGCGATCCACGAGATGTTGCTGCAAAGCAACGGCGGCGTGATTCGCATCTTCCCTGCGGTCAGCGCCGAGTGGAAGGACGTGAGCTTCAACAAACTCCGCGCCGAGGGCGGCTTCATCGTCAGTGCCGAGCGCAAGGGCGGGAAGACGGTGTTCTACAGCGTGACGGCCACCGTCGATGGCCCGCTGCGGATGATCAATCCCGTGACCGGCGCTGAACAGACGATGCCGATGAAGAAGGGCCAGTCAATCGCGGTGCGCGTTCGCTGACGCGCACAGGCCTCATCGCGCCGAGCGCAGGCGTCCCAGGACCTGGTTCACGTACTGCCGCGTCTCGCCGTACAGACTGACTTCGCCGCGCGAGTACCGCCCGGCAAACCCGGGCCCGGCGTTGTAGGCCACGAGCGCCAGCTCAACGCCGCCGAACATCCTGAGCAGTTCCGCGACATACCGCACGCCGCCCTCGATGTTCTCGTCGGCGACGTGGGGGTTCACGCCGAGCGCGCGCGCGGTGGCCGGCATGAGCTGCATCAGCCCGATGGCGCCCGCCGATGATCGCGCGCCGGACACGAACCGCGATTCGGCGCCGATGATGGCGCGAATCAGCGCCGGGTCCACGGCGTGCAGGCGCGCATATTTCACGATGGCGGCCTCAAACGGCTCGGCCAACGCCGTCGCCGGAATCACGGGCGCGGTCCGTGGCGCCGCCGCTCGGGCGGTCGTGATGGTTGCCGCCACTGGCCGGACGGCGGCAGTGACCAGCGCGGGAGTCACGCGTTTCTGTGTTGAGGGAATCGTTACACCGACGTCCGCGAGCGCGGCCAACGTCACGTTAAGGCGACGATGCTGGCGATCGACGTGGTCGGCCGCCGCTTCACGGCCGCGACCGACGAGCCGCATCGCATGCGCGGTGTCGAGCGTGCGCTTCGTGACGCGTCCGCTGACGATGTCGGCCGTCTCCTTCGCCGAGTAGCCCAGCCCCAGCAGCGTGTAGGCCGTCTGGTCGCGGCCGGCCATCCCGGCCCGCCCATCGCCGACGACCGCGTCCACCAGCAGAGCAAGTTCCGCGGCGGCGGCCACACGCTGGCCCTCGTCGCCGCTGGCGCCCAGCCGGGACAGATTCGTGCTCAGGCGCTGCGCGGACGCGAGCATCGGCGATTCGGCTGCCCCGGGGAGTCCGGAGAGGGCGATCATGAGCAGGGCAGACGCCGCGGGCAGCAAGGCAGGGAACCTCAGCTCAAGTAATCGGCCCCCGCGGCGCGAACTGGAGAAGAAGCCGCCGGGGTATCATCGGGCGTCTCTGGAGGCCCCATGCGCCGCATTGTCCTGCTCGGAATCGTCTGCTGTTCGCTTGTCGCTGTCGTTCGAGCGCAGGCGCCGTTGGAGTTTGTTGGCGCCATCGAGCGGGAGCTCGTGCCGGGGCGCCTGTCGTCCGGCGTGTCGCTGAAGTCCGCGACCGGTGACGCGAGGCAGAAACTCGGCGCCATCGCCGCAGAGACCGACGCGGTCTCTGCCGGTGAGGTCTCCGTTGGCGACGGCAAACGCGCGCTGTTTCTGATCGCATCCGGCGCGGAGAGCCGCGCGATCGTGACGGATCTGAACGGGAACGGAACGCTCGAGCCAGGCGAGAAGATCGCGCTGGCCCCGGCCCTTGTGTCCGAGACGGGCGTGGCGCTGGCCGCAACACTCAGATTCGCGACCACTCCCGGCTCGCAGTTCGCCACGTACCCCATGCGCGTGGGGCTCCGAAAGGACGCGGCAGACTCGACCCTCACCACGTCCTATCAGGCCTTCACCGTCGGCGTCGTCACCATCGACGGCAAGCCTGTGAAGGTCCGGCTCATCGCCAACGCGAAGGACTTCAAGGTGGATTCGTCAAAGAGCTATCAGTATCTCGACGCCAACGGCGACGGGAGCTTCGACGAGGACTTCACCTCGTGGGAGATGGGCTACGGACGCGGCGCGCCCGTGGTCTTTCACGTCGGCGACAGCGATCGCTATGTGTCGATCAAAGGCATCGACGCGGCGGCAGGCACGGTGACGCTCTCGGCACGCACGGCGGCCGACTACGAGCGCATCGAACTCCGCATGGGTGCCACGCTGCCGGACTTCGCGTTCGCGGCGCTCGACGGCACGCCGAAGCGGCTCTCCGATTTCCGGGGCAAGGACCTGATGATCGGCTTCTGGGGCACGTGGTGC
>CAYHEX010000170.1:0-9646 GCA_964355365.1 uncultured Solibacteraceae bacterium | reverse complement strand
CTGGCCGGCCGACCAGCCCACAACGGCGTGGGACCGCGCGGATGTTGCGCGGTTTGTCTTGCTGCGCGATCTGGCCGCCACGGTGGACGCGGCGAGCTTCGAACAGGCCGCGCTCGCGTGCTTCACGCAAGGTGACGCGGGCGAACAGCGCAGTTGGTGCCGCGCGGTCAGCCTGCTCCCGGCGCCCGAGCGATTTCTCCTGGCCATGACCGATACCTGCCGCACGAACATCCTGCCGCTGTTCGAGTCGCTGGCCTGCGAGAACCCGTATCCGGCCCGCTATTTTCCTGAATTGCACTTCAACCAGATGGTCTTGAAGGCCATGTTCAACAGCGTCGCGCTCGCGCGCATCGTCGGGCTGCCGGAGCGGCGCAATGCCGAACTCTCGCGCATGTCGACCGACTACGCCGCCGAACGCACAGCCGCCGGACGCAGCGTGCCGGCCGACATCGCTCTTGCCCAGTAAGACGAGGCTCCCATGAAGATTTTCGATCCGCACATTCACATGATCTCGCGCACCACTGACGACTATGAGGCGATGTCGAATGCCGGCATCCTCGCCGTGGTCGAGCCCGCCTTCTGGCTGGGCCAGCCGCGCACGCAGGTAGGCAGCTTCATCGACTACTTCAACACGATCATCGGCTGGGAACGCTTCCGCGCGTCCCAGTTCGGCATCCGCCACTTCTCAACGATCGGGCTCAACCCGAAGGAAGCCAATCAGCCCGGGCTCGCCGAAGAGGTGATGTCGGTGCTGCCGCGGTTCCTCGTCAAAGACGGCGTGGTCGCGATCGGCGAGGTCGGCTTCGACGACCAGACCGACCAGGAGGAACGCATCCTGATCCAGCACTTCGAGCTCGCGAAGCAGTTCGATCTGCCCGTGTTGATTCACACGCCGCACCGCGACAAGAAGCGCGGCACCGAGCGGACGATCGCCGTGGTGCGCGCGTTCGGGTTTGACGAGGGCCGCGTCCTTATCGACCACAACAACGAAGAGACGCTGCCGATCGTCCTCGACAGTGGCTGCTGGGCCGGCCACACCATCTACCCGAAGACCAAGATGGACGAGGAACGCATGGCGATCCTCGTGCAGAAGTACGGCACCAACCGCATCATCGTCAACAGCGCTGCCGACTGGGGCATCAGCGATCCGCTGAAGGTGCCGAAGACGATTGCCGTCATGCAGGCCCGCGGGATCGCGGACGCGGCGATCGAGACGATCGTGTGGGACAACCCCGTGGCCTTCTTCGCGCAGAGCGGCAAGCTCGACGTGGCGGGTCTCGAAGCACGGCCCGAGATCGATCGCACGCAGCGCTTCAACACGAACACCGTGATGCGCGGCGACGCGATTCCGCCCGCACCGAAGGGCTAGCCGCACCCGGTGCACCCGACACTGCTCCTCAACGTCGTCGGGCTCACGCCGGCACTGGTCGGCGACGACACACCACACCTGCAGGCGCTGGCGCGCAACGGATCGATGGCGCCGATCCGCGCCATCACGCCTGCCGTCACGTGCAGCGCCCAAGCCACCTATCTCACCGGCACGCTGCCGCGTGACCACGGCGTGGTCGGCAACGGTTGGTACTTCCGCGACCTCGCGCAAGTGATGTTCTGGAAGCAGTCGCACGCGCTGATGCACGGCGAGCGCGTGTGGGACCGCGCGCGCGCGCGCGATCCGCAGTGCACCGTGGCCAACATGTTCTGGTGGTTCAACATGTACAGCTCGGTGGACTGGTCGGTGACGCCCCGGCCGATCTACCCGGCGGACGGCCGCAAGATCCTCGATGTCTACAGTCACCCGGCCACACTGAGAGACCGTCTGGTCGCGGAGCTCGGGCCATTCCCCTTCTTCAGCTTCTGGGGCCCGAAGTCCGACATCAAGTCGAGCGAGTGGATCGCGGAGTCGTCAATCCTGGTCGACCGCTGGCACTCGCCGACGCTGCTGCTCACCTACCTGCCGCACCTTGACTACAACGTCCAGCGCCTCGGGCCGAACGATCCGAAAGTGCGCGACGACGTCCGCGCGGTCGACCGCGTTTGCGGGCGGCTGATCGATCACTGCCGCGCCACCGGACGTCGGGTGCTGGTCGTCTCGGAATACGGACTGACGGAAGTCACCGGCGCGATTCACATCAATCGTGTGCTGCGCGAGGCCGGCTGGCTGTCGGTGCGCGACGAAATCGGCACCGACGCGCTGGATGCCGGCGCGAGTGAAGCATTCGCGGTAGCGGATCACCAGGTCGCGCATGTGCACGTGCGCGACCCGCGCAAGATCGAGGACGTGCGCACGTTGCTGCAGTCCGTGCCTGGCATCGAATCGGTGCTGGACCGGCGTGAACAGGCCGCCGTCGGCATCGACCACGCGCGCGCGGGCGAGTTGGTGGCGATCAGCGCAGCCAACCGATGGTTCACGTACTACTTCTGGCTCGATGACCAGCGCGCGCCCGACTACGCGCGCACCGTGGATATTCATCGCAAGCCCGGTTACGACCCGGTCGAATTGTTCGTCGATCCCGCAATCTCGCTGCCGGCCGTGAAAGTGGCCTACACGCTCGCGAAGAAGATGCTCGGGTTTCGCTACCTGATGAGCGTGATTCCGCTCGATGCGAGCCTGGTCCGCGGCTCGCACGGACGGCCGACCGATCGGCTGGAAGACGGTCCGGTGCTGATTTCCTCAGAGCGCGGCAGGGACGACGGGCCGATCGAGGCCACCGAAGTGCGCGACGTGATCCTCGCGCATCTGTTCGAGGGACCGCGGGCCTGAAGGCCCGCGGCTACGACAGAGGGGGTTCGAGGGACCGCGGGCCTGAAGGCCCGCGGCTACGACAGACACCGACCAAAGGCCGGCGGCTACGACCGAGAGGCTACGTGCCGGGCACGACGCGCTGGGCGGCGAGCGTCGCGATGAATCCGGCCACGGCCACCATCACCCACACCAACGGCAGGCCGGGCACCATCGTGAGAATGATGAGCGCATCGACCAGCGAGATGCCGGCGATCAACCACGGCATCACGTCGCCCGCACGCGGCCCAAGCGTCTTGCCCACCAGCGTCAACCCCAGTACGTAGAGCACGATCGCGGCGGCCCCGAACCACGCCGGGGCCGGCACGACCGCAGCGGCGGCCGATGCGGCGACGATATACAGCAGTCCGCGGCAGAGGCCCATCGCCAGCGGCCCAAGTGGATCCGCTTTGTGGCGAATGTTGTAGTACGCGATCGCGCCGAGCAGCACCACACTCCAGGGCCGCGCGCCGGCGCGCGCACCGGAGAACCACAGCATGGCGAGACCGAGCCCCGCGAGGACCGCGGCGCCGGTCCACACCTCCGCGCGGGTCACGTCCCCTCGGGGAATCGGACGATCCGCGCGGGCCCGCGCGTCGGCGCCAGCGTCACACGCGTCGTTCATCCACATGCCGGCGCAATAAACGAGCGACATGGCGGCGGAGGCGATCAGCACAGTGCGCGCGTTCAGCGCCACGCCGGCGAGCAGACTGCCGGCCAGCATGTTGGTCCACACGGTCGGCAGATTCGATACGCGCGCCAGCAGCAGGTAAGCGCGCGGTCTGGATCGGCGCGTCATGCCAGTTGTTCGCGCACCCAGGCGAGCTCACGCGCGATGGCGGTGGCCACATCCACGCGACGATGCGCTTCGGGCAACACGTCCCATGTATACGTTTCCACTTCCAGTTGGTCGCACACCGGCGCGGCGCGAAGCGCGCGAAGGAATGCTTCCACGAACGGCTGTGTGGTTCGCAGGATGCCGAGACGCTCGAGAAAAAGCGGCACGTGGAAGTGCACGCGCCACTCATCGCGTCCGCGAGCTTCGGCGTGCGCGAGCGCGTCTGGCAGATCAGGGAATCGCGACAGCGCTTCGGTGGCGCGCGTCACCACCTGATGCAGATACGTGTCGTCGGCGAAGGCCGAGAGCGCGGCGATCGCGTCGGCACCGGCCACATCCAGCGCGGAGCTGATCTGTACTTTCGCGATGGTGATGCCGGCATCGCCCAGGCGGCTGATCACGTCGGCGGGATCCTCGTATTCCACCGCCATGTGGCAGGTATCTACACAGACGCCGACATGCTCGCGCACATCGCGGTCGCCGAGATAGCGGTCGAAGAAGTCGCAGGTCTCGGCGACGGTCTCGAGTAGACAGGCCGGCTCCGGCTCGAGCGCCAGGCGAATGGTCCGGCCGGTGCGATCGCGCAGGTCGCGCAGATAGCGCGCATGCTCGCGGATGCCGCGCGCCACCGCCTCGACATCGGCCGGCCCTGACAGATGCGCCTTGAAGGCGCCGGGCACCGTGCTGACGCTGCCGCTCGGCAGATCCTCCGGCAGCAACGCCGCCAGGATATCGGCCAGTTGATTCGAGTACGTCACGCGGCGAGGATCGCGCCAGTCGGGCAGGTACACCTGCTCTTTCACCCGCTGTCCATGAAATGCGCCGTACGGAAAGCCATTGATGGTGAATACGTAGTGCTGACTGGCCGCCAGAAACTGCTGAAACTCGGCGAGGGCCGACGGCGCCGCCAGCGCACTACCGGCAGCGGCCGACAGGCGGAGGCCAATGGCGAACGGCCCCGAGACACCCAGGTGCTCACGGACCTGCGGCAACACCTGTCCGAGTGCGGTTCTGACGTCGGGCCAGCTCTCGCCGGCGTGGATGTTGGAGCAATACGTCAGATGAAACCCGCCGACGCGCATCAGGCCACAGGCGTGAGGGCCGCGATCGCCTGCTCAACCAGCGACGAATCCATGTCCGTCACTTCGAACGGCCGCTGGATGTCACGCAGCATCGTCACGTGCAGGCCACCGCCCAGGTGTTCGCGGAACTCCTGCAGACCGGCCACAAGGGCCAGTTCGCCAGCGGCGTTGCGTTCGGCCACGGCCGGGTCCCACATCGGCAATCCCACGGCGGCAATCAGGCGGAGAATGCGCTGACCGATCGCCACCGAGAGGAACCCGGCGAGCATGGCGTAGTGCACGTCGATCGCCATACCGATGCCGACCGCTTCACCGTGCCGGATGCGGTGGTTGGTCAGCGACTCGAGTTTGTGCGCCGCCCAATGGCCGAAGTCGAGCGGCCGGGCGCTCCCCTGCTCGAACGGATCGCCGGTGCTGCAAATGTGATTCAGGTGCCACTCGAGCGATGCGCGGATGACGCCGTCCAGCGCGCCGATATCACCGGCGGCCAGGCGCGGCGCCAGCAGCTCGATCCCGTCAAAGAGCCCGGCGTCCTTCAACAACGCCACCTTGATGATCTCGGACAGACCGCTGATGCGGTCGCGCAGGCTCAGCGTGTCGAGCAACGAGAGATCGTTGATGACGGCGAACGGCGGCGCGAACGTGCCGACGAAGTTCTTCTTGCCGAACATGTTGATGCCGTTCTTCACGGCAATGCCCGAGTCGCACTGCGCCAGCACGGTGGTCGGCACGCGAATCACGCGAATGCCGCGATGGCCGGTGGCGGCTGCAAACGACACGGTGTCGAGCGTGGCGCCGCCCCCGACGGCCACCAGAAACGACTGGCGGTCGATCTTGTGCGTGTTGATCAGTTCCAGCAGGCGCAGGGTGTGCGAGAGATCGTTCTTCGACGCTTCGCCACCGGGGATGAGGACGGGCGGAGCCACCAGGGTGAAGGCACTGGCGAATGCCGCGGCATGCCGTTCGATGTCGCCGATCAGCGACGGCCGGGCGGCCGCGAGCCCGTCGTCGACGACAACCAGGACTCGATGCTGACGACCCGGTTCGAGTCGGCGGACGACGTCAGCGAAGAGGGGCTGGCCGTCGTGCCAGAGGCCGTCGGTGAAGTGGACCGGGAAGCTGTAGGGGACCGAGAAACTCGGCTCGAGCCGCGACATGGAGACGTTGAATATGTCACGTCACGCAGCGCGCAATCAATGATGGCGGCACCCAGCCCGATGACTTCGCCGTGGTGCGGGATGCCCGACAGCAGTTGGGCTCGCTCGAAGACATCCTGAAACGGCTGGATGCGACGGCGCGGCCGAAGGCGACGAAGCGCAGCCGCGGCCGCTAGCCGGCCGCAGGCTCGGGCGTGATTTTGACCGCGCGCCGACCGACTTCGAGAATGAACCCGTCACGGCCGGCGTCAATGCGCGCGCGCCCGTCGGTCACTTTCTCGCGATCCACCTTCACACCGCCCTGCTGAATCTTGCGGGCGGCCTCGGCCGATGAGGTCGCGAGCCCGGCTTCAACCAGCACCTTGGACAGCGCCACGCCGCCCGCGGGGACCGCGATGCGGACCTCGGTGAGGGATTCCTCGACGAGCTCGCCGCGCGCAAAGCGCGCTTGAAAGGCGTCGGCGGCGCTCGCGGCGGCGTCGGCCGAATGAAAGTCGGTCGTGATCCGTGTGGCCAGCGCGATCTTGGCGTCCTTCGGATGAAGCGCCCCGGTCGTCACCTGCGTCTTCACAGCGTTGACCTCAGCCTCCGACAAGTCGGTGAGCAGGAGGTAGTACTTCCACATCAGCTCGTCGGTGATCGACATGAGCTTGCCGAACATCTCCCCCGCCGGCTCGTTGACGCCGACGTAGTTGCCCAGGCTCTTCGACATCTTCTCGACGCCATCGAGACCTTCGAGCAACGGCGTCGTGAGGACGACCTGCGCTTCCAGGCCGTAGCCCGGCATGATGTCGCGACCGACGTTGAGGTTGAAGAGCTGGTCGGTGCCGCCGAGTTCGACATCGGCCTTGAGGAACACCGAGTCGTAGGCCTGCGCGAGCGGATAGAGAAACTCATGCACGGCAATGGGCTTGCCGGCCTCGTAGCGCTGTTTGAAGTCGCGGCGTTCGAGCATCTGCGCCACGTTGTAGCGTGCCGCGAGCCGCACGAGGCCTTCTGCGCCGAGCGCCGCGAGCCAGCGCGAGTTGAAGTCCACCACGGTCTTCTGCGGATCGAGCAGCTTGAACACCTGCGTCTTGTAGGTCTCGGCGTTCGCAGCGATTTCCTCGCGCGTGAGCGCGGGGCGCGTCTTCGATCGGCCCGTGGGATCACCGATCAGACCGGTGAAATCGCCGATGAGGAAGATGACGCGGTGGCCGAGGTCCTGAAAGTGCTTCATCTTGCGAAGCAGCACCGTGTGGCCAAGGTGCAGATCCGGGGCCGTCGGATCAAAACCTACCTTGACGGTGAGCGGCGCCCCGGTCGTGGCGCTCCGCTCGAGCTTGTTGCGCAGGTCGCCGGCGCGGACGATGTCCACGCACCCTTTGGTGAGATAAGCGAGTTGTTCGTCGAGAGTCATGCCGCGGATCCTGACTATACTTCATGAGTTTCCTCATGAAGCGTCGTGCCTTCCTTCGTGTGCTGACGGCCGGTAGCGCCGGCGTCGTGGTGGGCGGCGCAAGCTGGGGTGTGCACGAGCGGCTGCAGCTGTCAGTAACGCGCGCCACGCTGCCGGTGCACGGATTGCCGGCCGGTTTTGCGGGATTCAAGATCGCCTTCCTGACCGACCTCCACCGCAGCGGCCTGGTGCCGGCCGACCTGATCGCCCGGGCGGCTGAGGCGGCGATGCGCGAGCGCCCCGATCTCATCGTGCTCGGGGGCGACTACGTGACGAACTTCGACACGCGCTTCGCCGGTCCCGTGGCCGAGGTGCTGGGCACGCTGTCGGCCCCGGCCGGCGTGATCGCGGTACTCGGCAATCACGATGATGACCGCGTGGTGCCGGCGGCACTGACGCGGCGGGGCATTCGCGTGCTGCGCGAAGAACGTCTGCGGCTCACCGTGGGCGGCGCCGCGGTGGACTTCATCGGTATCGGCTACTGGACGCAGCGCGCGGCGAAGATTGCGCCGCTCATCGAGCCGGCGGCCCTGCCGATTCTGGTCGCGCATGACCCGCGTCGACTCACGGAGGCGCATACGCTGAAGATCCCGCTCCTGCTGAGCGGACACACGCACGGCGGGCAGGTTGTGCTGCCGCCGTTCGGCGCGTTCAACCGGCTTCGCTTCCCGATCGTGGCCGGTACGCTCGTGCGCGACGACACGCGGCTGTTCGTGAGCCGCGGCATCGGCACGGTCTATCTGCCGATCCGCATCAACTGTCCGCCGGAACTCGCGGTCCTGACGCTGGCCTAGCCGACGACGACGCGATCGCCGTCAAGACGGCAGCGTCCATCCGCCACGAGCTGTATCGCTTCCGGCAGGATGCGATGTTCCTGCTCGAGGATGCGCGCTGATAGCGACCCAGCGGTGTCATCGCCGAACACGGGCACGGCGGCCTGGAGAATGATCGGGCCGGCGTCGAGCTCAGGCGTCACGAAATGCACCGTGGCGCCGCTGACCGTGGCGCCGGCCTCGAGCGCCTGGCGCTGCGCGTCAACGCCGGGGAACGCCGGCAGCAGCGACGGGTGCACGTTCACAATCGCGTTGGGGAACGCGGCGCAGAACGCAGATCCGAGCAGGCGCATGAACCCGGCGAGACAGACCAGTTGCACGCCGCGCTCCTGCAGCGCGCGGACCAGTTGCGCGTCGTACGCGTCGCGCGAGGCCGCGGCGCGATGGGGCAGCACCAACGTCTCGATGCCTGCCGCAGCCGCCCGCAGCAACCCCGGCGCCTCCGCGCGATTCGAGATCACCACCGCAACGCGCGCCCGCAGCCGCCCATCTCCAATCGCATCGACGATCGCCTGCAGGTTACTCCCGCGCCCGGAGATCAAGACGCCAAGGCGGAGGGGGGCAAGTGCGAGGGGGTCAGAGCCCTTTTCCACAGTTTTCGACGATTCAGGGACAGTGGTCATCTGGAGAGGTCGCTTTCGAATTCGGGCACGTGGCTTGCACTAGGTCGTCGGTCTTTCAATTCCTGAGTGAGGATCACATGCCCCGTCGCCCCCGCACCGCCGCCAGCACAGGTTTTTATCACGTGGTCAATCGCAGCGTCCGCAAGGAGCCGTTGTTCACGCAACCCCGTGACTACAGGGCGTTTCTCGCCGTGTTGCAGGCGGGTGTAACGCGCTACGAGGTCCCGCTGGTCGCCTATTGTGTGATGAAAAACCACTGGCACCTGCTGGTGGGCCCGTTGGGGAAGCAAAGACTCTCAAAGGTCATCCAATGGGTCACATCTACCCATGCCGTGCGCTGGCACAAATTCCGTGGCACGACCGGACAGGGTCCCGTGTATCAAGGCCGATTCACATCGACGCCTCTCGATGACATCGCCGCGCTCGTTCCAATGTCTCGCTACGTCGAACGGAATGCCCGGTCGGCCGGCCTGGTGCCCAGCGCCGAAGACTGGCCGTGGTGCAGTCTGGCGCAGCGGCTGCGTGGAGGAGGCCGCGTGCCACTCGCCGCGGCAGCCTTCCTGTCGTCGGAATCGTGGCTCGGCTACGTGAACGCGACGATCACCAGCCGCGAGCATCTGCGGGACGCGCACACACGCCAACGCGCCGTTCGTCATCGTCCTCTAAAGCGGACCAGTGTCCCTAAACTGTTGAAACCTGTGGAAAAGGGCTCTGACCCCCTCAAGGACCCCCTCAAGAAAAAACCTGTCAACGACGAGTGATGACGAAGAGGTAGTTTGGAGGATTGATGAGGACGTCTTCGAGACCGAGGGCACGGACGATGGTGCGGATCCAGCGGCGGGGGCCGGGCCGGGAGAGGACGTCCCAGCGAATCGTGTCGCACGTGCCGATGTTGG
>CAYHEX010000169.1:0-9646 GCA_964355365.1 uncultured Solibacteraceae bacterium | reverse complement strand
ATGTCGAGCTTGCCGGCTTCGATCTTCGAGAAGTCGAGGATGTCGTTGATGATGCCGAGTAGCGCGCCGGCCGCGCCGCGGACCTTCACGAGGTAGCCGCGCTGCTTCGGCGTGACCTCGGTTTTCAATGCCAGATGCGTCATGCCGATGATCGCGTTCATCGGCGTGCGGATTTCGTGGCTCATGTTGGCCAGGAACATCGACTTGGCCGCCGTCGCTTCTTCGGCCCTCGACTTCGCCTCTTCGAGCGCGGCCTGCTGATGGACGAGCGTCTCCTGCTGCGCCAGCAGATCCTTCTGCGATTGCGTCAGTTCAGCAGTTTGCGCTTCGAGTTGATGCGCCTGCGTGGTGGTCTTGGCGAGCAGTTCCTGCGTGGCGAGGTTGCGCGACAGGATCTCGAGACTTGCGGCAACGTGCGGGAGCAACTCCTCGAGGAGAGATCGCTCCGCGTCGCTGAACGGCCGGAACGACGCGATCTCGAGCACGCCGAGCACGGCGTCCTGCGACAGCAGGGGCCAGGCGACCGTCTGAGTGGGCGCCGCGCTGCCGACGCCGGACGAGACGTGGAGGTAACTCGCGGGAAGATGCGTGGCTTCAACGGAGGTGCGCGACAGGGCGCACTGGCCCACGAGCCCTTCACCCATCGCGCATGACGGCGTCTGGCTGGCAGTGGGCCCAAGTCCGTAGCCGGCGATCCGCTGCAGCCGGCTGTCTTTCGTGTCCACAGCGTAGACCGCTGCCGCGACGCCGCCGAGCGTCGGCGTCAGCACCGCGAGGAGGCGCTGACCGAGTTCCTGCAGCGATCGCGCGCCGTGCAGTCCCGCCGTCACTGTGGCGGTGTTGGACTTGACCCAGCGCTGGCGTTCCATCGCCGCCGCTCCGTGTTTCAGCACGTCGATCGAGGTGGCCAGCGCGCCGGTCTCGTCCTTGGCGCCGGCGAATGGCACTTTCTGTTCGTAGTTGCCCGAAGCGATCGACTCAACCGCGACCTGCAACTCGCGCAGGCGCCGCACGATGCTCCGGATAGTGAGGAAACCGAGAATGCCCGAGAAGAGGATGGCCGACCCGATGGCCATCAGAATGTGAATCCGTGACGTGGCCACGGCTTCGAGATTGACCTTGCTCGCTTCGTCGGCCAGCGTCTTGTTGTGCGTGATCCACTCGGCCGAGACATCGCCGATGGCTGCACCTAACTGCGAGGGCACACCGCGCGACTGCACGATGGCCTCAGGCGTCTTCGTCTCGGCCACCAACGCCATGAGCTTGTCGGCTTCGACGACCCACGCAGCGCTCAGGGATTTGAACTCCCCGTAGAGCCGCCGGTCTTCCTCGTCGGTCATCAAGTGCGAGCCGTACTCTGCCAATTCCTCGCCAAGCGACTTCTGGCTGCGCCGGAACGTCTCGATGGCGGCGATGCCGGCCGGGCTCGTCGCGTCGGCGGCCATCATCTGCTTCGCGATGCTCACCCGCATTTCGGAGAAGCTGCGCGAGATGTTGCCGAGTTGCGCCAGGCTGGGGATTTCGATCTCGGCCACGAACCGACTCTGGGTCTCGATCGTGTCGAGCTTCATGACGATGAGTACGGCCAGGCAGAACAGGACCAATAGCGGCGCCGCCAAAAGAAGGAGGAGCCTGCGCGCGATGGTCATGGGGGTGTCCCTCGGTGGGAAGCCGCGGATGCGACTCTAAAGAATTGTAGAACGAAAGGACTCAACGAAAGACGACGGGCTGCCACGCCCATCCGCAGAGAACGACGGCCTGCTCGAGCGGTTGTGTGTCGTCGTCGACGTCGAACCGGATGCCGCGAAAGAACTGGAACGAGCCGAACTCCACTCAGCGCGCGTCTGCACGTCCACGGCACGGACCGGGTGCCGGGATTCCGTCAGTCGAAGCGAGAAGGCGATCGTTCAACGCCAGCAGGCGCTGTCGCAGTTCGCCGATGGGTAGACGCGGCAGATCCGATCGCGCACCATTTGGTGCAGGGCGCCCTGCTCAGGCCGGCACCGCGCTCGGCAACGACGACCGTTTGACACACGCCGCGCCAGCGGCGTAAGTTCAGAGACAGCCTAATCAGTCGTTGCTCGGCAACGACGTACGGGGGACCCACCGAAGCCACTTCCGGCTTCCGGGGCTAATCCGCCTTCGCACCTTCGGTGCTGCGGTGAGACGAGCGTTTCTCAGCTCGTTTCGCCAAAGCGCGCAGCGCGAGGGCGAACGAGCACTTCCAAGCTCGAGCCCGCCAGCTAACCTCGTCGGCCGATTGGAAGCTCTGTGTCTGAAGAAAGTACGCCTTCGCTGCTGAAGCGGCTGTTGGTGGGCCGTCCGATACCCTCGCACCTCGCACATCACGAGCGATTTTCCCGGGTCACGGGACTCGCCGTCCTGTCCTCCGACGCGTTGTCGTCGGTGGCGTACGCGACCGAAGAGATCCTGCGCGTCCTGCTGCTCGCCGGCGCCGCCGCACTCTCCTTCTCGGCGCCGATCGCGGCCGTCATCGCCGTGATCCTCATCATTGTCACGATCTCGTACCGCCAGACGATCCACGCGTATCCGCAGGGCGGCGGCGCCTACATCGTGGTCCGGGACAACATCGGACAAACGCCGAGTCTGATTGCGGCGGCGGCGCTGTTGATCGACTACGTGTTGACGGTCGCGGTCAGCATCGCGTCGGGCGTGGCGGCGATCACCTCGGCGTTTCCGAGCTGGCACATCAACCGCATCGAGCTGGGACTCGGCTTCGTGCTGTTGTTGATGGTCGGCAACCTGCGCGGACTGCGCGAGTCGGGCAAGATCTTCTCAATTCCGACCTACCTCTTCATGGGCGGCATCCTGCTCATGCTCGGCGCCGGCGCGTGGCATGCGCTCACCGGCACCATCACCCCCGTCGTCGTGGCCGATCCCATGGTCGCCGGACGACAGACGCTCTCGCTGTTTCTGGTGCTGACCGCCTTCTCGAACGGCTGCACGGCGATGACCGGCGTTGAGGCGGTGTGCGACGGCGTGCCGGCCTTCCGTCCGCCTGAAGCCCGGAATGCGGCGACGACGATGGCGATCATGGCGGGGCTGGCGGTCACGATGTTCGTCGGCATCACGCTCATGGCGCGCGCGTATCAGATCGTCCCGAGCGAAACCGAAACCGTGCTGTCGCAGCTCGCTCGCGGCGCGTTCAACGGTCGCAGTCCGATGTATTACTTCGTGCAGGCCGGCACGATGGCCATTCTGGTCCTCGCCGCCAACACCGCGTATGCCGACTTTCCGCGGCTCGCGTCCATTCTGGCGCGGGACAAGTTCCTGCCGCGGCAGCTCGGCAATCAAGGCGACCGCCTGGCGTTTTCGAATGGCGTGATCGGCCTCAGCATCTTCGCCTCTGCGCTGATCGTGCTCTTCGCCGGCGACACGCACGCGCTGATCCCGCTCTACATGATCGGCGTGTTCGTCTCGTTCACGTTCTCGCAGGCGGGCATGGTCGTGCGGTGGCGGCGGCGGCAGACAGCCGGGTGGCAGGGCAAAGCCTTCGTGAACGGTCTCGGCGCCGTCGTCACGGGCATCGTCCTCATCGTCGTCGCCGTGACCAAGGCGCACGAGGGAGCGTGGATCATCATTCTGCTGATTCCCGTGCACGTCTGGTTCTTTCGTCTGTCGAAGCGGCACTACGACGAGGTCGCGGCGCAGCTCTCGATGGCGAGCTGGACGTCAGAGGGGTTACAGACGAACACGGTCCTCGTGCCGATCAGCGGGGTGCATCGCGCCGTTGTGCAGGCGGTGGAGTACGCGCGCACACTCTCGGAGGACGTGCGTGCCGTGTACGTCGGCCTCGATCCGGCCACGACCGAGCGCGTCAAGCAGGAGTGGGACGTGTACCACCGCGGCGTCCAGTTGGTGGTGCTCGACTCGCCGTATCGCTCGCTG
Organism: uncultured Solibacteraceae bacterium; assembly: GCA_964355365.1. Lineage (GTDB taxonomy): Bacteria > Acidobacteriota > Vicinamibacteria > Vicinamibacterales > SCN-69-37 > SCUN01. The sequence continues at coordinate 5,737 of CAYHEX010000169.1, read as the reverse complement.
ATGGAGCCGCTGATGGCGTACATCGATGCGATTCACGCCGATGCGCCGGATACGTACGTGACGGTCGTGTTACCGGAGTTTGTGCCCGCGCGGTGGTGGCAGCACATCTTTCACAATCAGAGCGCGTTGCTGATCAAAGGCGCGCTGCTCTTCAAGCCGCGCACCGTCGTCACCAGCGTGCCGTTCCATCTGGCGCGGTGACGGACTTCGCAAATTGGCGAATTCACGGATCTCGAGTGTTGCCAGCGCCCCGCGATTGCATGAAGAGGCGCTTGAGGTGCGGACACCGGGTCTCCAGGTGCTTCGCCAGATCTCGACCGTTCATGCCGGGCATGACCACCGGTCGGTACGGTCCCGTCAGCACGTTCTGGAGAGTGCGAGTCGTTGATATCCGCTACGGACGCGGGTCGTCGAGATACCGCGCGACAGTGGCGTAGAGCTGCTCGAGCCTGAACGGCTTGGTGAGGTAGTCGGCAAATCCGGCGTCGTGGGCGCGCGCTTCCACCCCTGCCTCCTCTTCGGCCGTCAAGGCGACCACCGGGATGCCCTCCCCGCGCGCATCGGCCTTGAGCACCGCGAGGACTTCCCACCCACTCATGCCCGGCATGTTGATGTCGAGCAGGATGAGGTCCGGAGGGCTGGCCAGGGCGAGCGCGATTCCATCCGATCCGGACGAAGCGCTCCGCACGTCAATATTCGGAAGCCTCTTGAGCATCCACGCGAGCATCAGCAAGTTGGTCTGACTGTCATCGATGCACAGCACGATGCGCGGCTGGGGCGTAGCCGCCGCGGAGTCGATTGGCGAGACCGCTAGGCGCGGTTCAACCACACCCTGAACTCCGTGCCGTGATCGAGCGGACTCTCCTCGGTCGTGCGGCTCTCGACGTCCACGCGGCCGCCGAACGCGTGCACAAATCGAATCATCAGCGGCATGCCGAACCCCGTGCCTTCTTCACCGAAGGTGCCGTGACGGCTGCCGCCCTTGCCGAAATCGAACAGGCGCTCGCGGATAGTGTCGGACATGCCGATGCCGTGATCGCGGATACGCAGACACACCTGGTCGCCTTCGCTGGCGGCCGTGATGTCGATGCGCCCCCCCACGTTCGAGAACTTGATGGCATTGGTCATGATGTTGTTGATCACTGAACTGACCAGCACCGTGGGCTCGGCCTGCACGAGCACGTCCGGCAGATCGGCGACCACCTCGAGCTGCTTGGCCGGCAGGCGGCCGCTCAGCAGCAGCAGCGACTCGGCCACCGCGTCGCGAATCGGCACCGCGCTCAGCGCCATCGCCGTGTCTTCCGACCGCCGCAGCCGGGCCACAATCCGCGTCAGATCGGCGCCGTTCTTCACCGCGGCCGTCATGGTCGGCAGCAACTCGCGTACGTCCGCTGACGGATCCGCCGCAATCACATCGAGGCCCAGCGTCAGCGCATTGAAGTGATTGGCGACGTCATGGCAGACGATGCGAACCAGTTCCTTGAGCTCGAGGTTCTTGTCTTCGATGATCTGCTGCTGAGCGCGCAGGAGCAGCTGTGTGCGCACGCGAACCAGGAGCTCCTCCGGCCGGAATGGCTTGGTGATGTAATCATTGCCGCCCACGGCAAAGCCCTGCACGATATCGTCGGCATCTGACTTCGCCGTGAGAAACAGAATGGGAATGTGCGCGGTGGCTGGTTGCGCGCGCAACACCTTGCAGACATCGTAACCATCGATGCCGGGCATCATGACGTCGAGCAGGATCAGATCGATCGTGTCTGTCGACTTGCAGATCTGCAGGGCCTTCGCCCCGCGCGTCGCGATCTTGAGGTCGTAGTCCGTTCCCAGCAATCCGACCAGAACGTCGATATTCGCCGGCGTGTCGTCGACCAGCAGGAGGCAGCGGCGTGTGGAGCGGTGCGGGGCGATGTTCATGAGGCGCTCGGCCGCTCAGACCCGTCCTGGCGCCGAAAGTGTTTGAGGTGCTGGACCGCGGCGTCGAAGTCGTAGGCCAGAATCTGCCGAGTGACGTGCTCAAACACAGGGGCCCACGGTGATCCCGCCAGGGTGGCTTCGATCTGCTCCGCGATGCCTCCAGCACGCCCGTCGTCGTTGGTGAGGAGTGCCTCGAGTGCATCGAGCCGGGCGGCAAGTCCGGGATACTCGGCGATATCGCGTGCCGAGCGCGCGGTCGCGGCCGCCGCCGATTCGTCGGGCAGCCGCACGAGGCCGTGCATCACCGGGACCAGTGCGGCGAGCGTGGCCTCAAGCGCGACGTCGATCGCCTCCATCGACCCCGAGGGGGCACAGGCCGCGTCGAGGGCCGCGGCCGCCGTCTGCAGGTCGCGCGCCCCGATCGTGCCCGCGAGCCCCTTGAGCGTGTGCGCCGCGCGCTGTGCGCTGGTGGAATCGGCGTCGGCGCGTGCCTCCGCAAAGAGCCGCGCGAAGTCGCCCTGGCTCTCGCGGAAACGCACGAGTTGTTTGCGATAGAGACTCTGTTTGCCGGCCAGGCTCTTCAGCCCGGCAGGCACGTTGATGCCGGGCAGCGACCACGTCGCAATGTCGGCCCCTGCGTCCCGGGACTCGCCGACCGCTGCCAGCGCAGGCGTCGAGGGGCGCACCCAGCGGGCGATGGTCTGAAACATGCGCTTCACATCCAGCGGCTTGGCGATGTGATCGTTCATGCCGGCATCCACGGCTCTCTCACGATCACCCGACATCACGTTGGCCGTCATGGCAATGATCGGCAACTCGGCGAAGGCCGGATTCCTGCGGATGTGCCGCGTGGCCGCGTAGCCGTCCATCACCGGCATCTGCAGGTCCATCAACACGCCGTCGAACGTCAGGCCGCGATCCAGAATGTCGATCGCCTCCTGACCGTTGCGCGCGAGCGTGACGTGGATGCGGGCGTCGTTCAGGAGCTCGAGCGCGAGTTCCTGGTTCATCTCGTTGTCTTCGACCAGCAGCAACCGGGCGCCGGCCAGCTTGCGCTGGTAGCTGTGCTCACCAACCCCACGCTCGGCCGACGCGATCGTCGTGACAACGCCTCGGTCGAGGACGGCGCCGATCGTCTCGAGCAACACGGACGGCGACACCGGCTTGGTCAGGAACCCATTGAGTTGGACGTGCGCCTGATCGGCGGCGGCGCGGGCCTCGTCGCGGCCAAACGCGGTGACCATGATCAGGGTCGGCAGATCCGGCAGGCCCATCGCCTGAATGTGTCTGGCACAACTGACGCCGTCCATCAGCGGCATCTTCCAGTCGAGCAGCACGACGTCATAGGGCCGCGACCCGTTGAAGGCGTCGCGCACGAGCGTCAGGGCATGCCGACCGACCGACGTCGTATCGACCGCCATGCCGAAACCGGTCACCATCGACGACATCGTCTCGCGCGCATATTCGTTGTCGTCGACCACCAGAATGCGCACGTCCGACAGTTCATCGGCGCGGAACATGCGGCGCGGCCGGACGGTCGACTGACGACCGAAGTGCGCGATGAAGTGGAACGTCGCTCCCCGGCCCTCCTCGCTCTCGACCCAGATCCGGCCTCCCATCATCTCCACGAGGTCCTTGCTGATGGTCAGACCCAGCCCGGTGCCGCCATAGTTGCGCGTCGTGGAGGAATCGGCCTGCGAGAACGCCTGAAAGAGCTGCGTTTGCTGTGCGGCGGCAATGCCGATCCCCGTGTCGCGCACCCAGAAGTGCAACTCGGCGGTGGTCGCGGTGGACGAGACGCGCTTGACGCCGAACACGATGGCGCCGGCCGACGTGAACTTGATGGCGTTGCCACCGAGGTTGATCAGGATCTGGCCGATGCGCGCCGGATCGCCAACCAGCGCCTGTGGCACGTCGGGTGCCACGTCGAACAGGAGTTCCAGGCCTTTCTCTTCGGCCCGGAGTCCGATCACGTTACCCAGATCTTCGAGCACGTCTTCCAACCAGAAATCGAGCGACTCCATCGACATCTTGCCGGCTTCGAGTTTCGAAAAGTCCAGGATGTCGTTGATCACGCCCAGCAACCCGACGGCCGCGCGATTGATCTTGTTGAGGTAGTTGCGCTGCTGCGGATTCAGGTCGGTCTTCAACGCCAGATGGCCCATGCCGATGATGGCGTTCATCGGCGTCCGTATTTCGTGGCTCATATTGGCGAGAAAAGCGCCCTTGGCCTGCGTGGCCGACTCCGCGGCCTCTTTGGCGCGGCCCAACGCCTCGGTCGCCCGCACATTGCCGAGCATCAGCGCCACCACGGGTAACGCCTCATCGAGTAGGTTGCGATCGGCACTCTGCAACTCGCGCGCCGCACCCAACTCAATGACACCGACGACCGACGCGGCGCGCACCAACGGCACCGCCAGGCGGCCCCCCTCCGACAGGGGCTGGCGCGACTCGGCACACCGACCGATCAACCCCTCGCCGTGCCCCATGCCGTCGGGCGACGGATCGAGCGGCAGCCCCACGCGCGCGATGCAGGACAGCGCGGCGGCGTCCTGATCAACCAGATACACGTGCCCGCCGTTGGCGCCGAAGTTGGTCACCAGCCAGTTGAGCAGCCGGGTCGCGAACTCGGCCTCCGAGCCGGCGGACTGCAGGACGGTGATGATTTGAGACAGATGGTCCTTGAGTTGCCGCTGTCCGGCCATCGCGCTCGCTTCCTGCTGCAGCACGTTGATCGAGCGGGCGAGATCGCCGGTCTCGTCACGCGCGGCCAAGAACGGCACCTGCTGGGAGTAATTGCCTTGAGAGATCGTCATGACCGCGGTGGTCAGCGAACCGATGGGCGTGATCACGCTCCGGATCGCCCAGACGCCGATGAGGACGGACACGATGAAGCAGACCAGCAGCGTGCCAAACAACTGCCATTTCGCTCTCGCAGCGGCGCCGTTGACTCTGGTCTGGGTGGATTCGGCAAGTGCCCGGTTGAATTCAAACAGCGCATCGAGACTCGCCTGAAGACCGTGCATCGAAACATCGGACACCCGCTCTCGACCAGCCTGCTGACTTGTCGAACGGGCACTCCCTTGGCTCATCTCCAGCCAGGTGGCCTGAGTCCACTCACCGAAGTCGGCCTGGCACCTGTCAAGCAGGGCTCCATCGGTGGCATCCACGACGAGGGTGGTCCGATAGGCGCGCAGCTCAGCGCCTGCCTGTTGCATCAGCGCCTGGTGACGATCCACCAGAGCTAACTGACGGTCCGGCGGCGGATTGCGCCGGAATTCGCCCAAGCCGGACTCAGCCTCTGCAATGTCGAGTGAGAATCGCCCGAGTTGGAGAAAACTCTGCGCCACGTTGTCCGCCAGAAAATCCACATCGCGCGTGATCGCGCCAGTGGTCCGCCAGCTCGTGCTCCCCACAAGGAGCAGGATCACAAACGGGAGCAACAAGTAAAGTGTCAGGCGTGCGGTGATAGACATGGTCAATTGGGGAGATGCCTGAGCAGTTGGTTGGATGGAGGTGAATGTACGCACATAGACAGCAGTGCGCAGTCATGCCGAGACATGAGCGGCGACCTGTTATTTCATGACCGCCGCGTCCACGCGCGAAGAAACCCGCTGCTCGGTTAGCATTGGGCCCATGATGCGCATCACCCTCTCATCGGCCGGCGTCCTGCTCGCAGCGCTCGGCGTTGCTTGCGGTGGGGGCTCCGCGACATCACCCACCAGTCAGTCGACGTCTCAGACGACGTCGAAAACGGATGAAGCACAACCGGTGTTGTCCGTGCCAAACGTCGCGACCGATCAGGCGGTCACCTTCTTCGTCT
>CAYHEX010000168.1:0-9661 GCA_964355365.1 uncultured Solibacteraceae bacterium | reverse complement strand
CGCGATGCGCGGACTCGGGGTCGAACCGAAGCAGGACGCCGTGATCCCGAATGGCGCGGACGATGGTCGCTTCCGCGCATTGCCTGCGGCCGTGGTCGCACGACGCCGCACCGAGATGGGACTCGACGGCTGTCGCGTTATCGTTACCGTCGGGAGCGTGAGCGACCGGAAAGGTCAGGAGGTTGTCGTCCGAGCCTTGCCGCGCGTTTTGGAACGGAGCCCGTCCGCGCATTACGTCATGGTCGGACGACCAGTGAAGCAAGAGGAGTTGACGCGGCTCGCGCGGAGCCTTGGAGTCGGTGATCACGTGACGTTCGCGGGCCAGGTCGACGCCGAAGAGGTGGTGGAGATCCTGAATCTCGCGGACGTGTTTGCGATGACTAGCCGCCACACCCCAGACGGCGATTTTGAAGGATTCGGGATCGCCGTGCTCGAGGCGGCGCTCTGCGGGAAGCCGGCCGTCGTCTCCGCCGACTCGGGTCTCGAAGAGGCGATCGTTCACGGGGAAACCGGGTTTGCCGTGCCCCAGAACGATCACGCCGCGACGGCCGACGCGATCGTCAATCTGCTCGATGACGATCGGCTCCGCATGCGCTTCGGCAAGGCGGCGCGCGACCGCGCCGCCGCTGGGTACACCTGGTCACGGTGCGCACAGGACTACGACGACTTCCTACGCCAAGTCGCCCGGATCGCGCATTGAACCTCGTCGTCGTGTCACATACTCCCCACTATCTCCGCAACGGCGAAATCGTCGGCTGGGGTCCGACCGTCCGTGAGATCGGGCACCTCGCCGAGCTATTTGACGAGGTCATGCACGTCGCTCCGGTGCACGACGGTGACGCGCCGGCAAGTGCCCTCCCTTATGGCCCTCGCAACGTGTCGGTGGTTGCTTTAAGGGCGGCCGGCGGAACCAGGTGGCGCGACAAACTACGGCTCCTGCGCTCCGCGCCCGCTTACGTCCGCGCCATCCGGCGCGCCACCCGGCGCGCCGACGTCCTGCACATTCGTTGTCCTTCGTATGTCAGCCTCGTGGCCGTAGTGCTCGCGACGCTTCGCAGACGGGAGACACTGCCGCGCGTGTGGGTGAAGTACGCCGGCGACTGGCACCCGTCCGGCAGCGATCCGTGGTCCTTCAGGTTGCAGCGCTGGTGGGCCAGTCGGGCCAAGCAGTTCGTCGTCACTATCAACGGCGCGTGGCCCGACCAGCCAACGCACGTTCGGACGATGCTGAACCCCTGCCTGACGGAGGCCGAGCTCGCCGATGGACGCAACGCGGCGGCCGCCAAGTCGCTCGCGGGAACGATCCAACTTCTTTTCGTCGGGGCGCTCGTCGAGGCGAAGGGCGCCATGAGCGCTGTCGCGGTGCTGAAAGGACTGACGGCGAACGGCATCTCCGCGCACCTTGATCTCGTCGGAGACGGCCCACTGCGCGCTCGCGTCGAGCGGGCCGCGGCAGACGGTCTGCCGATGAACCTGCATGGCTGGACGCCGCGTGATGAGTTGAGCCGGTTCTACGGGCGCGCACACATCATCCTGCTTCCCTCTCTCGGCGAGGGATGGCCGAAAGTCCTGAGCGAAGCGATGGCGTACGGAGTGGTGCCGGTGGCGAGCACGGTGGGTTCGATCGAGCAGACTCTGAACCATTTCAACGTCGGGATCGCGATCTCCGGGACCGACCCGTCGTCGTACGAAAAGGCCGTCGAATGCTACGCGAACGATCCGTCGCGATGGCAGCGTGAATCAACGCGGGCCGTCGCCGCGGCGGCGCAGTTCTCGTACGACGCCTATCTTGATGCCGTGCGAGCGTTCGTCCTCAGTGCACCTCGGGTGTTGCGATAGCCTTCCTGTCCTGGACCTGATGCATCTCCAATTTGTCGGACCGATGATCGACGCGGCGAACACGCAAAACCTCCCTACGCAGGGCGAAACCGTTGCACGCCTTCTTGCCAACAGAGGACATCGGATCGAGTTGGTTTCCAAGCACCCGAATCGATACGCGCGTCTTATCGACGTCGCTTGGACCACACTGGCGCGATCGCAGGGGGTCGACGTTCAAATGCTTCAGGTGTTCAGTGGACCGAGCTTCGTCGTGGAAGATGTTGCCAGTCGCGCAGCGATGCTCACTCGGACGCCAATCGTCATGACGCTTCATGGCGGCGACATGCCTCAGTTCTCGCGACGGTTTCCTCGATGGGCGCGCCGAGTTCTCGGACGCGCCGCCATGATCGTGGCTCCTTCACGGTACCTGCAAGACGCGCTTGGATGGCTCGGTTTCCCCATCACCGTCATCCCGAATGTGATTAATCTCGGAGACTATGCCTTCCGGCTCCGTCACGCCGCGCGTCCCCGGCTGCTCTGGATGCGAACATTTCATGACGTCTATGACCCGGAGATGGCCGTCAGGGTGCTGAGCCGGCTGATGCCATTTTTCCCCGATGCCATCATGACCATGGCGGGTCCCGACATGGGACTCCTGGCTCGAACCCAAGCGCTCGCGGTGAAGCTTGGCGTTCGGGATCGAATTCATTTTGCGGGATTCCTTGATGAACCAGCCAAGGCGCGAGCGAGTATGGATCACGACATCTACTTGAACACGAACCGGATCGACAACATGCCGGTCTCTGTGCTCGAGATGGGTGCGATGGGGCTGCCTGTCGTGAGCACGTCCGTCGGAGGGATTCCGTTTATGCTCACGCAGGAAGTCAACGGGCTGCTGGTCGCCCCGTCCGACGATGCGGCGATGGCACGGGCGGTGGCCCGGCTGCTGCGCCAGGCCACGCTCGTCGAAACCCTCAGCCGCGGCGGAAGAAGGTTGGCCGAGCATTCATCGCCGGAGTGCGTCGCTCCGCAATGGGAGCGGCTGTTACAACACATCGCGGAGACAAATAGATAGATGTGCGGCATCTGCGGAGTAGTGAAGGCATCGATGGAGCCGCCGACGTCGCGGGCCGTCATCGGGGCGATGCTCGACGCCCTCGCACATCGCGGTCCCGACGACACTGGCGATTACCTGGGCGCGGGTGTGGCATTTGGTTCTCGGCGCCTCGCGATTGTCGATCTATCACGGAATGGCCACATGCCGATGGTCAGCGATGACGGCCGGTTCTGGATCATTCACAACGGCGAGGTGTACAACTTTCGCGACCTGCGGACGCACCTCGAAGGGTTGGGCCGTTCATTCCGATCCGGTACCGACACCGAAGTGATTCTGCAGATGTACGCGGAGTACGGTCCGGCGATGCTGGACAGCTTCAATGGTATGTTCGCGTTCGCGATATGGGACGCGCGCGAACGCGAATTATTCATCGCGCGCGATCGCTTAGGCGTCAAGCCTCTCTACTACGCCACCGATCAAGACCGCCTCTGGTTTGCCTCGGAGCAGAAGGCACTGTTCGCCGCGGGCGTGCCATGCGAGTTCGACCACAAATGCTGGGAAGAGTTACTCACCTTCCGGTACGTGGCGGGCGAGAGCACGCCGTTCTCGGGGGTCCATCGACTTCTTCCGGGTCACTATCTGGTCTGGAAAGATGGCACCGTTCGGATCCGGCGATGGTGGAACCTGGCGGAGCGCACGAGCGCCGCGCGCAGGGAGCGAAACCCAACGTTGTGGTTTGACGAGACCTTTCACGACGCCGTTTCGCTCCGGGGCATCAGCGACGTCCCAGTCGGCGTGCTGCTCAGCGGTGGGATCGATTCCAGCAGCGTAGCCGTGTCACTCTCCCGCTCACAGGTCGAACGTCCGAACACATTTACGGTCAGGTTCCCCGAGCGGGAGTACGACGAGGGACCGCTCGCGCAGGCCGTGACGGCGCACGCTGGCATGGCGTATCACGAGTTGGCGGTACCACCTGATGAGCTCTGGTCGCTGCTCCGGGAGGCGGCTTGGTTACAGGACGAGCCGTTGGCGCATGGAAATGAGTTGCATATCCTGGCCATTTCGCGCATGGCAAAGCCTCTTGTATCCGTCCTTCTATCAGGTGAAGGCGCAGATGAGACCCTCGGTGGCTACGTGCGATACCTGCCGTTGCGACATGCGTCGGTAGTCGCCCTCGCGCGCCCGGTTCTGCAAGGCCTCGCGGCTCTTCGGTTCGGGGGACGCGCTGGCAAGTTGTCACGGTTCGCCTCACTCCAGCCTGACGAACGGCTCCTGTTCAACGCCTGCGATGTGTTGCCAGCCGACCTCCGCGCGCTAGGAGTGCAACCAGCCGAGACGTATGAGTATCGCAGGAACGTGCTAGACGAAGCGCGCGCGCTGTATCCGTGCGATTCAGTACGGCAGGCCATGTACCAGGACCAGCACACATTCCTGTGCTCGTTACTCGATCGAAATGACCGAATGACCATGGGAGCCTCAATCGAGTGTCGCGTGCCGTTTCTTGACTATCGGCTGGTCGAGGGGGTCGCTGCCCTCGATACCAATGTGCTGTTCGGTTTGTGGCGCACGAAACAATTACTCAGGAATAGCATCGGCCGAGAGCTTCCGACCGCCGTGCTCCGCGGCCGAAAGTGGGGCTTCGGCGTGCCATGGGACACATACTTTCGCAATATTCCCGAACTGACGTCGCTCATCGAGAATATCGCTGATACAGAGCCTGTACGATCCGGGCCATTTGATCGAGCCCTCGTACGCAAGAGGGCGGCGGCGTTCCTCGCCTCGGGCCACGGCCGCGATGTGCTGATTCATCAGCTCGTCATGATCACGGTGTGGTACCAGGAATGTGTGCGCAGAACTGGTCTTCCGACATCGTGAATCTGGTCATTCTCACTCAGTACTATCCCCCGGAATCAGGCGCGCCGCAGAACAGGCTGTCCGACCTCGCCGCGCGCTTCAGTCAGTGGGGCCATCAGGTGCAAGTGCTGACCGCATTGCCCAACTATCCTGGCCATGAAGTCTTCGCCGCTTACAAGGCGCGCGCGAACACCACGGAGATATTGGATGGCGTCCGCGTCGTCAGGGTCGGGCTGTACGTGCCTTCGAAGCACACGTTCCTTCGCCGGCTGACCTGCTATCTCACCTTCGCCGCCTCCGTGAGGATACGCGGGCGCGGGCTGCTGGCGATGGCGGACGTGCTGCTGATGGAATCGCCGCCATTATTTCTCGCGTTGGCCGCCGTTCCTCTCGCCCGTCGCCTCGGCGCGAAGCTCGTGGTGAACACCTCGGACCTCTGGCCGCAGTCGGCGGTGGACCTCGGCATGATCGGACCCGGACCGGCGCTCTGGGCCGCCTCCCGACTGGAGCACTGGATGTACGGCAATGCCGACCTCATCACGGGTCAGACCGACGGCATCGTCAACGACATCGCTCGCCGATTTCCTGGAAAGCCGATCGCGCTCTTTCCGAACGGCGTAGACGCGGCGCTCTACGCCCGGCACGGTGACCGCGATCGTGTTCGGGACGAGTTCGGATGGAGGCAGACCGATTTTGTTGTCGGTTACACCGGCGTCATGGGTCACGCACAAGCGCTCGATCAGGCGCTGGATGCGATGACGCGACTGCGTGGGACGCCTCGCATCCGATTGGCGTTTTTCGGCGACGGCCCCCGTCTAGAGCACATCCGTGCACGGGTGCATTCGGAACACTTGTCAGCGGTGCAGGTATTCGGTCCGCTGCCGCGAGCGCGCATGCCGGAGGTGCAGGCCGCCTTTGATGCCGGCCTTGTCCCGCTCGCGAAGGGGCCCGTGTTCGAGGGCGCGCGTCCCTCGAAGATGTTCGAGATGATGGCGTCCGCAAAGCCCATCATCCTTTGTGCCAGAGGCGAGGCGGCGGGCATCGTCCTCGACTCCCCAGGGGGACCTTGCGGTGTCGTGGTACCGCCGGAACAGCCGGACAGGTTGGCGGACGCGATCGCGCGACTGTCGTGCGACGCTGAGCTCGCCGCTGCGATGGGCGAGCGGGGTCGCGCTTACGCGAGAGCGCGGTTCGATCGGGACGCCATCGCGCGAACAATGGAACACTTGCTCACGCAGCTGACGGTGGACACCGACCTGCCGCCGCCACAGGGTGCCGCGCCGTGATGAATAACCAGTCTGCATTCGCGCGAACAATCGTCACCGTCGTGGGGGCGCGACCGGTGTTCTTCCGCAAACTCAGGCTGCCTCCTCCTGCTCACAACATGGCTGTGGGATCCGGACCTCATGGTGCACAAACTGGGCGCATGCTGGCGCGCCTGGAGAGAGTCCTGCTCGAGGAGCGTCCCGCGATGGTGCTGGTTTACGGGGATACGAATTCCACGTTGGCGGCGGCTCTGGCAGCGGCCAAGTTGGGCATCCCTGTGGCGCATATCGAAGCCGGCTTACGGTCTTTCAACCGTGGCATGCCGGAGGAAATCAACAGGGTCGTGACCGATCATCTGTCCACGCGAACGGCACGGTCGTGTGTGGCCATACGATCGGCTGTTATGCCTTCGTCGGAGCCGGCGCTGTCGTGACGCGCGACGTTCCTGACTACGCGTTGGTTGTCGGGAATCCAGCCCGAATCGTCGGCTGGATGTGCGAGTGCGGCGTGAAGCTGACAACAGGGGTGAGCCCGCCTATGCACACCGCTTGCACCGTGTGCGGGAAGACCTACGGCCTCAGTCGTTCGGACCTGACCCGAGTCACTTGAAATAACCATTTGGCCGGAGTCTCGGCCCGGATAGAGGCCGTGCCACGCGAGTATACTCGGCGCGATGTCCGGTCGACACGCAGCGTGAACCCATGAACATCCCTTTCTTCCGCCCCAGTCTCGGCGACGCCGAGATCAATGAAGTCACGGCCGTGTTGCGGTCTGGCTGGCTCACGACTGGTCCGGTCGTCAAACGCTTTGAGACGGCGTTTGCGGCGGCCGTCGGCGCGCGGCACGCCATCGCCGTGAATTCCGCGACCGCCGCGCTCCATCTGGCGGTCGACGCGCTCGGCCTGCGCACCGGCGACGGCGTGCTCGTGCCGACGATGACGTTTGCGGCCACCGCCGAGGTCGTCCGCTATTTTGGCGCCGTGCCGATCCTCGTCGATTGCGATCCCGAGACGATGAACATGAACCTCGACGCTGTCGACCAGACGATGGCCGATTTGCGACGCGGCCGGCTGCCGTCAAGCATCCCGTCCGGCACGCGCGTCGTGGGCATGATGCCTGTGCATGTCGGCGGCTTGATGATGGACGTCGATGCGATTCGGCGAACGGCCGATCGGCACGGGCTGTGGGTGGTCGAAGACGCCGCGCACGCTTTTCCGTCGGCGTGGCGCGCGGATGCCGGCTCGCCCTGGGTCAGATGCGGCGAACACACGTCTGCCATCACGTGCTTTTCGTTCTACGCCAACAAGACCATCACGACGGGCGAAGGCGGCATGGCGGTGACCGACGACGAAGCGCACGCCAACCGCATGCGTCTCATGTCGCTGCACGGGCTGTCGTGCGACGCCTGGGGCCGCTACAGCGAAGGCAGCTGGTCCGACTACGAGATCGTGGCGCCGGGATTCAAGTACAACCTGACAGACATTGCCGCGGCCATCGGTGTGCATCAACTTGCCGCCGCCGAGGACCTCTGCGAGCGTCGGGCCGCGGTCGCGCAACAGTACTTCGCGGCGTTTGCCGACCTCGACCAGATCGCGTCGCCACCGAACCCCGATGACCGCCAGCATTCGTGGCACCTGTTTTCCATTCGGCTGCGTCTCGATCGACTGTCTATCGATCGCACCGGATTCATGGACGCGCTGCGGGCGGCGAAGATCGGGTGCTCGGTTCACTGGCGGCCGTTGCACCTGCACCAGTACTACGCAGACACGTTCGGGTGGACACCCGACCATTTGCCGGTCGCAACGCGCGAATGGCGACGGCTGGTGTCACTGCCGATTTTCCCATCCATGTCGCAGGCGGAAGTTGACCGCGTGATCGCCACGGTCACGAGCATCTGCGAGCGCGCGCGCCTGTCGCCCACCACCCCGTGAACGCCGTCAGCGCCGCGCGGGTCTTCGTTCTGGGCAGCCTGTTCTGGGGCACGCTCGCGTTTGGTGCGACGTACGTGTGGGCGTCCAGATCCATGGCGGTGTGGGCCGTCATGGCCATCGGCACGTGTTTCATCGCGGGTCGCCGCTCCCGCGGTCCGGGGTGGCTGCTTGGACTCACCATGGCGTTGGTTCTGGTGGCGATCGCCGTACAGCTGGTGCCGCTGTCGCGATCGACGATCGCGGGCATGGACCCGGCGCGTCACGCGCTGCTGATTCAACTGAACGTCGGCTATCGATTCAATGCGGCCGTGCGCCATCCGCTGTCGATCAATCCGGCGCTCACCTGGTGGGCGTTGGCCTTCAGCACCGTCTTGTGCTTGTGGGTGGCTGGTCTCTCGAGGCTGCTCTCGGTGACCGGCGCGCGATGGCTCGCCGTTGGTCTCGCATGGTTTGGACTCGTCATCGCGCTGATTGGCATCGTTCAGAACGCCGTATACGACGGCCGCGTGTACGGCTTCTGGACGCCGCAAGTCGCGAATGCCGGGCCGTTCGGCCCCTTCATCAACAAGAACCACTTCGCCGGGTGGATGCTGATGGTGCTGCCGCTGACGGTCGGCCTCGTGGGATCAGAAGCGCGGCGGGCCATGGCCGGCGTACGACCCACATTGCGGGACCGTGTGGTGTGGTTCTCCACCGAGCGGGCGAGCCGGCTGCTGCTGCTGGGCGGTACCGGCGTCGTGATGCTGTTGGCGCTGATTCTCACGTTGTCCCGGTCCGGCATTCTGACCGCCATCGTCCTGACGCTCGTGTCGGGGGGCGGGTGTGTGGGGATGGGCCGCGGAAGCCGCGCGCGGAAGCTCATGCTGACGCTGGCGACGTTGATCGTGGTCGCGCTCGTGGTGAACTGGGTTGGGTTGGACATCCTGATCGAGCGGTTCCAGGCGGTCGGAGCGCACGATCTGGAGTTACGCGAGGGCGCTTGGCGTGACGCGATCGCCACGGCGCGGCGCTTTCCTCTGGCCGGCACCGGGTTGAACACCTACGGGACGGCCATGCTGGCTCTCCAGACGTACCTGCCGACCGGCCATTTTGCCCAGGCCCACAGCGACTATTTACAATTGTGGGCGGAGGGGGGCGTGCTGCTCGTGGTCCCGGTGTTTCTTCTCGCGCTCGCACTGGCGGTGCAGATCATCACGAGGCTGCGTGAACCCGGCGGTCCGGACTGGCTGCGCGTTGGCGCGGTGGTTGGGCTCATCGCGATCCTGATGCAGGAAGCCGTTGAGTTCAGTCTTCAAATGCCGGCGAACTTCCTGTTGTTCGCCACACTGTGTGCGATCGCGATTCACCGGTCGCCCGCCAAGACCCGAGGGCGCGTCAGCGCCGGCCATCGATGATCACTCGCGCTTCGCACCCGCTGAGCCGCGTCGTCAAGCGGACGTTCGATGTCACGTCGGGCGGGATCAGCCTGCTTCTGTTGATGCCGGTGATGGCCGCGATCGCTGTCGCGGTCAAGCTCTCCTCCAGCGGCCCCATCTTCTTCCGGCAGATTCGAGTGGGGCGTGGGTTTCAACCGTTCACTATTCTGAAGTTCCGTACGATGTGGCAGGGCGTCGATGGCCCTCCGATCACGGTCGGCGGAGATCTCCGCGTGACTCGCGTCGGTCGGCTCCTGCGCGCCACGAAACTCGATGAATTGCCGCAATTAATAAATGTACTTATTGGTGATATGAGTTTA
>CAYHEX010000167.1:0-9663 GCA_964355365.1 uncultured Solibacteraceae bacterium | reverse complement strand
GCCGCGACCGGCGGGCGGAAGGTGCTGATTCGCACGGCCGCGGCCGAGTCGAATCCGCGCTGGGTGCGCAACGAGACCGCGGTGACCTTCATGCGCGAGAACAACCTCTACCTCGTGTCACTCACCGGCGGCACCGACTCGCCGGCGTTCGTGCAGCTCACCGATGTCGTCGCGGCCGGCCAGGCGCCGGCCGCGGCGGCGGCGGGCGGCGCTGCTGCGGGCCGCGGTGGACGCGCCGGCGGCGCCGCGGCGCAGGCCGGCGAACTCACCGAAGCGCAGAAGCTGATGCGCGACGAGAACGCGAAGCTGATCGAGTTCCTGCGCAACCAGGCCGCGGCGCGCGCCGGTGGCGCGGGTGGTGGCGGTGGTCGTGGCGGTCGCGGCGGCGCTGCGGGCGGCGGTGCGGCAACGCCGCTCCCGCGCTTCACGCTGACCGATCGCCAGTCGGTGTACGACCTCGTGCTGTCGAGCGACGAGAACTTCGTCTACATCGCCGTCAGCGAGCGCCCGGAACTGGCGGCGCGCGGCCAGGACACGCCCAACTACGTGACGGCCTCGTCATTCCCCGAGATGATTCCCGGGCGCACGAATGTCGGCGACACGCAGTCTGTGCGCAAACTCGCCATCCTGAATCTGAAAGAGAACAAGACGGTGTGGGCCGACAGCTCCACGTTCGGCGGCACCGAGCTCAACTCAAAGACCCCGCGCATCGTCGACTGGAATTCTCCGGAAGTGTCGCCCGACGGCGCCAATACGGTCGTCTCGGCCGGCTCGCAGGACAACAAGGATCGCTGGTACCTGCGGCTTGATCCCGCGACCGGCAAGTCGCAGGTCCTCGACACCTACCACGACAACGCGTGGATCCGCGAAGCGTCGATCAGCGCGCCCGGCGGTGGTGGCGGGTTCGGCGCCGGCGGTGGTTACACGTGGCTGAACGACAGCAAACGCATCCTGTTCATGTCGGAGCAGACCGGCTCGCTGCACATCTTCTCGCTCGACGTCTCTGCCGCGCAGCCGAAGGCCCTCGCGCTGACGTCCGGTCCGTGGGAAGTGACCGCGGCGCAGCTCTCCAACGACCGCACGAAGCTCTTCATCACGACCAACGAAGTGCACCCGGGCGAGCGCCACTTCTACACGATGAGCGTGGACGGCGGTGCGCGCACGAAGATCACGACGATGACGGGCTCGAATGAGGTGACGGTGTCGCCCGACGAGAAGTCACTCGCGATGATCTACTCCTACAGCACGAAGCCGCCGGAAATGTATGTGCTGCCGTTCGAGGCCGCCGCGAAGGCGACGCAGGTCACGACCACGCCAACTGACGAGTGGCGCAACTTCAAGTGGATCGATCCAAAGGTGGTCACCTACAAGACGCGCGACGGCAAAGAGGTCTACGCGCGCCTGTACACGCCCGAGATGATGGGCGCCAAGCGCGACCCGAAGAAGCCGGCCGTGATCTTTGTGCACGGCGCGGGCTACCTGCAGAACGCGCACAAGTACTGGTCGACCTACTTCCGCGAGTACATGTTCAACAACATGCTCGCGTCGAAAGGCTACGTCGTCCTCGATCCCGACTACCGCGCGAGCTCGGGCTACGGCTCGTACTGGCGCACGGCGATCTACCGCCACATGGGCGGCGTGGACCTCGACGACGTGGTGGATGGTGCGAAGTTTCTGACAGCGACCGAGAAGGTCGATCCGAAGCGCATCGGCGTGTATGGCGGCAGCTACGGCGGCTTCATCACGCTGATGGCGATGTTCACCTCGCCCGACACGTTTGCGGCGGGCGCCGCGCTGCGGCCCGTCACCGACTGGTCGCACTACAACCACGGCTACACGTCGAACATCCTCAACGTGCCGACCAACGACATGGAGGCGTACCGCCGGAGCTCGCCGATCTACTTCGCCGAAGGGCTGAAGGGGAATCTGCTGATTCTGCATGGCATGGTCGACACCAACGTGTTCTTCCAGGATTCCGTGCGGCTCGTGCAGCGACTGATCGAGCTCCGCAAGGAGAACTGGTCGATCGCACCGTTCCCCGTGGAGAACCACGGCTTTACCGAAGAGACGTCGTGGGCCGACGAATACAAACGCATCTTCAAGTTGTTCGAAGACAATCTCAGGTTGAAGAAGTAGACGGGAGTCTCATCGTGGATAGCACAGCAACTCTGGATCTGTTTCGCGCCGCTGGCGCCTTGCTTGAAGGGCACTTCAAGCTGTCGTCGGGGCTGCACAGCACGGGCTATCTGCAGTGCGCGCTGGTGCTTCAGGACCCGGCGCGCGCCGAGACACTCGGCGCGGCGCTCGGCGCGCAGCTGAAGGCACACGGCGCGACGGTGGTGCTGTCACCGGCGCTCGGGGGGCTCATCATCGGCCATGAAGTGGCGCGCGCACTCGGGGTACGCGCGATCTTCGCCGAGCGCGTCGAGAAGACGCTCACACTGCGTCGCGGCTTTGGGTTGTCTGCGGCCGATCGCGTCGTCGTCATCGAAGACGTCGTGACGACGGGGCTGTCGACGCGCGAGACGATTGATGTGGCGAAGGCCGCGGGCGCAACGGTGGTCGCCGCCGGATCCATCATCGACCGCAGCGGCAAGCAGGAGCTCGGCGTGCCGTACTACGCGCTGTCGACTCTCGTGCTGCCGACGTACCAGCCCGAGGCGTGCCCGCTGTGCGCCGCGGGTTCGCCGGTGACGAAGCCGGGATCGAGGTCCTGAAGGGGAGGGGCGATTTGCCCTTTGCCCTCTGCCCTTGTCATGCGCACTCTAAAGCTCACCATCGCCTACGATGGCACGAACTACGCGGGCTGGCAGCGGCAGATCAATGCTGTGGCGATCCAGCAGGTGCTCGAGGAGGCGTTCGCGCATCTGACGGGCGGCGTTGCGCCGACGATTTCGGGAGCCGGACGCACCGACTCCGGTGTCCATGCGCAGGGGCAGGTGGCCAGCGTCAACGTGGAGTTCGATCACGCGCCGTTGGCGGTGCAGCGCGCGTTGAACATGCGGTTGCCGGCCGATATTCGCGTGATGGACGTGACAGAGATGCCGCCCGGCTTCCACGCGCGATTCCACGCGACGGGCAAGTCGTATCGCTATCGCATGGCGATCAACCCCGTGCTGCCGCCGTGTGATCGCGACTTCGTCTGGCACGTGCCGTGGCCTCTGGATCTGGCGGCGATGCACAGGGCAGGGGCGCATCTGATTGGCACCCACGATTTCGCGAGCTTCCAGGCCACCGGTACGCCGATCACCGAGACCATCCGCACCGTGGAGCGGTTGGAGATCGTAGACCTTGGCGGTGAACTGCGGATCGATCTGGACGGCGACGGCTTCCTCCGCAATATGGTGCGGATCATCGCCGGGACCCTGATGGAGGTCGGGACCGGGCACCGCGCCCCGGATTCCATACCGGACGTCATCGCCGCGGGCCGGCGTGATGCGGCCGGAAAGACGGCGCCGCCACAAGGACTCATCCTGATGGCGGTCCGGTATTAGTGCGGGAATGCGTGAGTGCGTGAATGGGTGAGTTAACAGGTAATATTTCAAGCGTCGATGTCGCTGTCTGATCTGCTCGCGCACCTCAGCCCGGATTCCACCGAAGCCGCCCTGGCGCGGCAGGTGGATTTCGAGCGGCTGCCGAAACACATCGCGATCATCATGGACGGCAATGGACGATGGGCCGCGCAGCGGCATTTGCCGCGCGTCGAAGGCCACCGCGCCGGGATCGAGTCGGTGCGCGACACGGTCGAGTCGTCAGCGCGTTTGGGCGTCGGCGTCCTCACGCTCTACGCGTTTTCGGTGGAGAACTGGAAGCGGCCCGAGACGGAAGTGATGGCGCTGATGGGGCTGCTGCGCCAATACCTGCGGTCGGAACTGAAGACGCTGCTCAAGAACAACATCCGCTTCAAAGTGATCGGCCAGCCCGAGCGGCTGAGCCGCGAAGTGCGCGAGGAACTGCAGGCCGCTGAGGTGCGCACCGCCACCAACACCGGGATGCAGTTCAACATCGCGCTGAGTTACGGCGGCCGCGCGGAGATCGTGGATGCGGCGAAGCGAGCGATTCAGTGTGGCGTGTCCGCCGACGCGCTCGATGAAGAGAAGTTCTCGTCGTTCCTCTACACCGCCGGGCAGCCCGATCCCGATCTGATGATCCGCACCAGCGGCGAGATGCGGATCAGCAACTTCCTCCTCTGGCAGATTGCCTACGCGGAGATCTGGGTGACCGAGACGCTGTGGCCCGACTTCCGCTGCCGGCACCTGCTCGAGGCGATCATCGATTTCCAGAAGCGCGACCGCCGCTACGGCGCCGTGTCGTCGCAGCCCCTGACGGTCGGCCGGTGAACTCAGCTACCACCAGAGTGCTGTCGGCGCTCGTGATGCTTCCCGCGTTGATTGCGCTGATCTTCTGGGCGCCGTCGCTGGTGTTTGGCGCGGTGATCGGCGCGGCCATTGCCGTCGCCTCCATGGAATTGCGGAAGCTCGTTCCGGAGACCGCGGCGTTCGTCGCGCTGCTGGTCGTCTACGTCGCGTTTCCGCTGGCCGCCCTGCAGTTCATTCGAGAGGGCTTCGGCCCCGGCGTGCTGATGATCATGATCGGCACGATCGTCGCGAGCGACTCCGGGCAGTACTACGCGGGCCGCACGTTCGGGAAACACAAGCTCGCGCCCGTCATCAGCCCGAAGAAGACCGTCGAAGGTGCGATCGGCGGCCTGATCGTCGGCAGTGGGGCGGCCATCATCCTCGGCAGGTTCTGGCCGATCGGGCTCTCGGACATCGCGATGGCCGGCGTCGGGCTGGTCCTGGCTGTGGCCGGCATTGCCGGCGACCTGTTTGAATCGCATCTGAAGCGCCGCGCCGGCGTGAAGGACAGCGGCAATCTCATCCCGGGCCACGGCGGCCTCCTCGACCGCATCGACAGTTGGCTGTTCACCACGCCGGTGTTCTGGCTGTTCCTCAGGTTCTTCGCGAAGATCGCCGAATGAAACGCGTGTCGATTCTCGGCGCGACCGGCTCGATCGGTCGCAGCGCGCTCGCCGTGGTCGACGCGCATCCCGATCAGGTCCAGGTTGTCGCGCTCGGCGCCGGTGAGAACGCCGCGCTCCTGGCCGAGCAGGTGGCGAAATACCAGCCGTCGGTCGTCGCGGTTGCCACGGACGCCGCGCGAGCTGAGCTCATCGCGCGCCTGGACGCTGCGCCGAACACGCGCGACGTCCCGCGCACCGTCCTTGTCGGCGACGAAGGCCGCCTCGCCGTGGCGACGCACCCGGACGCCGACATCCTGCTCTGCGCGTCGTCCGGCACGACCAGCCTCGATGCGGCGCTCGCCGCGATCGACGCAGGCAAGACGCTCGCGCTCGCGAACAAGGAAGTTCTCGTCATGGCCGGCGCGTTGATGGTGGAAGCGGCCGCCAAACGCGGCGTGGCGATCCTGCCGGTCGATAGCGAACACAACGCGATTCATCAATGCCTGCATGGACGCACGTCGTCAGAGGTGCGGCGGCTGATCCTCACGGCGTCGGGCGGCCCGTTCCGGACCTGGGACGCGGGCGCACTGAAGACCGTGACACCGGCCGACGCGCTGCGGCACCCGACGTGGCAGATGGGGAAGAAGATCACCATCGATTCGGCCACGCTCATGAATAAGGGCCTCGAGGTCATCGAGGCGCGCTGGCTCTTTGGCGTGACCGGTGACGCCATCGACGTCGTCGTGCACCCGCAGTCGATTGTGCACTCGATGGTCGCGCTGCGCGATGGATCGGTGATCGCGCAACTGGGCGTCACCGACATGAAGCTGCCGATTCAGTACGCGTTCTCGTATCCGGACCGCTGGGACGGCGCGCTCGCCCCGCTGGATGTCGTCAATATGGGCACGCTTGAGTTCCTTCCGCCGGATCTGGACCGCTTCCGGTGTCTGCAACTCGCGTACGACGCGCTCGCTGAGGGCGGCGCCTGGCCGATTGTGTTGAACGCGGCCAATGAAGTGGCCGTCGAGGCCTTTCTCGCCGGGCAGATACGGTTTCTGGACATCCCGGTCGTCATCGAACGGGCGCTGTCTGCGTCTGACGGACGCACATCCGCCCCGCGGTCTCTGGGCGACGTTCGGGCCGCGGACGCCTGGGCCCGCGCCTATGCCTGTGAAACCCTCCGTACGCTACCATCGTCGTAACAACTAACCTGTGACCACACTCCTGGCATTTCTCTTCGTTCTTGGTGTCCTCGTTTTTATTCACGAGGCGGGACACTTCCTGATGGCGCGGTGGCACGGCATCCGTGTCATCACCTTCTCGCTCGGTTTCGGCCCCAAGGTCCTCAAGTGGACCAAGGGCGGCACGGAGTACTGCATCAGCGCGGTGCCGCTTGGCGGCTACGTCAAGATGGCGGGTGAGTCGGTTGAGGACGACCGCACGGGCGCCCCCGATGAGTTCATGTCGCAGAGCAAGTGGGTGCGGTTCCAGGTGTACGTGATGGGGCCCGTCATGAACATCGCGCTGGCCCTGATCCTGACCACGGTCGTGCTCTACAACGGCGCGGACGTGCCGCTGTTCCAGAGCTCGCCCGCGGTGATCGGCCAGATTGCCCCGGGAAGCGCTGCCGAGAAGGCGGGCCTCAAGGTGGACGACAAGATCATGTTCATCGCCGGCAAGGCGATGGCGACGTGGGATGACGTCACCATGAGCATCCTTCCGAAGGCGGGGAAGGAGATCTCGCTCACGGTTGAGCGCGAGGGCCAATTGGTGGCGACCACGATCGTCCCGGCGTCGCAGACCAAGTACGAAATGGGCGACATCGGCGTCGCGCCGAAAGTGCGACCGCAGGTGGCGATGCTGTCCCCGGGTGGGCCGGCCGAGCAGGCGGGCATGCAGCCCGGCGACGTGTTTGTGGCGGTGGACGGGCAGCGCTCGCTGACCCAGCCGAAGGTGATCGAGTACATTCGCGCGCATCCCAAGCAGGTGGTCACGTTTCTCGTGGAGCGCGGTGGCAGCGAGGTCACGCTGTCGGTGACGACGAACGACAAGGGCGCGCAGGGCGCCGGCCAGATCGGTGCAACCATCTCGCCGTACGAGACCAAGCGCATCGACCCGACGTTTCCGCAGGCGATCTCGATGAGCGCCACGCAGACCTGGGAGCAGTCCGCGCTCATTCTCACCACGTTAAAGGGGCTGTTCACGCGCGACACCCCTGTGAAGCAGTTGATGGGCCCGGTGGCGATCGCCGAGCTGTCAGGCAGCGCCGCGCAACTCGGCTGGCTGTCGCTCTTCGGTCTGATGTCGATGATCAGCCTCAACCTTGGCTTGCTCAACCTCATGCCGATCCCGGTGCTCGACGGCGGTCACATCGCGATCCTCGCCCTCGAGGGCGTGTCGAGGCGCGATTTCAGCATCAAGGTGAAGGAGCGGATTCTCTTCGCCGGCTTCGCGCTCATCATGTTGCTGATGGTGACCGTGATCTACAACGACGTCGCACGGCTGCTTCGGTAGATTCGGTGGACCTGAAGGTCCACCGCTACGACGGCCAGTCACTCGCAGTAGCCGGGGACCTTCAGGTCCCCGGGCCGCACCTTCAGGTCCCCGGGCGCAACTCGGCTTCCGCCGCCAACACGCCGAACGACGGCCAGTCGGGCGCCTGCGTGATCGACTGCCACGTCTCACGGGCGCGGGCCTCGCGGCCGTTGAGCAAGTGCCACACGCTCACGCCGTAACGCACGGCCGAGCCGGCCGATCCTTCGCCGGCTGAGCCGACCACCTGCGCCTCCGTGCGCTCTCCCTTGTGCAGCAACAATAGCGACAGGTAGCTGCCGTTCTCGATCACGTTGAGGTCCGCTCGGATCGGCCTCAGTACCTCTGCCGCGTCAGCGTCTCGTCCCGCGCGCCGCAACGACACGTACAGCCACGCGCTCGTGGCGACGAGGTTGTCGTCGTTCTTCAGCACGTCGCGCGCGCGTGTCCACGCGTCGGCGGCGCCGCTGAAGTCGCGCTTCACGTAACGCGCGAGCGCCAGGTGGTACCAGATGTTCGACTGCAGGGAACTGGTCGGGGTGTTCTTCGCGTTCGGCTGGCCGTCCGGCTCGATCTGATCCACCTGGCCGCGCGTCAGCTCGACCGCCTTCTCGAAATCCGCGATCGCGCGATCGATCTCGCGCACCGTGAGGTAGCGATGTCCGCGGTGGCGGTAGAACCGGGCGTCGGTGGGATGGCGCCGGATGCCGTCGGTGAAGATCGCGATCGCGTCGCGAAACCGGCCGAGATACGCCGTGCGGCGTCCGAGCCAGATTTGCGCATCGGCGTCGTTGGGCGCCTTTTCCCAGGCGGCTCGTGCGCCGGCCAACTGCGCCGCCATCTGTGCGCGGGCCTCGGCGCCCACCGGCGGCGCCACCAGCGCGCGCTGGTCACTGAGCGATCGGGCTTCAGGCACGGGTGTCTGAGCCGCGAGTGTCAAGGGCAGCGCGAAGATACATATGAAGTGAACGAGTTCACGTGAGAGACGCATGGGCGTGATATTACTCAGATATGGGTGATGCAGGTGAAGGTCTCGTTGACGCGGACGCGCGTATTCAAGAACTGATGGATCAGCGTGAGGCGGACAAGAAGGCCAAGGCAAACAACGTGATCATTGACGCGCAGGCGGCCGAGCGCGCGTATTCGAAGGAACTGGTGCGCGCGTCGCTGAGAGATCAGCTCGCCGCTGCGACACACCCGGTTCGGCGCGCGCAGCTCGAAGCCGCGATCAAAGACATCGACGCCATTAAGTTGTAATCACACGCTGGACTCTGGACATTGGACCCTGGACTACGGGGTCTTCTTCCGTACGATCGGCGAGGTCTTGACGCCGTCGCCGAGCAGGTCGTCGAGGTAGTTCCAGGTCACCAATCCATCATCGGACGTCGGCGCCAGCAGGTAGAACGCGAGGCGCGCGAGCGGCTGATTCATGGCAATCGCATAACTGCCGGCCGGCACATCCGCCGCGGCGGGCTGCCAGGTGCCATCCACAGAGCGCAGCCGATGCGTGCCCAGGTCGATGGAGGCATTGGCCGGTGGCCGCTGCGTGTTGGTGGTGACAGCGAATTCCTCGATCGTCGCGGCCTTCACCGGCGCGGCGACCGTGGTCATCTTTACGCCGTGCAGCCTGAGCAGGTCGAGCGCCTTGGTCGCCGTCGCCGGCACGTAGTAGACGCTCCCCACCGTGTCGGTCACCGTCGGCTCGAACCAGAGTTCATCGAACATCTGCACCGGTTTCACCACGTCTTTGCGGCGGTTCATGCGGGCGTTGTTGTTCGGGTTCATCTCGTCTTCCACTTCGCCCATCAGAATCTCGACCATCCCGGCGCGCTTGATCTGCGCGCGCGTGGCTTTGACGGTGCCGATGATGGCTTCCGTGTCTGCGTCCGCGCAGGCCTTCTTGAGCTTCGCCGCGTTCGCGCTCGCGAAGTTCAACGACTCCTCCATGAAGTAGTTGGTGGCGAGGATGCGATCCTTGAACGTCGCGTACGCGTAGGCCTCGCTGAGCAGCGCGAAGCGGTTCCGCATCCCGACGTAGGTGTTGTGGTAGCGGGGCAGGGCCTCGAACGACCGCCATGCCTGCGGCGGTGCCGGCGCGGCCGGGATCGGCGCGCCGACGACTTCGGGCTGCGGGGGCGTGGGCGGCGGCGGCGCCGCGGCTGCGCCCG
>CAYHEX010000166.1:0-9677 GCA_964355365.1 uncultured Solibacteraceae bacterium | reverse complement strand
GCGTCCGTCCGGCGGAGGGCATGATGACGGTGGGCGAGATGCTGGCGCACATCGCGGCGTCTCCCAGTTGGCAGATTGCCGCGCACCGGGACGAACAGAAGACCTTTCTCAGCTTCGAAGACTTCCCGCGGCTGATCGGCGCGGCCAATGCCTACGCGGCGAGCCTCACCACCAAGGATGCGATTGTCGACGCACTCGAAAAGGACGGGCACACGCTGGCGTGCTGGTTCGACACGCTGAGCGATGCGACGCTGGCCGAGACGGTCGGTTTTCCGGAGCCCATTCAGCCGGCTCAGAAGACGCGCTTCGAGATGCTCATGGGCATCAAGGAGCACGAAATGCACCATCGCGCGCAGTTGATGGTGGTGCAGCGCCAACTCGGCATCGTCCCGCACCTGACGCGGGCACGCCAGAGCCGGTGATGGCTCCGTCGTAGTCGGGGACCTTCAGTCGTAGTCGGGGACCTTCAGTCGTAGTCGGGGACCTTCAGGTCCCCGAGCTCAGTCGTAGTCGGGGCCGCTCCGTCGTAGTCGGGGACCTTCAGGTCCCCGAGATTTTCCTGAACCACCACCGCAGTCCAACGAACAGGAACCGCCAGTCTTTGAAGAACTCCGGCGGTTCCTGTTCCACGGCGTGGCCGATGAACTGCAGCACCCAGCCCCCCACGAACATCCCCACCGGCACCTTCCAGAACGACGTCGTGATCAACGGGATGTCCACGAGAAGCGGCGCCGCGGCCAGCACGAACAACGGCAGCGACAGGGCGATCAGCGGAATGCCCACCGTGTGACAGAGCTGGTTCACCCGATGCTGGTGACTGTGCGAGTACTGTTCGATCCACTCGTCCATCGGTTTGCCGCCGAGCAACGCCATGGCTACTTGCCCCTCGGTTTGTTGAGCTCGCCCAGGCCGTGCTCCTGGCCGCACAGCGGACACTTCGTCGGCGGATCCGTATTGCTCACCCGATGCTGCGCGTGTGGCAGCGAGGCGAGGCACGCAAAGATGTCGCGCAGATCGTCGTCGTTCATCGCGCGATAGTTCTCGATGGGCATGATGGGGTTGAGCGTGTGGCTCACGACCTGGCCGGTCTTCATGGCCTGCAGGAAGAGCGCCTCGTCATAATGCGCGATGCCGGATGGATCGAGCGTGATGTTGCGGCTGAACACGGGCCTCATATCACCCGGATCGTGCAGCAGGAAGCCGCCGCCAAATTCCAATCCTGGTAGCGGTTGGCCCCTGTTGTCCGTCGGCGTGTGACAGTCCTGACAGCCCGCCACCGTCCGCACCAGATACTCACCGCGCGCCTGCGCGGTCGCGCGCGCGGGCGCCGGCTGCGGCTCGTGCGCCGCCAACGGCTTCGGCATCGTCTTCACCAGCACATTGAGCGGCGTGATCAACTGCGACCGTTCCACCTTGTGTGACACCGCGGGAATCGAGCGCAGGTAGACGACGATCGATGCGAGGTCTTCGTCGTCGAGGTTGCGGAAGTTCAAGTACGGCATCAGCGGAAAGAGCGGCTGGCCCTGTTTGTTCACGCCTTCCTGAATGGCGCGCGCGATCTCGTCGTCGGTCCAGGCGCCAATGCCCGTTTCGTTGTCTGGCGTGATGTTCGGCGCCACCACCTTGCCGAGTTCAGGAATCGGCATCAGCCAGCCTGCGCCTTTCATGCCGGCCTTGACCGGCCTCGCCGGGTCGCTCAGATCACGTTCGCTGTGGCAATGGAAGCAGGACGCGACGTTCTCCACCAGATACTGGCCGCGTGCCAGACGCGCGTCCGTGCGTTCAAACGTCCGGTTGGTAACCGCTCGGGCATCCGGCCCGAGGATCACCTGCCAGCCAACGGCCGTGATGGCCCCAAGGACCAGCAACACCAGTAGCGCCAGAATCCCCAGCAAGATTTTTTTCATGCGGCGCATCCTAGCATGCGAACCGCTCCCCCGGCCCAGCCGTATCATTCGGCGAGGAGTTCACCACATGTCCCCACTGACCACCCCGCGCCGCCCTGTGTTTCGCTCGATCCGCCTGGTCGGCGCCGCCCTGATGCTGGCCGCGGCCGGAGTCCTGAGCGCCTGCAACCTCAACATCAGCAATCAGGCCGAAGGGCGCAGCGAGTGGAAGAAGGAGTACACGCTGGCCGCCGGGGGCCGCCTCGAGATCAAGAACACGAACGGCATCATCGACGTGGAGCCGTCCGACGGCAACACGGTCACTATCACCGCCGAGAGAATCGCCAGGGCGGGCACCGATGCCGAGGCCAAGCAGGCGGCTGAAGCGATGGAGATCAAGGAAGACGTCACCGGCTCGAGCATCGTCCTCGACGCGACCGTCAGCCATATCGGGATCAACATCGGGGGCGGCAGCCGCCAGGTGAAGTTTCACATCCGCGCGCCCAAGGGCACCATCCTCCGCCTCTCGAACACGAACGGCAACATCGATGTGCGCGACATGACCGGCGAGTTGACGCTCGAGACGACCAACGGTCGCATCTTCGGCAGAAGCCTCGCCGGCGCCACACGCGCAGAAACGACCAACGGCACGATCGACCTCGACTACGCGTCCCTCAGCAGCAGCGGCATCTCGGCGGCCACGACCAACGGCACCGTGTTCATCACGCTGCCGACAACGGCACAGGCCCGCGTGAACGCGCGCGTCACCAATGGCGGAATCAAGACGGAAAACCTGACGCTGGACACCAGCGAGAAGACTCGCCGGCGTCTGACGGCCACGCTGAACGGGGGCGGTCCGGAAGTGCGGATCGAGACCACGAACGGCGAGGTCACCCTTCGCGGGAAGTAGCGGCGCCTAACGCAGCTTCTTGCGAATCGCGACGAGCATCTTCGCCAGCACGGTACCGGGACCGCACTCGACGAATTCCGGCTCCGGCTGTTTCATCAGATACAGCACGGACTCGAGCCACTGCACGGAGTTGCCGATCTGCTCGGACAGGGTCTTCTGGACCTTGTCCGACTCGTACGGCTGCCCGGTCACATTTGAGATGACGGGAATCGACGGCGCGGCGAATGAAAAGCCCCCGAGAAACACATCGAACGTCGCCTGCGGCTCGCGCATGTAGCGCGAGTGGAACGGCGCGCTCACATTGAGCGGGATATACGCGCGCACGCCAGCGCTTTCGAAGTCGGTCTTCACCGTATCAAGGTCAGCCTTCGGGCCGGCGATCACCGTCTGATCGAACGTGTTGAAGTTCGCCACGTCCACCCGGCGGCCGGCGTCTGACCCGGCCAACACTTCCTGAATCTTCGCCGGCTCCATGCCGATCACCGCCGCCATGCCGCCGCCGCTGACCTGCCCCATCATCCGGCCGCGTTCCTTCACCATCGCGAGGCCCGTGGCAAAGTCGAAGCACCCGGCGGCCAGCAACGCGTCGTATTCGCCGAGACTGTGCCCCGCCACGAAATCGGGCGCCGCCATGCCATCCTCCCGCTTCGCGCGAAACGTCAGCGCATTCACGACGTACAGCGCCGGCTGCGTGAACTGGGTCAGCCCCAGTTCGCCCCGCGGGTCATCAACACACAACTCACGAATGGAATAGCCCAGCACGCGATCGGCATCGGCCGTCCAATCGGGGTACCGATCGAACAACTCGGCGCCCATGCCCTTCACCTGCGAACCCTGCCCCGGAAACAGACAAATCAATGACATATATCCCGAGCAATACTATCGAAATGTCGAATGACGTGCTGGTCGCGGTCTTCAATGCTGACGACGGGGGACTGGATCCGGATGTGTGGACGCGGCTCAGCGAGTGGCTGCAGCCGGAAGAGCGCGACCGCGCGGATCGCTACAAGGACATGGAGGCGCGCGCGGCGTTCTTGATCGGCCGCGGCATGGCGCGGGCGATGCTGTCGGAAGCGACCGGCGTGCCCCCGGCCGACTGGCGCTTCATTGAAGGCGCACACGGCCGGCCGGAGATTGCATCGCCGAGCACGCCGTATCACTTCAACCTCGCGCACAGCCACGGAGCGGTGGCGTGCATCGTTGGACGCGATCGCGAGATCGGCGTCGACGTGGAGTTCCTCGAACGGCCCGCGGCGTCGCACGATGTGGCCGCGCGCGTGTGCTCGCCCGAGGAATTGGAAGATGTCAACGCCGCGTTGGCCGACGAGCGACAGGAGCGCTTCCTCGTTTATTGGACGCTCAAAGAGGCGTATCTGAAGGCTCGGGGTCTCGGCATCTCCGTCCACATGGCCGACGTGACGTTCTCGCTGGCTTCCGGTCAGCCGACATTCACACCGCGCGGCAGTCTGGCCGACGTCGACACGCGATGGACGTTCCGGCTGGCCCAGCCGAGCGACAAGCATCTGGTCGCCGTGGCGGCCGACACGCGAAGCGGCGAGCCCAACATCCGCTTCCAGCGCTTCGCCAACAACCGCTTCCCGATCGGATGAGGCCCGCCTCCGCCACGGCGACGGCGGGCAGGCTGTTCGCGATCAGCGACCTGCACTTGTCGCGGAAGGAGAATCGCGAGGCACTCGAGCACTTCGGCGCCGACACCGCGCGCCGATTCGACGACGACTGGCTGATCGTAGCCGGCGACGTCGGTGAGCGTGTGGAACATCTGCAGTTCGCGCTCGAGATCCTCACGCGCCGATTTGCGCGCGTGTTCTTCACGCCCGGCAACCACGATCTGTGGTGCCCGACCGGAGCGACGGATCGCACGCGCGGACAGGCGCGCTATGACGAGATCGTGGCGACCTGCCGCGAGTTTGGCGCGCTCACGCCGGAAGACCCCTACGCGCGCTGGCCCCTCGACTCCGCTCGGGGCAGGCCCGGACTGAGCGCAGTCGAAGGGTCAACCGATCCGACAACCTACATCGTCCCGATGTTTCTGCTGTTCGACTACAGCTTCCGTCCGGCGGACGTGTCGCGCGAAGACGCCGTCGGCTGGGCGCGGGCGTCCGGCGTCGGCGCCAGTGACGAGTCGCTGCTGCATCCCGACCCGTGGCCGTCGCGCGACGCGTGGTGTCACGCGCGATGCGACGTCACCGAAGCGAGACTGGCCGCGCTGCCGGCCGGATCGCGCACGATCCTCATCAATCACTGGCCGCTACGCTACGACCTCGCTCGGCCTCCGCGCATTCCACGCTTCTCCATCTGGTCGGGCACCACGCGCACAGAACAGTGGGGTGAGCGCTTTCGCGCGCGCGCGGTCATCAGCGGACACGTGCATCTGCGGACCACGCTCGTGCGGCATGGCGTGCGTTACGAAGAGGTGTCGCTCGGTTATCCGCGCGACTGGCGACGCGAGCGCGGACTCGCGTATTACTTGCGCGAGATTCTGCCCGTGCCCGACGAGCGCTTCGTGCCGCCGTTCGATCCGTATCGACACACACAAGAGGTACCAAGTTCGCGCGGCCTGTACTAGAATGCCTGTGAATGCGGAAGCTGAGAGTTCTCGTGCTGATGCACGACTACCTGGTGCCGCCGGCCGACATCACGGGTCAGGATCCGCTGACGTCGCCATGGCGCACCGAGTACGACGTGTTGACGACGGTGCGGGACCAACTCGAACATGACGTGCACGTGCTCGGCGTCAAGGACGATCTGGCGGGCATTCGCCAGGCCAACAACGAGTTCAAGCCGCACATCGCGTTCAATTTGATGGAAGCGTTTCACGAGGTCGGCACATTCGATCAGAACGTCGTCGCCTACCTCGAGCTGCTGCGCCTGTCGTACACCGGCAGTAACCCGCGCGGCATGTTGCTGTCGCGCGACAAAGCCCTCTCGAAGAAGCTGCTCCACTACCACCGCATCCCGGTGCCGGAGTTTGCCGTGGTCCGCACCGGGCGCAAGCCGCGCCTGCCGGCCCGCTTCAAGTTTCCAGTGATCGTGAAGTCACTGACGCAGGAAGCCTCGATCGGTATCTCGCAAGCCTCCGTGATCGAAGACGAGGCCAAGCTGCGCGAGCGCGTGCAGTTCATCCACGACTCGGTAACGACCGACGCGATCATCGAGGAATACATCGAGGGCCGCGAACTCTACGTCGCCGTGCTCGGGAACCAGCGGCTGCAGGCGTTCCCGATCTGGGAGATGTCATTCGCGAATATGCCCGACGACCAACATCGAATCGCCACCGGCCGCGTGAAGTGGAATGCCAAGTATCAGAAGCGCATGGGCATCGCCACCGGGCTGGCCGATCTGGCGCCAGAGGTCGCCGATCGCATCCAGCACGTGGCCAAGCGCGTGTATCAGACGCTGGAATTGAGCGGCTACGCGCGCATCGATCTACGCCTCACCGCTGACGGACGCGTGTACGTGCTCGAAGCCAACCCGAATCCGCAGATCGCCCGCAAAGAAGACTTCGCGGAAGCCGCGGCAAGCGCCGGCGTGGACTACCCGGCACTGCTCCAGCGCATCCTCAGCATCGGCATGCGCTGGGAACCTGAACGCCTCGGTTAGGACCTCGACCGCGGCCGCCACACGCCGCCGGGGTCGTCGTGCTGGCCGAGACTCCGCAACGACGGATCGTCGTCTTCAGCGGGACGGTCCGGATCCGCACCGCAAATCTCGTCCCACTGCGCCGGCGTCAAGCTGAGCGGCAAGTAGCGCTTGCGCAGCGCCACCACCAACCCCACGTAGTCGCCCTTCGGAATCTCACCCGACCGCCGACGATCCCGCAAGTTCCGGATCTCGTACAGATACAGGTCTCGCACGAAGTCGCGCACGATGCGCGGCGGCGTCTCCGCACGCGGCGCCACGCCGTGCCGGGCGAGTGACTCCATCAGAAAGTCCGGATACGTCCACTGAACCATCGCGCCATTATCCCAAAGAAGAAGGGCCGGCGATTTCTCGCCGGCCCCACCGTGCACCTGTTCGCACCCGACCGCACCTGCGCGCACCCGCGCGCACCTGACCGCACCTGTCGGTGTTACTTCGCTCCCGCGAGGTACATCCCGTTGAACACGAACTTGAACGTCCCGTGCGGCTGCGCGCGGAACAACAACTGCGGTCCGAACAGATAGACTTTGCCCTGCCCGACCGTCGCATCGATCATCGCGACACCCTTGTTCAACGCGGAACCGCCCCACGCCCAACCGCTGCGCAGCGGTGATTCGCTGGCGAACCAGCCGATCGGCTTCACGCCCTTCGCGGCGGCGTCGGCACCGAGCTTGAAGACCGGATCGTTGTCGAAGAAGACGTCGATCTCCTTGTTGTATCCGTGCGCGATCGGATCCGTGTCGTCCACCGACATGCGCAGCACCGATCCGGGCAGGTAGAACTTGTCCTGCCCCAGTCCCTCGAGGTGGTTGGTGAGCGGCAAACCGTAAGCCTGCGCCGCGGCCATTGCGATGTCGCCGATGTAGATCGCCGTGCCGCCGGCGTTCACGAACTCTTTGATCTTGTCCATCGTCGCGGCCGTCACCTGGCCCTGACGCTTCGCAAACTCCTCGGGAATCGGCTTCGGCGTGAAGCCTTCGCGGCCCGGCGCCGCGCCGCCCTGACGACCGCCAGCTCCAGCGCCACCGCCGGCTCCGCCGCCCGCGCCGCGACCACCCGCGCCGGCCGCCACACCCGCGCCGTTGAACACGAGCACGTCGAACTTCGCGCGCAGGTTGCCCTTGTCGAGGTCGGGCGGATACACGACTTCATACGGCAGCTCGAAGTTCTCGAAGATCAGCCGCGTCCAGCCGGACGGCATGCCGCCGCCGTACGTGTCGAACAGGCCAACGCGCAGCGGCTTGAGGTGTTTCATCGCGCCGGTCGGCGCCGTCGCGGTGGACTCGAAGCTGACGCCGAGATCGGTCGCCGCCTTCTGCAGCACTGCGAGCGTCGTCGGACGCGACGTCACGTAGAACGTGCCGCGTCCCATCGGGCCGTTGTCGAGCCACATCACGTCGTCGCCGGCTTTCAGCAGGCGCGTGATCGCCGTGAAGCTGTCGTTGCTCTTGTGGCTGAAGTAGTAGCCCGCCGGGCCCTGGGCCGTCTTGATCACGCCTGCCGGCACCTTGGCGAGTTCCGTCGTGATCTTCGAGCACGCGCAGTCGAACGCCTCGAGCACGCGATCGAACTCCACGCCCATCGTCAT
Organism: uncultured Solibacteraceae bacterium; assembly: GCA_964355365.1. Taxonomy (GTDB): domain Bacteria; phylum Acidobacteriota; class Vicinamibacteria; order Vicinamibacterales; family SCN-69-37; genus SCUN01. The sequence continues at coordinate 1,633 of CAYHEX010000166.1, read as the reverse complement.
CGCGAGCGTCCAGCCCGCGTTGTCGTACGGACGGCTCGGCGGCGCGCCCGGATACGCGAAGTCGTCCGGGTGATCCTGCGGTTCGAACATGTCCATCACGTGCGCGCGGAACGGCTGCGCCGTCTTCACGACATACGAGTCCTTCGGGTACGACTTGCCGTTGACCGTGAAGTCCTTGTCGGCCTTGAGGATCGTGATGCCCGACTTCAGCAGCGCGTTGATGAATTTGGTCGCCGTGCCGAAGTCCGCCTGACTGGCCGAAACGATGAACCCGCGCGGATCGCGCGCGGCCGGCTCGTGCAGCTTCTTCCAGAGGGCGTTATCTTCGGGCTGACCGGCTGCGGCTCCGCCGCCGGCGCCGCCGCGTCCACCACCGGCGCCGCCCGCGCCGCCGCGACCCGCGCCCGCATCCGCGGTCGCCATGCCGAGTTCCTTCTTCGCGCGATCGACTTCATGCGGCGTGATCGTCCAATGGTCTTCGTTGCCCCACTGAATCTGGTCTTTGCCCATCTGGTAGATGTTGAAGAGGTTGACCTCACGGTAGCGCGACGCGAAGTCGAGGATCGACTTGTTGGCCGTCACTGAGTAGTCGATCGACTGGCGGAAGTGCCAGACGTTCTTCGGACCAATCGGCCACCACATGTTCATGTCGCCGATGAGCTTCGAATCGAGGAACGGAATGCTCTGGGGCGTCGGGCTGCCGATCGTTTCCGTCAGGATCCCGAGCTGGTTGTGGAAGTAGGCCGTCGTGCGGAGGCCGCCGTTCCACCACGTCGAGTAGCTCGCGCCCTTGCGCGAGGTGACGCCCGGCTTGTGTTCGGCGATGAAGCGATCGGCCATCACCGAGCCGATCAGGTCCATGCGCGCCGGGATGCCCGGGTGGAAGTTGTAGTTGAACGGATCGCGGAACGGCGGCGCGAACATCACCGTGCCGGCCGGGCCGGTCTGGTGATGGTTGTACATGATCTGCGGGAACCACTCGCGATACATCACGCGGCTGATGTTGGTCGTTTCGGCCAGCGCGTTCATGAACGAGTCGCGGTTGTCGTCGTGGCCGGCGTACTTGTTGTAGAGCACCGGCACGCTCATATTGCCCTGGTTCATGTACCAGTCGCTGACCAGGTCCTGCCCGTCCGGATTCACCGGCGTGCACAGGATGATCACGTCGTCGAGGAAGCGCTTGGTTTCCTCGTCGGTGCCGCTCACGAGCTGGTAGACCGTTTCGATCAGCTGCTGCGCGCCAAGGACTTCCGTGGCGTGCAGGCCGCCGTCGATCCAGACCACGGCCTTGCCTTCCTTGGCCAGCGCCCGCGCTTCGGCGTCGTCTTTCACGTCATTGGTCGACAGCTTGCGCGAGATCTCCTTGTAGCGGGCCAGCTTGGCGTAGTTGGCCGGCGACGTGATGATCGCGGTGATCATCGGGCGGCCTTCCGACGACTTGCCGATGTCCTGGATGTGGATCTTGTTCGACTGCTTCGCCAGCAGGTTGAAGTAGTCGTACTCCTGCTTGTAGTTCGCCAGGAAGTAGTCGTCGCCGACGTTGTGGCCCCAGGCGTCCTTCGGGCTGGTGATCTTGCCGAGGGCGGCTGGAGCCGGCTTGACGGCGGCCTGAGCGGCCGGTTTGGCCTGCGGC
>CAYHEX010000165.1:0-9697 GCA_964355365.1 uncultured Solibacteraceae bacterium | reverse complement strand
CTACCGCGGCCGAACGAGTTGCGCGAACCCCGTAATGTTCACATCGCGAAACATCGGCGTGCGGGGAGGGAGCAAGGCGGGCACGAGGAAGTCCGTGTCGAAGTTGTATCCGCGCGTCGGCGGAGAGTAGACGTCCGAGCAGCACTTGTACGTGCCAACCGCCTGCCGGCTGCGGAACATCGTGGCGATTGCCCCACGGAAGTTCAGCGTTTGTCCGCCCCAGTTCTCGAGGTAACGCAGGAAATTGTGCGCGCCGCCGTCGGTCCCGTAGTCTTGAGCCATCCCGGCCGGGCGCGGAAACGACAGCCCCTTGCCCGCAATGACGGCGAAGCGATACCACGTCGTGGACGCATCGCGCGGCGACTCGTTGTGCGGGTCGTTGAACGACATGCGGTCGTTCCAACTGTTCGACAGCAAGGTCACCGCGTCGGCCAGGATCGCCGTAGACACATGCGGATTGCCGAAGCCCGCGTTGTTCGCGTTCCAGTTCCCCTGGACGTACACCGGATTCTCCGAGGCGATCGTCAGCCCCGGCGCGACGATATTGCCGAGCGACCCGTTGATGAGCTTGAGCGCGCGGCGAAAGAAGATCGGCGGGTTGCGGCGCGCGATCTGTTGCTCGGTGGCCGCATTGATCGCGTTGGCCGGATCCACGTTGGACCACGGCCGCGCGGCCGCGTCGAGCGGCGCCGTCATGCCGGCCAGCAGGCGCGGAGTCTGCCCGTAGACGTCGAGCGCGAGGTTGCCGTTGAGATCTTCGCCGGTGTCGAGCGCGCCGTTGGGCGTCCCCTTCGCCAACAGGGGATTGACGATGTCCTCGAAGCCGTACTCGCCCGTCTCCGCATTGGCGGCATTCCGATTGCCGCGCCGATCGGAGAAGTACACGGTGTAGCCGTTGACCGACTGCGCGCTGACGCCGGCGATACCGATGGTCCCCTGAATCCACCGCCGCAGGTTGTTCACGTCGAGCTCGACGTAGTGGATGATCCCGCCAAACTGCACCGGCGCCGTATCGGCCGTGCCGTCGCGCAGCACACCCTCGCGCGTGTCGTACAGCACGTCGGGCACGTAGTCGGTCGCCACGATGCTGCCGTTCAGACACGCGTTGTTGTCGCGCAGCCGCTCGAACCGGAGGATCGCGTTCGGATTCGGATCCGCGCAGTTGGGATTGCCGGTCGAAGGATCCGGCCATTGGCGCGACGCCACGCCGAGATTCAGGACTTCGAGCGTCACGTCCTGCCACGCGCCTGCCTGGTTCTGCACCTCAACCTTGATGAACCCCCCGATGATCGGCGTGCCCGCTGTCGTCTTCACACCGGCCGTGCCCGGCCCCGGCGACACGGAGAAGGGCGGATGCGTCGCGTTGATCGCGTAGCCGGCCACCGGCGTGACCGCGAGGTTGCCGAGTGCGATGGGATCGGTCGCCGTCACCGTCGGCAACCCCAGGATGTCCGCCGCGGTATCCGACAGGAGAATGCGCACACTCGCATTGGCGAAGAACCGCTGCTGGAGCACGAGTGGGTTGCTCACGTCTTCGTTGACCGGCGGCCGGCGGATCAGATCGATCGGCGACGCCCCGAAACTGACCAGGGGTAGATCCAGCCGGCGCGCGCCCGTGCGCCCGTTGCCGATGTTGTGGTTGTAGGTCCCCGTGGAGAGATTCGTCCACCGGGGTTCGTTCACCGCGCTGCCGAGCGTGCCCAGCAGACTGCCTTCGTTCGCCGCGAGATCGCGAAACGCATTCGGCGCCCGGATCACGCGCACGTTGCCCGTGTAGTTGGTGGACGTGGGCCAGCCATTCGACAAATGCGTGCGCACCACTTCGCCGACCGCCGTAACCTTGTCCGACATCGTCAGCGTGGCGCCGCTCGCCAGATACAGATCGCTGTTCGTGTGCACCCGGCCGCCGAAATTGAAGACCGGCCCAGCGAAGAAGCTGAGGTCGTTCTCGGAGAACATGCCGAACTGGAACACCGGAATGCTCACGGTTTGCAGCGTGCGCGTGAGGTTGGTCTCCGCGCCGTCGGTCAGCTGCGCCGTGACGTCCATCTGATACTGCGTCGACAGCCCGACCAGCCCTTGGAACGGCCCGGCCTGCACCATTTGCGCCAGCGCGGTGGGATTGCCGCTGCCGTCGGCAGGAAATGTCACGCGGTAGCCGCTCGCGCCGTCCGGCCGACGCCACGCCACGTCGCTCAACGTGGGCGACAGCACCGTGAGCGCGTTGATCGCCGCACCGGTCGGCGCCACGTTGACGCTGAACAGGTTGCCCAGATCCGCGGTCAGCTTCTCCAGCCCAGCCTGCGCGGCGTAGAACGACTGCGTGCGCGCGCCGTCCGCGCGGCGCGTCTGCACGTCGGTCGACACGATCGACGCCACGCTGACCATGACGGCCGCCATCAACAGCGTCACCAACATCGCGCCGGCCAGTGCGGTGCCGGCTTCCCTACTCTTCGTCATATCCGGTCTCATCGGTAGCGATCCATGAATGAAAGGCTCCGCAGACTGACCTGCGTGGCCACGGCATTGCGGAAGAATGCGCCCGTGGACTGATCCAGATCCTGCGAGCGGCCGGCGACGAAGATGTTGACCTTGCGGATCTGGTTCGCGCTGTTTTCGTCGGCCGGGGTCCTCACGTTGGCCGGATTGGTCAACCCATCCACGAGATCGAACGAGAACTGCAGGTTCTCCACACCCAGCGCCACGGCCGGCTGCACGCCCGCGTTGACCTGCCGGACCAGACGGGGCCACTCCGTGTCCGTAACCGCGTCGATGTAGTAGCTGATGAATACGATCCGCGTGGCGGTCGTCGGCGGGAAAGACTCGCCGGACCGGAGCGCCATCACCGAGCCGGTCTCCGCGCCGCGCTGGTTGAGGTGCCAGGCGTCACCGGCTTCGAAGTACACGGTCTGCTGATCTGTGCGCGTCACCGACTGCAGCGCATTGCCCAGCGCGTTGCTGAACATGATGATGTCGCCCGCGTGCACGCCCCCGGCGCCGGTGATCGCGGTCCGCGCGTCGACCGTGATGTTCGATCCGTCGGCCGCCACCGCCGCGAGCGGCCACTGGCTGAGCGCCAGCGTGGCGTCCGCGGAGATGATGGTGACCAGGTCGGTCGCCTGCCCGCGAATGGTCGGACCCAGCCCCGCGCCCGGCGAGACGGCGGGTACGGTCTGCCAGTCCGCCGGGAATGTCAGCGACGCACCGGGAGGCCCGGGTCGCCCGATCGCCACCGCCCCATCACCGGACGGCAACGGAATGCCGCCGCTCGGGATGCCGTGACCGGTCTGAATGAAGTCGCGCACCATCAGCGCAAGCGCGGCCTGCAGCCCCTGGTTGGTGTCGGCCACGCGTCGCGTCTTGTCGCCGAGCTTCACGGCGTCCGACAATGCGCCGACCGCTGTCCCCAGCACAATCATCGTCAGCGTCGTCGCCACCAGCGTCTCAGCCAGCGAGAACCCCGCCGCACCCGCCCGTCCCCCCGTCCTACGCAAACGCAGAGACATAGGTCGTCAGCACGTATTCGCGCTGTCCAAGAAAGGTGCGGTATCGCACGATCACGCGCAGTTGACGCAGATTCTGTTCAAGATCGCGGATCTCGATCTCGCGCGAGAATCCGCTGAGGGCGGTGTGCACGTCATCCGCCGTGCCGAGTAAACCGTCGGGGCCGGGCGTCACGGTGGTCGTGACGTCGCCGTCATCCGCCGTGTTGATGAGACCGTCCGCGCCGGGATCGCGAATGTCGCGGGCGCCATCCTGGAAAATGCCGCCGTCGGCGCCGCTCTGCCCGGCGATGTTGCGGATCTGCGTCCAGGTCAGCAGCCGCGTATCGCGGCTCTTGAACACACTCTCCACCGCCTCGGCCGCGCGTTGACTCGCGATCAGCTGGTCCTGCGATCCAAGCGTCATGCGGGCGCTGAAGGCGATCAGGCCGGCCAGCGAGAGCGCGCTCGTCGCCACGAGCAGCATCGCCACGCACACCTCGATCAGCGTGAACCCGTCCGACCGGTTCCTCACTGTCGCCATGTCGCACCGTTCCATCGATAGCCGCGCACCCGCGCGGTCGGTCCGAAGATCGTGAGGGCGCGCGACGTGAGCGGCCGCATCGGCTGACCGATGAACAGCGTCACGTTGACCGGGTTGCCGTCCAGATCCGTCAGGGTCCCGTCGGCGGTGAAGAACACACGCGCCGCACCGCTGAGGTTCACGGCCGCCGACGCCCCAAACCCGTCCGGCGTGTCGGGCTCGCCCGCGAACCGCAGGAACGCCGCGCCATGCTGGAGGACAACGCGCGAGAGGACGGTGGTGCCGTTGGGCAGGTTCTGGCGCACGACCTGCACGACGTTGGGCACCAGAAACTCGAGTTCCACCGAGCGCCGCTGATTCGTCGCCGCCTCGCGCGCCAGGACGACAGTCCCCTTCAGGACCTGCAGGTCCGAGTCGGCCTGCATCACTTCGGTCATCGGGGGCACCCACGCGATGCAGATCGCGATCACGGTGACGGCGATCGCCATCGAGACGACCAATTCGGTCAGCGTGAATCCTCTCTCATGTCGCATCGCCAGAATGCAGTCGCAAGGCGCGTACCGGACGCCAGAGCGGACAAATACCTCAGCCACAACCAGTTACAGTTGTGCAGTGACCCTGTTTGATTACAGAATCAGTCCCGCCGTGACAAAGATCTCCTTTCCCGGTTTTGCTTCTGCCTTTGTTTCTCACTTTGTTTCCGCCTTTGTTTTTGCCTTCTGCCTTCTGCCTTCTGCCTTCTCCGCGCAGGCGCAGTTCAAGTCCGGCGCGGAGCTAGTCTCGATCGACGTGCTCGCCACCGACGCAGAGGGCGCACCGATCGCCGATCTGACGGCCAAGGACTTCACCCTCAAAGTTGATGGCAAGGTGCGCGCGCTGCAATCCGTGCAGCTCGTGCGGCTGGCCGACCCGAACCGCGCGACCGCGGCGGCAACCCCGTCGTCGGCCGCGAAGGCACCCGCACCGTTCGCCACCAACACCGATCCGAAGGGCCGGACGTTCGTCTTCGCCATCGATCACGACCAGATTCATCCAGGCAACGAGAAGCCGGTGATCGATGCGGCGTCGCGGCTGCTCGATCGGCTCGCGCCCGAAGATCGCGTCGCGGTGGTCACCCTGCCCCGGGGAAAGATCGAGGCCGATCTCACCACCGACCATGCGGCCGCTCGCGCCGCGCTCTCCCGCGTCACCGGGCACGCGCCACGCATGTCGTCGCGGTTTGACTTCAGCATCAAGGAAGCGCTCGCCGCGCTGGCCCGCCAGAACGGCGACGAGGAACTGTCGAAGAACCTGATCAACGAGATGGTCGACCGCGAGTGCCACAACGAAACGCTCAACGTCTGCGTGCCCGCCCTGATGAGCGACGCGCGCGACTACGCACGCGAACTGACCAACAGCGCCCGCGACACCGTGCGTGGGCTCTCGGCGTTTCTCAGCGGACTGTCGGCGCTTGAAGGCACCAAGTCGATCATCTTCGTCTCGGAGCGGTTGATCGACATGCCCGCCGTACGGCGCGAGTTGCAGGATCTTGGCAAGGCGGCGGATCTGGCGCGCGTGCGCACGTTCGTCATTCAGGTGAACCGCCCGCTCTACGACATCGGCCGTCGCCGCGCGCCCGCCGATGAACCCGGCGATCTCGGCATGGAGATGACGGGGCTCGAGAACGTCGCCGCCGTCACCGGCGGCGAGATGTTCCGTCCGTCCGCTCGCGTGGATGCCGTCATGACCCGGATCGACCTGTCGACGTCGGCGTACTACCTGATCGGATTCGAGCCGTCCGACAAAGAACGAGACGGCAAGTACCACAGAATCCAGGTCACGCTCAACCGGCCGAACGTCACGCTGAAGTCGCGCGCCGGATTCCAGATCACCGCGCGCACGGAGAGCACGAAGACCACAGCAGACGCCTCGCCGCTCGCCGGCTTGCTGAGAGACAACATCCGCGGCTATCGCGACCTGCCGCTCCGCGCGACAGCGTTCGCCTACCGCGCAGATGAATCGGACCGCGTCAAGGTCGTCGTCATGGCGGAGACGCTCGGCACGGCGGCGTTGGAGTCTGCGGCCTTCGCCCTCATCAGCGAGAGCGGCGGCCAGGGCGCCGAGTGGGTCGCCGACGCCCGGGAGTTGGCGGCCGCGCCTCTCGTCACTGCCGGTGCCGTGCTGCCGGGCCGCTACCGAGTGCGCATCGCCGCCAGCGACGCCATCGGGCGCCAGGGTGTCGTTGACGTGCCGCTCGACGCGCAGCTCACCGACGCCGCCCCGCTGCAACTCAGCACGCTGATGGCGGGCCGCATCACGAACGGCGCTTTTCAGCCGCGCTTCGACCTCGTCACCGCCAGCGAGGTCACGGGCTTCCTCGAGATCTACGGCGTGCCGCTGCTGGCGGGCGCGCCGACCGCGACGTTGGAACTGGCCGCCGCCGCCGACGGCCCGGCCCTGGCGTCGACCGACATGACCATCGCCGCCAGCGCCGTCGCCGACCGCCGCCTGGCCCGGGCCACCCTTCCGTTCCCAGCGGGCGCCCCCACGGGGGACCTGATCCTCCGCGCCCGGGTCTTCCTCGACGGCCGCCCGGTCGGCACCGTCATTCGAACGGTCCGGCGATGAGCCGGAATATTCGCGATGGTGCCCCGGTCTATATGGGTGAGCTGCTGAGTGGACGCTGACCAGCCCCTCGTGGCCGCGGCCGCTTCCGGTGACATCGCGGCGTTCGAGACCCTCGTGCGGCGTCACCAGACGCGGCTCGTGGGCTATCTCCGCGGCTTGACCAACGCCGACGGCGACGCCGAGGATCTGGCCCAGGAGGCGTTCCTTCGCGCCTACCGGAGCCTGAAGGGCTTTCGCGGCACGAGCAGTTTCAAGACGTGGCTGTATCAGATCGCCACGAATGTGTTTCGCACGTGGCTGGAAAAGAAGCGCAGCCACGCCGGGTTGAGCGCCGTCAGTCTGGACGAGCCGATCGGAGACTCCGGCGAGACCCGGGACCCGGTCGGCGAGAGCAACCCGGAGGGGCGCCACGTCGATCGGGATGCCATCGACCGGGCGCTGGCGCAACTGCCCGCCGACCAGCGGGAAGCGGTGCTGTTGAGGGACGTGGAAGGGTTTGACTACAAGGAAATCGCCGAGCAGCTCGACGTGCCGCTCGGCACAGTCGAGTCGAGAATATTTCGAGGACGGCAGCGCCTTCGAGAACTGCTGAGATGACCATGACGCACGGATTCGAACACCAGATCGCTCAGGCCGCCGACGAGTCGCTCGCACCCGAACTGCGTCGCGACCTCGACGCGCACCTTGCCGCCTGCGACGACTGCCGGGCGCTCTTCACCGCACAGCGCGCGTCGCGGGCGTTGCTCATGGCGCGCCCCATCGTCCCTGTCCGCGATCTGTCGGCCGGGATTCGACGCACGCTCGAAGCCGAACGTCCGTGGATCGATCGCCTCAATATCAACTGGCGCGTGTGGTCCCTGCGCGCGGCGCCCGTGGCTGCGGCCCTCGTGATCGTCGCCGTCATGGCCGTGCGCTCGGTCGATACCACCGTGGAAGTCACGGCGTCGGCCGACGACTCGTCCGCCTCGGTCGCCTCGGCGCTGTGGGCCGACGATGTGTCGGAAGACACGTTGCTGTCGCTGTTTCTGAACGCCGGTCCGGATGATGCGTTGTCGAATTACGTGACGTCCACACCGTCGGTGTCGGGCGCGAAGGAACAGTAGCCGTCATGATCAATCGCAGCCACGTCTGGTTCGCCTCGTTCGTCGTGATCCTGTTCGCCGCGGGAGTGGCGTCGGGCGTGGCCCTCGATCGCGCCATGGGCTGGGGACAACGCCGCCCCGCCTTTGGATTTCGTGGCGGTCCCGGCGGTGGCCCGGGCGGCGGGCCGGGTTCAGGCGCTCCAGGCGGACAGAACATGCCCGGCAACCGCGGCATGGGTGGACGCGGTGGGCAGCAAGGCGGCCCGCCCACGGAAGTATTCGTCAACGAGCTCGACGAGGCCCTCACGCTGACGGCCGATCAGAAGACGAAGATCACCGCCATCGTCGACGCCAGCCGGCCGCGTCTGCGAACGCTGCAGGAAGACGCATCGAAGAAATTTTCCGAGGAACAACTGCTCATGACGGATGCGATTACCAAAGTGCTCACGCCGGAGCAGTCGAAGAAACTCGAGACATTTCAGCAGGGGCGGCGGGGCGGCCCGTTCGGCGGCCGCGGCCGAGGGGTTCGAGGGCGATAGTCCGTGTGTTATCTTTGAGGTTCGCCTGTGGTGGGCGTAGCTCAATGGTAGAGCACCGGCCTGTGGCGCCGGACGTTGCGGGTTCGATCCCCGTCGTCCACCCCAATTCAAGTAACAAGTTACAAGTGGGAAGTGGCAAGTTCTGGCTATAGCCTGAACTGATCGCTGATCCACATCGCCACGAGCGCGGCGCTCGCCCACAGGAGGACCTGCAGGGGAAATCGAGCCAGCGCCCCCATGCGCGCCTGCCACTGCCGTTCAATCGCCACCACCCACAACGCGCCGGCCACGGCCCAGCCAACTGCTCGGGCCACTGACAGATCCATCCACCGATCCAGCTGATCCGGCAACGCGATCAGGATCGCCGTCATCAACACCCACATGACGAGGTTCAGCAGGACGAACCTGAGGAACCCGGGACGCGGGACTTTGGGACTCTGGACGGTTGTGGACCCTGGACTTTGGACGCTGGACACTGGACTGATCTATATAATCGCACCGTGCAGCCCCCGCCCTCACCGGACACTCTGAACGAGCCGCTTTACGAGGCATTCTACGGCTTGCGCGAGCAGCCATTTTCGCTGACCACCGATCCGCGCTTCCTGTATCTCAGCGCGGCGCATCGTCAGGCCTTCGACGACCTGCTGACCGGCCTCCGGCGTCGTGAAGGCCTGCTGCTGCTCACCGGCGACACCGGCACGGGCAAGACCACGTTGTGCCGCGCGGTGATCGACTCGCTGGGACACCGCTCGTTTTCGGCGCTGATTCTGAATCCGTACATGAGCGACGCCGAAGTGCTGCGCACCATCCTGCGCGACTTCGAACTGGTCACGCGCGACGACATTCGCAAGGGCGCATTCGCGCACGCGGACGTGCCGCAACTGCTCGACACGCTCGAAACATTTCTGCGGTCCCTCGTGCCGCTCAACTCCTACGCCGTCGTGATCATCGACGAAGCGCAGAGCCTGTCGCCGAAGGTGCTGGATCAGATTCGCGTGCTGGGCTCGATGGAGCTGGACGGCCGCCGGTTGCTGCAGATCGTGCTCGTCGGCCAGCCTGGTCTCGTCGAGACTTTGCGCGGCGACGCCATGCGCGCCTTGGCGGACCGTATTTCGCGGCGCATTTCGCTCGGCCCGTTGCTGGAGCGGGATGTGGATGCGTACATCCGGCATCGTCTCGCGGTGGCCGGCGGCAAGGATGCTGTGGAGTTTGATCGCGACGCGCTCGCGCGGATTGTGGATCTGTCCGACGGATTACCGCGGCGCATCAACCTGCTCTGCGACCGTGCGCTGGAACTCGGACGCATCGCGGGAGTGACGACCATCACCGCGCCGTTGATTTCGCGCGCCGCCAAAGCCATCGCCGGGGTACGCACGCCCGCCACGGAGACCGCACCCGTGCCGGTGCTCGAGTCGTTCGTCGGCCTGGACCCCATCGTGCCGC
>CAYHEX010000164.1:0-9735 GCA_964355365.1 uncultured Solibacteraceae bacterium | reverse complement strand
CGCCTGCGCGCGCCGCTTCCACCGCCGCGTTGAGCGCCAGGATGTTGGTCTGGAACGCGATCTCGTCGATCGTCTTGATGATCTTCGCGACCTTGTTGCTCGACTCGCGGATCCCGTCCATCGACCCGACCATTTCGCCGAGCGCCGTGTTCGACGCCGTCACCTGATGGGCCACTTCGTTCACGAGCTTCGCCGCCTGCGCGGCGTTGTCGGCGTTGCGGCGCGTCATCGACGCCATCTCTTCCATCGACGCCGAGGTTTCTTCGAGTGAGGAGGCCTGCTCGGTCGCGCCCTGCGAGAGCGACTGCGCGGAGGTCGACACCTGACCAGCCGCCTGCTCCACCTGCGCGGCGCCGTCCTTCAGTTCCACAGCCACCCGGCGCAGCGAGTTGCTGGTGCCGCGCACGATGAAGATCGCGCCGGCCACAATCAGCACCGACATGAAGATGATGCCGAACATCGTGTAGCGAATGCCGGCGTAGGTCGCCTCGGCCTCGGCTTCGGCGTTCTTGATGAACGCATCCTGCTGGGCGAGGAGCTTGTCGGTCATTTCGTCGACTTGCGCGATGAGGGGGTTGCTCTTCTCCTTGGCCTCGGCCCAGGCTTCCATCGACTTCCCGGCTTTGGCGAGCGTGTCCACTTCCCCGTCGGTCACCGCCCAGGCATCGATTGCCGTGTCGATGTCGGCGACCAGTTTCTTGCCCTCCGCGGTAGCCAGCAACGGCGTTATTTGCGCCATGCGCTCCTTGTTCAGTTTGATGATGTCGTCGATGGCCTTCGAGGCCGCTTCCATCGCGTCGGGGTCCTTGCCGAAGGACGCAACGAGCAGGCGCCGCTGTTCACCCCTCAGGGCCAGGGCATTCTGCTGAATCCGCAGCGCCAGCTCGACCTTCTTGCCCGTCTTGCTGAGTGCCGTGTCGATGCTGTCATTCAGGTTTCCGCCACTCCACATGGCAAACCCGCTCGCCACACCCAACAACAGGGCCAGCGCCCCGACGATACTGTACAGTTTCTTGCCAATTGTCCAGTTACCCACAACACCCTCCTCGAAAGTGCCCGAGTCGAAGTGCACGGCTCGGGCGGTTCGGCTGGGTGCAGGTCACGTTGCGTGACAAGGCTGCTCAAGCCGAGACTCATGGGTAATCGGCCGAGGCGGGAGAAATATTAGTACGGCTTAGTGAGATTTTTGGCCGGGCCGTCGAGGGAGCGTCGCACGGCCCGCGCCAAGTCGGCGCTGGTAAACGGCTTCTGCAGGAGCGGAATCGACGACTCCACCACACCGTGATCGGCCAGCACTTCGTCGGAATAGCCCGACATGAAGAGCACGCGCTGGTCCGGCGACAGCGCCTTGATCTGCTCGCCGAGTTCCCATCCGCTGATGCCGGGCATCACGATATCGGTCAGGACCAGCGCAAACGGCTCGATCGCAGTTCTCCAGACCTCCAGCGCGGCAGCCCCATCCGGGACGGGCACCACGTCATAGCCGTTTCGGGCCAGCATGGCCGCCGCCACTTCGCGCACGTCCGGCTCGTCCTCAACCAGCAGGATGCGTTCGTCGCCTACCAGAGCCTCGGCACCGGCCGGATCGGGTGCGGCCACGTCGTCGGCAGCCGCCGGCGGCAGAAAGATCTCGAACGTGGCGCCGGTATCCGGCTCGCTGATCACGCGGATCTGTCCCCCAGCCTGGGTGACGATCCCGTGGACCATCGACAACCCCAAGCCGGTGCCGCGCTCTTTCTTGGTCGTGAAGAACGGTTCGAAGATGCGGTCGCGGATGCTCTCAGGAATGCCATGCCCGGTATCCGCCACGGTCAGCCGGACAAAGCGGCCGGGCATCAGCCCGAGGGCGCGCGCGTCGGACTCCTCGAGCGTGACCACGGCGGTCGACACCGAGAGACGCCCACCGGACGGCATCGCATCGCGGGCATTCAGCGACAGGTTGGTGAGGGCCTGGCCGATCTGATCGGGATCGGCGAGGATCGCCGGCAGATCAGGATCGAACGTCAGCCGCACATCGATATGTTCCCCGATGAGTCGACCCAGCATGTGCTGCATGTTTCGCACGATCTCATTGAGGTCGACGACGGCTGAGGCATGCGCTTGCCGGCGGGCAAACGTGAGCAACTGGCGCGTCAGGGTCGCGGCGCGGCGGCTCGCGCGGCGGATGCCCTCGAGTTGCGCGTGGGCCTCGCTCGTGGCGTCGACGCCATCAATCGCGAAGTCCGCGCGCGACAGGATGACCGTCAGCAGATTGTTGAAATCATGCGCCACGCCGCCCGCCAGTTGGCCGATCGCTTCGAGCTTCTGCTTGTGCCGCAGATGCTCCGACATGCGGTTGCGGTCGGTCACGTCCCGGATCGTCGCCAGGAACCCCTCGGTCTCCTGCCACATGCACTCGGCGACGCGCAATTCGGCGGCGCGGCGCTCCTGGCCGCGCAGCACTTCGATTTCGAGTGTCTGGCCGTCTTGAATCGAAAACCCCAGTAACTCGCCCACAAAGCTCTGCTCGGGCCGGCCGAACAGCGCCTCCGCCGCCTGATTGACGAACAGCACGCGACCGCCTTTGTCGGTCACGATCACGCCGTCGGGACTCTCGAGAATCAGCCGCTCAATCCGCTGACGCCCCGCCTCAGCGCGGATGCGCTCGAGGGAATACAACACCGCCCGCGCCAGCAGTTTCGACGCAGGCTCGTCCTTGTGCAACACGTCGGCCGCGCCGGCCCGGAGCGCCTGCTCGCGCAGTTCCGGTGCGCCCAGGCCGGACAGCACGATCACCGGAACGTGGGCCGCCACGGTGCGCACCCGAGCGAGCGTGTCGATCCCGCGTGAGTCGGGCAGGTTGAGGTCCACGACGACGACGTCGAACGCCTGCACGCCGTCAGTGAGCACCTGCACGGCGGCGTCGAGTGTGGCGACGTGCTCGACCGAGAACACGTGGCCGGGCACATCCGACAGCCGTTCGCGTGTCAGGTCGGCGTCGCCCGGGTCGTCCTCGATCAGGAGCACGCGGTACGCCGTCTCGGGCTGCGCACCTTCCGTGGTGCCGAACGACGGACGCGCGTCCACCCTAGGCGTCACCCCGGAAGAGCTCGTCGAGGCGGGCCTGTTCGCCGCGGAACACGTAGGCCGGCGACCCGGTGAGGATCCCGTGCACGCCGCGGAACGGCGCCTTGATGTGCATGCCCGTGCCGTCGATCACGTATTCGCGGATGTCTTTCTGGTGCCACGTGCCGCGCATCTTCAACACGGTCAGGCCGCGGCGCATCTCGCCGTAGAGTTCCACATAGCGCAGCAAAATGATCGTGTCGGTAATCGTGGACACGTGTGCTTCGGTGATCGACTCGCCGCCCATCAGCATGGACGTGGTGTTGGTGAACAGGCCGGTGATCTCCTGCTGCTTGATGAAGCTGGTCAGGGCGATCACGAACTCGCGGAACGACTTCGCGGAGGACGCGCGCTCGAACGCGGACAAGCTGTCCACCGCCACGCGGCTGGGTCTGAAATCGCGGATCTCCTTCCGCATCTGCAGCAGGTGGTCCTCGAGGCCCATGACCTCCGGATAACGGCAGACAATGCGGAGCAGGCCGCGGCGCTCGGCTTCTTCGAAATCCACGCCCCAGGAGGCCGCGTTGCGGGTCAACTGCTCGCGGCTTTCCTCGGCGCCAAACAGCAGCGCGCGTTCGCCGGCTTCGATGGCGGCTTTGATGTACTCGGTGACCATCAGCGTCTTGCCGGTGCCGGTGGCGCCGCTGACCAGGATGACCGAGTCGCGGTAGATGCCGCCGCCGCACATCACATCGAGTTCGGCGACGCCGGACGACACACGCACCTGCGACGACTTCTGCCGGAGTTCCATCGCCGACAGCGGAATGACGGTGATGCCGCTTTCGTTGTCGACCGTGAAGGGATATTCGCCTTTGTGGTGCGTGGCGCCGCGGAACTTGAGAATTTCCACCGTGCGGCGGCGCTTCTCCTGTTCAAGACGATTGCGCAACACGAGGACGTTGTCGGCGACAAACTCTTCAACGCCCAGACGGCCGATGCTGCCCTCTTCGTCAGTGCGCTCAATCGTGATCAGGCTGGTCACGCCAAGGAGCCGCAGCCCCTGGTTGATGCGGTGCAACTCCGCGCGCACCACGTCGGGATCCTTGAACTGCGCCAGTAACGCGCCGACGGCATCGACCGCCACACGCTTGGCGCCCACCGAACGCACCGCGTTTTCGATCCGCGCCATCAGCGCCGACAGATCGTACGCCCCGGCCTCAACCGTGGGCGCTCCCGGTTCCGGGCTGCCGTCCACAAACGCGATGTGCTTCTGCTCGACGAGGTCTTCGAACTGCCAGCCGAACGACCGCACGTTCTCCATCAGGTCGGCGGGGCTCTCCTCGAAACTCACGCACACGCCAGCCTCGCCGAACTGGCGAAAGCCCTCGGCCAGAAACTGCATGGCCAGCAGCGTCTTGCCGCTGCCGGCGGTGCCCGCCACCAGCGTGCTGCGCCCCACAGGCAGGCCGCCGTTGGCGACCTGATCAAATCCCGCGATGCCGGTCGGCATCCGTTCCGGTAGCTGCCGATCGTGCATCACCGTTCTCCTTCAAGTGGCAGGTCTGAGTCGATCGGCAACAGGTCGAGGCCGAGCAACACTTTCTCGCGATCACTCAGGTCGCCGATGATCTTCTTCACGGGCGCCGGCAGTTGCTTGACGAGCGTCGGCGTAGCCAGAATCTTGTCGTGCTCGGCGAGGGCCGGGTGCTCGAGCACATCGAACACCTCCACTTCATACCGGCCTTTCAACTCGTCGCCGCACAACTGACGCAGGTTGGCAATCGCGCGCTGGGAATTCGGCGTGCGGCCGGTGACATAGAGCCGAAGTTTGTACATCATGAGGTTTCCGTCCCAACGCGCAGGCGCCGTCGACCGACGCGATAGTAGTCCACGAGCAGTCCCATCATCTCGAGCGCGAGCAACCGGCCTTCCACCGACAGCGTCTGCGCCTTCAGGCCCGACTGCGCTTCCACCGATCGGTTCAACGCCACCATGTGCACGTCGACCAAATCGCGCGGCCCGGCGCCATGGTCGCCGAGGCTGGTGACGATCCGTTCCATCTCGTCGCGCGGGCGCTTCGCATCCAGCACGAGCCGGTCGAAGTAATGGCGCAACACAACGATGTAGCTCTGCACGAATCCGTCGAACACGTCGGGGAATCGCTCGCGAATGCTGGCCGTGCCGACCAACGCCGCCGTCACGCTCGTCGGGCTCGCCGGACCCGACATCTGGCGGTAATGCTCGAGCGCGTTGCGCAGCTCGCGCACCTCGCCCTCGCGCACGCGGCTCAGCGCGTACCCGATCGAGCGCCGCAGCAGCGCGGGCCGCATCTCCGACTTGTGCAGGTAGTCCTGCGCGCCCGCATCGATGCACGCGAGCGCCGTTTCTTCGTCGTCCTCCACGCCCGTCAGGACAACGATGGGCGTGCGGCCCGACACGTCGCGCACCACGCGGACGATGTTGACGCCGGACAATTCCGGGAGCCGCAGGTCGGCCAGAATGACATCGATCGGATCGCCGGAGTTCGGTTCGAGCCGGCGAAGGGCGGCAGTCAGGCCGGGCACGTGCTCCACGCGGTACCCGGGCCCGCCCGGGGCGTCCAGCATCTCGCGCACCAGGTCGGCGTCGGCCGGGTTGTCTTCAACGAGCAGCAGCAACGGGAGCGCGCGATCCATGAACATGCGCGTCAGGCCTTGGGCGGCAGCGGCGGAAGCGTCGCCACGCGAAACCAGAATTCCTGCAGTCGATTGACCGCCAGCCGGAAGTCGGCCAGCGTCTTTGGCTTGGTGATGAAGCAGTTGGCGCCAAGATCGTAGGTCTTGGCAACGTCCGACTCCGCGTCGGAGTGCGTGAACACGACCACGGGCAGCCGACGGAGCAGCGGATCCTGCTTGATGTCGTCGAGCACATCGCAGCCGCTGAGGCCCGGGAGGTTCAGGTCGAGAATCACGAGATCAGGGAGCTCGCATCCCGGCGACCGCAGCCGGGCCAGCGCCGTCGCGCCGTCAGCGACCGTCGTCAACTCGATCGGGCGGCCGAGGCCCTGCAGGTGTTCCCCCAGCAGGTCAGCGTCCGCCGGGTTGTCTTCGACCACCAAAATCCGCACCACAGCGTGATCCTCGGGCGATATCTTAACCCCAGCTAACGCTCACTGGACGCCTCAGGTGGGCGAAAGGGTGCGCGCGGGCGGCAGGGTGAAGTGAAAACAGGTGCCGGCACCGGGTGCCGACTCGAACCAGACCGTGCCGCCGTGCCGCTGCACGACGCGGCGCACGATCGCCAACCCGATGCCGCTGCCTTCGAATTGGCCACGGCCATGAAGGCGCTGAAACATCTCGAAGACGCGATCGTGATACTTCATGTCGATCCCGATGCCGTTGTCGGCCACCGCCACGTGGCACATCGATCCGTCGGAGGTGGCCGTGATCGACACGCGTGGCGCCGCCTCGCCGCGGAACTTCAGCGCATTGCCGACCAGATTCTGCAGTAACTGCCCGAGCTGTCCCTCATCGCCCTGCACCGTCGGCAGCGGGCCGATGTCGACGGTGGCGCCGCTCGACCGGATCGCGAGCGCCAGATCGTCGACGACCCGCTGGGCCACGCGCGACAGGTCCACCGACGCCATCGGACGCCCCTGCGTGCCGAGCCGGGAATATGCGAGCAAGTCGCGCACGAGTTGCTGCATCCGACGCGCGCCCTCGGTGACATAGCCCAGATACTTCAGCCCCTTCTCGTCGAGGTGTGCGCGGCTGCGCTCATCCAGCAACTCGGCGAAACTCGCCACCATGCGCAACGGCTCTTGCAGGTCATGGGACGCCACATACGCAAACTGCGTCAGTTCCTCGTTCGAACGCCGGAGTTCCACCGCCTGCGCCTCGAGTTGCTGAAGCAGCGCCTCGCGCTCAGATACATCAACCACGACCGCCAGCGTGACCGGCCCGACCGATGTCATCAGCGGCGTCAACGCCACTTCGATGTGGACTTCAGCGCCGTCCTTGCGCAATCCAGTAATGAGCCGGCCGCTGCCCATGCGCCGTGTTTGCTGGCTGCCCTCGAAGCCGGTGCGCAAGCCGGCATGCCCCGGGCGACGACTCGCGGGCACCAGAGCATCAAGCGGAGCGCCGACCAGCTCAGAACGACCGTAGCCGAAGATGCGCTCGATCTCCGCGTTGACGAGCGTGATCGTCCCCGCCGGATCAACGAGCAGCATGCCGGAGGGCGAGGCCTCAACGACCAGCCGGAAGTTCTCTTCGGAGTTTCGGAACCGCGTGATGTCGCGGAGGATGACCGACGCGCCAAGGACCCGCCCCGACTCGTCACTGACCGGCGCCACAGCCAGCGACACCGGCACGGACCGGCCGTCACGATGCATCCCCATCGTGTCGTGCCGCTCCACGCCGCCGCCGCCCGCGATCCGGTCCAGAATCTGGCGAACCTCCTCGCGGCGATTGAACGCAAACAGCGCATCCACCGTAAGCCCGGCCACCTCCGCGGCGGCATGGCCGAACAACCGCTCAGCGGCCGGATTCCATCCCGAGATGGTGCCGTCGCGTTCGATCAGCAGCACCGCCTGATCCCACGCAACGACAACGTCGTTAAAGAGGAGCGTGTCCATGAATGGCCACCGCGCATCTTATGCTGTTCGGCGGCCGGTTCGCGGCGAACCTGTCGCGGCAGATCTACCCGCCGGCGTAGGCCCGAACCGCGAGCGACCCGAAGACGATCGCGATCACCCACAGCGCCACGCGTTTCTACCCCCCGAACAGCTTCGTGAGGAAGGACTTCTCCTTCGGGCACGTGCACCGTTTGTCGACCGGCACGCCGCGCAGCGCTTCTTCGATGTGCTGACCGCAACCGGTCCAGGTGGGCTTACCGCACTTGGGGCATGTAATTCGCTGGCACATGAAGAAACGATAGCGCGGGGGCCGGGGCGCTGTCACGATTCATCCGGCCCCTGCATCTTTGGTGTAGTTTGAACAGGAGGACTTTGCCCACATGTCACTGACCCGCCGAACCGCGCTTGTTGTGTTGTCCCTGTTGTTTGTTGCCGGATCGGCCGGCCTCCACGCGAAGGTGTTGCCGACCATCGCCCCGGCGGACCTGGTGGCGATCATGAAGAAGTCGACGAGCCCGCAGCCGCTCATCATTCAGGTGGGGTTCAAGTCGCTGTACGAGCAGTCCCACATTCCCGGGTCGGAGTTCATCGGCCCCGGCGCCGACGGCACGGGGCTCGGCCTCCTGCGCAAGCGACTCGCGTCGCTGAAGAAGGACACGTTCATCGTCCTCTACTGCGGCTGCTGTCCGCTCGAGCACTGCCCCAACGTCAAGCCGGCGGAAGAACTGGTCACCTCGATGGGGTTCACCAACGCCAAGATGCTGCTGCTCCCGCAGAACTTCGGCGTCGACTGGGTCGCCAAGGGCTATCCCACGCAGAAGGGCAAGTAGCGCCGTGCGGAAACTGGCATTCGCCCTCGCGGCGGTGACGATCAGCGTTCATCTGGCGGCGTCGAGTGCGGCCCTGCCCGCAGTAGCGCGTCAGGAGCCGTCGCTGATCGGCAAGCCGGCGCCGGCGTTCGCGCTGAAGGACATCACGGGCAAGCCGCTCACGCTCGCCGACTACCGCGGCAAGGTGGTGCTGATCGATTTTTGGGCCACGTGGTGCGTGCCCTGCCGCGTCGAGATCCCGCACTTCGTCGAGTTGCAGAAGAAGTATGCGAGCCGCGGCTTCAGCGTCATCGGCATCTCTATGGACGACGAAGCGGGGCCGGTGCCGCCGTTCGCGAAGAAGTACGGCATGAACTATCCGGTCGCGATCGGCGACGCCGCGCTGGCGGAACGCTACGGCGGCATTCTTGGTCTGCCCGTAGCGTTCGTGCTCGATCGCAACGGCATCATCCGCGAGCGCTACGACGGCGTCACGTCGGCGCAGACATTCGAGAAGGCCGTCGTCGGGTTGTTGGCGAAGTAGGTCGTTGAGAGCGGGGAGTCGCCCTGTTTAGCGGCTCGACCAGTTTCCCGGGTGCCCAGAGACGTGTCCCCTGACGCTACTCCAACCGCTCGCGCGCAAATGCACGGCCCGAGCCGGACTTCAAATAGCGCTCGAACTTCGCGGCCGTGCCTGCAGAGCTGAATTCGATCAATGTGACGACCCTCCACGGTCTGGCCCGGGCCGTGCTCTTGTTCATCCCGGTGTTGTGCGCCTCCAGTCGCGTCGCAATATCGGACGTAAGTCCGTAGTAGCGCTTGCCCGTGGTTTCGCTCTTCAGCAGGTAGACGAAGCGTTTAGGGCCCATGAACGGACCCTGTGCAATTCCAGCACCGCAATCTGGTCGCGGAGCCGGGTTCAATGGCTCGCGAATGGGGGAGCAATTGTGGGAACACGCGACTCAGGCTGGATGCGCAGAGCCTGATCGTGGGTAAGAGCTACCCCGGGTTCGAATCGGGATGTGACTGCCCTCCTACGCTAAGCGGCCCACCTACGCTAAGCGGCCGCTACGCGGCCAGCTCCGGCGGGCTAGCTTCGGCGGGCAACCTACGCGAGCGCTCGAAGAGCTCGCGGATTGTCGAGGCTTCGGATGATAAGAACAGGGCGAAGCCAACCGGAGCCGCGAGCGCAGCGAGCGATTGGCGTAGGTTGGCGGAGAGGGTGGGATTCGAACCCACGTGCCGGTTACCCGACAACACGCTTTC
>CAYHEX010000163.1:0-9746 GCA_964355365.1 uncultured Solibacteraceae bacterium | reverse complement strand
CGAAGATCATCGCGATGACGAAGATGTTGTCGATGCTCAGCGACTTCTCGACGACGTACCCTGTGAGGTACTTGATCGTCGCCGTCGCGCCGTTATTGATCGCCCCGTCGACCGCATCCGCCGCGTTGCCCAGTCCCAGCCAGTGGTGCTCGTACCCGTAGTACACGAACACGGAGAAGGACAGCCCCATCGTGATCCACACAGCAGACCACGTGAGGGCCTCTCGCATCGTGACCACATGGGATTCCCGATGGAAGACACCCAAGTCCAGCGCCAGCATCAGGAGTACCAAGAGGATGAATCCTACCCATAGCCAGACCATTGACGACGCTCCATGCTGGTGACGCCCGCCGCGTGCCGCTCGGGAGTCAACGGCTCAGTCTTGCACTATACGATCTCACGATTGCGAAGGCCCACGCCGCGCCTCGATCTCCCGCCGCAACGCGCGCACCTCGTCGAGAATCAACCGGGTGTGCGCTTCGCCCTCGTCCTTGAGGTCTTCTGTGACCTGTGACTGCATCGCGTTGACAACCACCGCAATGAACAGGTTCAACACCATGAACGTCGCGATAAGCAGGTAGGCGACGAAGAAGATCCAGGCATACGGCGACTGCGCCATGACACTGCGAGCGATATCGGGCCAGCCTTCGACCGTCATCACTTGGAACAGCGTGAACAGCGAGGCGCCGAGATCGCCGAAGAACTCCGGTGCGATTGTGCCGAACAGCTTCGTGGCCATGACGGCCGATACGTAGAGCACGAGCGCCATCAGGCCGACGATCGAGGCCATGCCCGGCAAGGCCTTGAGCAGGGCGCCGACCACCCTGCGCATCGACGGCACCAGCGAAATCAACCGCAGTACACGCAGCGCACGCAGGGCGCGCAGGACGGTGAACGCTCCGCCCGCAGGCATCAGCGCGATTCCGACGACCACGAAATCGAACACGCGCCAGGGATCCTGGAAGAAGCGGCTGCGGTAGACGAAGAAGCGCGATAGCAACTCGACGACGAAGACGCCCAGCACCGTGTTATCGAATAGGTGAAGTGCATCGCCGAAGCGCGCGACGACCGAAGGCGAGGTTTCGATACCGAGGGTGATGGCGTTCGCGACGATCAAGGTGGTAATTGCCTGTTCGAAGCGCACGCTCTCGATGACGACGCGGACGCGCTCGCGCAAGCTCGAGGTCCGTTCGGGATTGCTCGTATTCACCGTGTTCTCTCCATCGACTCCACGCGTGTTAGCGCACCGGCGGCTTGAACTCGATGAAGAGTGCGCGAGTTTCAGTGCTGCCCACATTTTCACCCGCATGAGATTGCGCGGGCATCCATCTCACTTCGCCCGGCTTCGATTCAGTCTCAATGACGCGCCCGCCGCCCAAGGTGAGCTTACGCTTGAACGGTGAAAGCGCGACCATCAGCGTGTCGGGGTGCCCGTGCATAGCGATCTTTTCACCCGGCGCATCGAAGCCTTCTAATACGCGCACGCGATCATTTTCGAAACGCACTTTGTAGTGTGCAGGAGCAACAGCTAACGGGTCTTCAGAGGCGGGCACTTGCGCGAGCGCCCAGTTCGTAAACATCCCCCCGCCAAATGCAGCCGTCAGAGCGGCTACTCGTGCAAGCTTCTTCACCAAGCATCTCCTTGAACCGCGAGCAGGCGGCTCACGTTCGCTCACTTTACCGCGACTTTCGCGTTGTATAGAGGCGCATATCCGCTGGAGCGGCGGACGGGCAATCACCGATCCACCCATTCACTCATCCACCCAATCTCATTCCCCCATTCCCCCATTCCCCCACTCACCCATTGCCACCTGCCGTGTCTTTCTCCCCGCCCTCAAAACCCCTGCCGAATCCCGATCTGCCATCGCAGTGACTTGTCAGGCCGATCGAACGGGTGCGACGCGGCGAGCTCGAGCGCGAACAAGCCAAACACGTTGATGCGCAAGGCCGCGCCGGCGCTGCGAGAGAACGTGCGCGCGCCGCCTGCGAACGCCGGTCGGTTCGATGCCGACCACGCGACGCCGGCGTCAAAGAAGCCGACGAGTTCGACAGGCACGCGCCCGTACTCGAGCTGCCCGCGAAACAGCCCGGGGATCGGCGCGCGCATCTCGATGTTCGCCACCGCGACGCGCGAACCCACGAGATTGTCGAGCGGGCCGCACAGCTGACTGCCGGCGGCGAGGGGCGCAGGACTGCACTCCTGCGGCGAGAACGAGCCGAAGCCGTAGCCGTGCACCATCTCCGGATACCCGATGAAGAGCGGCACCAGCAACGTGCTCTCCGCGTCTCGACCGTAGCGGCCGTAGTGCAATGCGCGGACGCCGATCGTGACCGGACGCACCGGCATCGAGTACTGACGCGCATCGATCATCAACGTGTGGACGCGAAGCGTGCCGAGCGTCTGCCCCAGCTCCAGACGATAGCGGCGCCCGTAGATCGGCGACGTGGCGCCAAAGTACGAGGCGTCGTGCACCAGCGCCACGCGGCCCTCGGCCAGGCTGAGCGGTTGCCCCACAGGCGTCTTGTCGTGCGTGCGTTGCAACAGCGACCCGGTGGCCAGATCGAATGTGCTGACCCGGTGCTCCCGACTGAACGAGAGGTGCCGCGCACCGGCGGAGAACTCAATTCGCTTGCTCTGACTCAGCGGATACTGCGCGAGACCGAACACACCGCGGCTGATCTGCCGCTCGATCACCGTGTCCGCGACGAGTCGATCCCGCGCCACGTCACGCGTGGCCGTCAGGAACTCGGCGCGATAGGGTGACTGTTCAACGCTGAGTCCCCAGTTCCAGCGGTGCTTGCGGCTGATGTACGTGAGCCAGCCGCCCAGATCCTCGAGCGTACCCGCGATCTGCGCGCCCGCGCTGAGCACGCGATCGCCCAGCACATCCTTAAAGAGTGCCGACACGCTGCCGCCGGCGTACGCGCCCCAGCTGTTCACGCCGGCCGTGACGGTGGGCTGCCCGAGCGCGTCCAGCTCAAGCTTTGCCGGGTACCGCTCACTGATGCCCGGGCGCAACGTCACGGTTCCGGCCCGGCCCGTGCCGTTCAGACTTTGTTGCAGCGGCGTGTCCGGCGCCGTTCGAGTCGGCAGGATCGCCCCCAGCAGCGAAATCGCCGGCGGCACGAGCGCCACCTGCTCCGGTTCGTCGAGCACATAGATCGCAGCGCCGCCCTTCTCGAACACGCTGAACGCCAGGCGCCCCGTCTCCGCGGCGATAGACAGCGCCGGGCTCGTGGACGTGATGCCGGCGATGCCCGTGGCAAACGACGTGAGCTGCGAGATCGGCCCGCCGTCGATCGCCATCCGATAGACGTTCGCCACACCGTCCGGCTCGGCGACAAACGTCACCGTTCGGCCATCGCGCGACACCTGCGGACTGAGATGCTTGCCGCTCAGAAACCCCGCGATGGGTCGCATCGTGCGCGTGGCCAGATCAAAGCGCGCGAGGCGCAGCGGTCCCGGCGTGAGGTTGGCCAGATCCGTCGAGAATCGATCCGTCGACACGATCAGGGACCCGCCGTCAGGTGTGAACGCCGGTTCGAGCTCCGCATAGGCATCATGCGTCAACGACTCGATCGCGCCGGTCGCCACCACCACCCGAACGAGATCCACGAGACCGCCGCGATTTCCACTCAGCACGATGGCGGTGCCGTCCGGTGACCACACCGGTGACATGGCGTCGTCCAACCCCGGCAACGGGATCTCCCGGATCACGCGGCCCAGCGCAACGTCGAGCAAGACCAGCATGGGCTCGCCGTTGCGAACCGCGCTCAGCGCCAGCGTGCGACCTTCGCGGCTCCAGGCTCCGGCCGAGTTGAGAAACTGCAGGCTGTCGAAGTGCGGATCGCTGGCCGACCGCACGAGCTTCCGCTCAATCTTGCCGGTGGCGGCATCGGCGAGGAACAACTCGACGGAGAAGAGATCCCGCTCCGAGAAGAACACCACCTTGCGCCCGTCACTGCTCAGTTTCGGACCGACATTGAGCCGACCGCCGCCGGTGTCCTTCCCGATCGAGCGACGCGCGGCGCTGGCCAGCGACGGCCGCTCTCGATCAACGACGGCAGTGGCCTCACGCATCGCGGTGTGCCAATCCGTGTTGAGCGCGGCCGGCGTGGTGCCGAGTTGCAGCGCAAACCCGGTGAGGTCTGCGCGCGGATTGGCCGATGAGCGCAGCAGCGACGCCACCCATCGATCGCCGTACTTGCCGCCGACGTACGCCCAGAACGCATGGCCCCAGCGATACGGAAAGTACTCGGGCTTCTCGAGCTCCTGCACACGCGGCAGCCGCTCGCTGAGGACGCCGTCGCGCATCCACATCGCCGTTTGCGCATCCACCGGCCCAAGCGACACGTACTCCGCCATGCCTTCCACGAACCACAGCGGATATTCGAGGATGGCCGGCACCGTGCCGTCCGTCATCCGTTCGGTCGCGCCCGTCATGTCGAACTGGTACGCATGGACCAGCTCGTGTCCAAGGACGTGATCGGTATCCGCGAGCGACCCGCCCATCGGCAGGACGATGCGCCGGCGGAGCGCTTCGGTGACGCCGCCCGTGCCTTCACCGAGAATGCCCTCGACGGCGTTGGTCTGGCGGAAGTGCTCGGGCGCGGCGTAGAGAATCACAGCCTGGCGACCGCGCAAGTCGTGCTCGAAGAACTGGCCGAGCCGCGACCGCCAGCGCTCCGCGAGTCCGCCGACCAGTCGCGCGGCTTCCGTTTCTTCCGGGTAGTAGTAGATGTCGAAGTGCTCGGTGCGAAGCACCTGAAACGCAAACGTGCGGTACTGCACCTTGTTGCGGCCGAACTGCGCACGCGCCTCGCTGCTCACCAGCAGCAGACACACCAGCAGCAGACCGACGACCTTGGTGCGGGGCATGCGCAATTGTTCCACGCCCCTCGGCGCAGCGGAATCAGTAGTTGAAGAAGAACAGCAGATCAAGGCCCACGCGTTCGACGCGCTGCAGCAGCGATCGTTGCGCGGTCGATCCCGGCCCTTGCGCCGTACTGCCCCGCAGTCTGAGGAACTTGCTGAGCTGATACTCCGCCGACACTTCGGTCAGGCTCTGCGTCCCGAACTGCTGGCTGAGCTGCACGAAGAGCCGGCTCGTCAACTGCTGCCCCACACGCACGCGCGGCGCCACGTTCTGCCCAAAGCTGACCGTCTCCAGTTCGAGCAGATCCAGATTGAGCGCCCGGCCCAGCGATTGCGCGAGCGGTGACGTGACGTACCCGCCCGCCAACGACGCGGCCGCGCCGACCAGGTCGGCGCGCTGCGTGTCACCGAGCTGATTGACCGGACGATTGAAGATGATCATCGACAGCACGTCCGCGTCATCGAGCGGCACGTTGCTGCCCAGTTGCAGTTGCGGCTCCGACAATCGGCCGCGCACATCGACGCGCGCCTCCACGCCCTGAATGGTGCGCACACCGCGCACATCAAACGACGGATCCAGCGGTGACTCACCCTGGAACCGGATGCGGCCGCCCCGCTGAATCTCGAACCGGCGGTTCTCGAACGAATACACGCCGCGGACCATCGTCACGTCGCCGCGCAGCGCCACCAGCTGGCCGGGCGCCCGCGTGGCCTGCAGATCGGCCCCCACCGTGACGTTCAGATCACCCAGCGACCAGCTGTTCTTGCCGCCGGGTCGCAGCTTCGATCCGCGCAGAATCAGATTGTCAGGCGCAAAGACCTGGACGTCGACCGCGAGGCTCGACAGAAACGACCGCGAGTCGAATGCCGTGCGGCCGGGTTTGCGCGCGGCCTCCTCGACTGCGGCGGCCGCGGCCTCGGCGCGCAGGTCAACCTCGGTCGTCCCCGCCTTCGGCAGGTCCGTTTCCGCGACGAACGCGAGCGGATCGCCCTGAAGCGCGCGGAGCAGGCGGTCCACTTCCACGCGACCGGAAGCCACTTCGATGTTGCCGGTGAGCCGGGGATGCGTCGCGTCGCCCTTCAGTTCGAGCAAGCTCGAGAGCTCGATCAAGCCGATCGCGTTGTCGACCACCGTGAATCGATCCGCCTCCACGTGGGCTTCGACGCGATCGAGTTGACGCTCGCTGACGGCCAGTTGACCGGTGATCGTCAGCAGATGGTTGTTCTTGTCGCGCGCCACGAACTGCCGCACGGTGATGGTGTCGGCACCGAGACCGATGTCGGCGGTGATCTTCGAGAACGCCGTCCCCGCTGTGGGAACGCGGAAGCTCCCGTCGGCGATTGCCACGGTGCCGGTCACTTTCGGCGCACTCGCCGCCCCGACCACGTGCAGGTCGACGATGGCCTGACCGGCCAGATCCGTGAGCTTCGGCGTCACCGTGCCGAGAATTCCAAGATTGATGGGATCGCTGATCGCCGTCAGGTCCCAGGACGGCGACGGCACCGCCGGATCGAGCACGCCGGCCGGCAGGATCCAGGACAGCGGCGCGCGGCCGGCCACGGTCAGCGTCACGCCGTCGGGCTGCGTCAGCGTGAGCGCAGATGTCGCGCCTCCGCCGGCCAGATCGATGGTGCCGCCGGCCGCGGCGATACGGTAGCCGCGTACCGTGAGATCGCGGCCGGTCAGCGCGATGCGGCCGCGCGGATCCGACAGGCGGCCCACCAGCGAGACCTCTGCGGCCATCAGCCCCTGGGCGCCCGTGGTCATTCCAAGGAATTCGTCCAACGCCGCCAGATCGATCGCGGTCGCCCGCGCCGAGAGTTGATCGCTCGGATCTCCGCCGGCCTCGACCGCAGACAGCGCCACCCGACCAGCGAGCGTGATGCGCTGTGCGCCATTGCTTAACTGCACATTGGTCGCGTTGAGATGCGTGGCCGTCACCTGCAACCGGCCGGATGTCGGATCGAGCCGCCAGCTCTGCGTGCCGCGACGCGCCTCGAGCGCCGTGATGTCGGCGGTCGTCTCGGTGGCCCAATCGGCGCTGAGCGACGCCCGGATGACCGTCTCATTGACCGTCGCCTGCACGGTTGCCGCGCTGACGCTCATGCGCGTCGTGAACGCCCCACGCATCGTGAGCGCAGTGGCCGTCGGCGGGGTGCCTGTCTCCGCGGCCCAGGTCGCGGCCTGCACAGTGACGTCACCGCGCATGCGGTCGAGGTACCACTCGGGGAACACGACGTCGGCCGTGCCGGCGAGGCCGGCGAAGGCGCCGAGGTCTGGATCCGACATCGAGGGGCTGGCAAACGACGCGCGAATCCTCGGCAGGTCGAATGTGCCGAGCAGCGCTCCGCGCCCGGTGACCGTGCCGTGCGCCTTGCGTCCCGTCCACGGCTCGAGCGGCCCGACGTCAGTGCCCTGCACTTCAAACGTCGCGTCCGACGTGCCCCGGTTGACCGCGATCCGTCCGCGCCCGGTGAACGTGACGCCGCTGTTCTCGAGCGTTGCGCTGTCGGCGGTGAATGCGCTATCCCGCCACTCGCCCGTGATCACGCCGCGATCGATCGGCAGCTCCGAAATCACCGACGCGGTCGCCCACAGTGTTCCGCGCGCCGTCATCGTCTCTGGAATGTTCGCCACGTCGTCACGCCAGTTGGCGGTGAAGTCGGTGCGGCCGTTGATGCGGCTGGCCAGCGCTTCGGATGCGCCGAACGCGGTGGGATTCAACGCGCCAATCGTGCCGACCACGTGCGCGGTTGCGCGGTGCGACTGGCGCGTGTAGTTCACGACCGCGGCCGGCACCATCGCGCCGCCCGCGAGATGAGACTGCCGCAGGTCGGCGCGCGCGACCATATCGAGTTCGCTCACGTTGCGGCCCTGGCCAGTGAGGGCCACATGGCCGTTCAATTCCGTGACGAAGATCGGATCGTCGAGACCGACCAGTCCGGTGGCCCGGCCCATGCGCCGCGCGTCGAGCGCGCGCATGTCGCCCTCGGCCACGACACTGAGCGAGTCTTTGGTGCCTGCCAACGCGACCGTCGTGCCCGGTCCTACTGCCGCGCCTTCCACCACAGACTCCGCCAGCGTCGCGCGCGTCGTCCACTCGCGCGGCGTCCAGTGCACCGCAAACGCCGACGCGTTCAGATCGGCATCGAGCGGCAGGTAGCCCCATTCGGGCGGGAGCCGCCGCGGGTCGAGGCCGGTCACGCCGTCGCCGGTCACGTCGATCGTCAACTCGTCGCCGACGCGGATCGTGCCCTTCGCGCGGCCCGAGGCGCCGTATGCGGTCGCCGTGGTGGCAAACGTCACGACCTGCGCGGCGTAGTGCATCGTGCCGTCCAGGCGATCGGCCAGCGCGCCGAATCCGCGCATCGGTCCGCCGTTCAGCTTGATATCGGATGTCCAGTGCGACGGCGAGCCGGTTGAGACCACCGTATATTGCGCGCGACCGGTCAACGCGCTCGCCCACTGCGGATCGCCCGTCACGTGCTGCGCATCGAAGTTCACGGTGGCGGCCGTGCCCGTGATGCGCAATTCCGCCGGGCTGCTGGCAATCACCGTGTCGCCCTCGATCTTGCCAGCCGATGTCGCCAGCGCTGTCCGCACCGTGAGCCGATCCATGTTGCCGCCGAACACCGCGGTGCCGTTCGCGGTGAGGTTGATCGTGTCGAGGAGCGGCGTCCACGGGCGCCACGTCACGGTGTCAAAGCCTTCGAGCACGGCCTGCAGAGCGAGTGTGCGCGGCCCGGGCGGGCCGACGCGGCCGTCGACGGCGAGGGTGCCGCCGTCGGTCTCCACGCGCAGATGCTCGATGTCCGTGTTTGTGCCAAACGTCAGCGCGCCGGTGACGGCGCGCGCACGAAACACCGGGGCGCCGGGCGCCGATGCAAACGTCAACCGTGCGATGTCGATCCGCGTGCTGCCGCCACCGGCACGCAGCGCAAACACCGCGTTCAGCTCGCGCACCTCTGCGGGCAGCCGCCACACGCTCTCGTTGGCCGACAACAGGAAGCGGCCGTTCACGATTTCGATCTTCGGGATCGTCATCGAAGCGGACGGCACCGCCGAGGGCGCACTCGGCCGCACCCATGCACCCGCATCCCACGTGAGTCGGTGCTCCGCGAGGCGGATCACCGGGTCGACCATGCGCACAGCCGCGATCTCGCGTCGGCCGCGCAGCCAGCCCCACAGACTGAACGTCACATCGATCGATCGCGCGCTCACGACCTCACGGTCCTTGTGCACAAATCGCACGCCCGTCAGCGTGATGCCGTGCAGCAACGACCCGGACACGCCTTCGAGCGTCAGCGTGCCGTCGAGCGCATTCGCGGCCTGCCGCTCGATCAGCTGGCGAATTTCATTTCGGCCCCACGCGGAGCGGCTGGCGCCCCACAACCCCAGCACCACGACGATGCCCAGGACCACGGTGCCGCCCCCGGCCCAGCGCAGGACCCGCCCACCGCGCATCAGAACGCCTGCCCGATGCTGAAGTGAAAGCGCCAGCGCCGATAGTCACCGGCCGCCCGCCCCTGCAAGACGAGCGCGTCAATCGGCGTGAGCTGATATGCGAGATCAAAGCGCAGTGGGCCCACCGGCGTGATGTACCGCAGGCCCACACCGGCGTCGGCGCGCACATCGTTCAGGTACACGCGCCAACTGCGGTCCCACACATTGCCCGCGTCGATGAACCCGACGATGCCGAAGGGGCCATTGACGCCGGGCGTCAGCCGGAGCTCTGCGCTCGTTTCGAGCATGGAGTACCCGCCGATGGGCAGACCGGCCGGTGTGAGCGGTGCCACCTCGAACCGTCCCCATCCGCGCAGGCTCGTCGCGCCGCCGCTCGGCCAGCGACCGCGCGCGCTCGAGGTGCGC
>CAYHEX010000162.1:4584-9770 GCA_964355365.1 uncultured Solibacteraceae bacterium | reverse complement strand
ACACGACGTCGCGTTACTCAACCTCATGATGATCGGGATGGGCGCCACGGTGGCGGGCGCCGGCGCCCGCTGGAGGATCTCGAGCTCACCGAAGCTGTCACCCGGCGTGAGCGTGTTGAGGGCGATGTCTTCGCCGCGTTCACTGCGCTTGAACACCCGGGCGCGGCCCGAGACGATCACATAGAGCGCGTCGGTCGGCGCCCCTTCATGCGTCATGACCGACTCGAATCCGAACGAGACGGTCTCGAAACTTCGAACGATCAGGGCACGGGCGTCGTCGGGCAGGAACCGGAGAATGGGAAGTTGGTCGAGTACACCGTCACTGGACAATCTGCTGCCTTTCGCGTCTGAATTTAGCAGGGCACAATATCACGCATGCGGTGGATGGTGTAGTCTGCGACTCCCCAACAGGCCCAGAGTCGACGATTTGAGAAATCTAAAGTGCCACTTTACAATACTCACATATGGGCTATTGGCACCGTGAGCTGGAGGCGACCGTGGCGTCGGCCGCGAGGCACTTCCCGGCGGTGGTCCTGACCGGACCGCGGCGGACGGGCAAGACGTGGCTCCTGCAGCACGTGCGCCCGTCGGCTCGCTACTTCCTCCTCGAGGATCCCGCCATCGTGGCCCGGCTGCGCGCGGACCCGCAGGGGTTTCTCGACGACCTGCGCGGCCCGGTGATCCTCGATGAAGTCCAGAACGTCCCCGAGGTCTTTGCGATGGTGCGGGCGCGCATCGATCGGCAACCGCGCCGCACCGGGCAGTGGTTCCTGACCGGGTCGCAGGACGCCCCGCTGATGCAGGGCGTGACCGAGTCCATGGCCGGGCGCGCGGCCGTGCTGCATCTGCGCACCCTCTCCACACGCGAGCACCCGCGGGTCAACCTCCTGCATGGTGGCTTTCCCGAGGTCATCGCTCGCCCGCGCGCGGCGCAGCTCTGGTTCGCCTCCTACGTGCAGACCTATCTCGAGCGCGACGTGCGCGCGGTCACCGCCGTCAAAGACCTATCCACGTTCCGCCGCTTCCTGGCGCTGGTCGCCAGCCGGCACGGACAGGTGCTGAATAAGACCGATCTGGCCGCGCCGCTCGGCGTCAGCGTGCCAACCGTCGCCCAGTGGCTCAGCGTGCTCGAGACCACCGCGCAGATCCTGATCGTGCCGCCGTTCTATGAGAATTTCGGGAAGCGCCTGACCAAGTCGCCGAAGGTGTACATCGCCGACTCGGGCCTGGCCTGTCACCTGCTGGGCATCGAGTCTGCTGCGGAACTGGCGAAGTCTCCATTTCTGGGCGCGCTGTTCGAGGGGTTCATCGCCGGCGAGATCATCAAGGCGCAGGTCAATCGCGGCCAGCGGCCCGAACTCTATTACTTCCGGGATGAGCAGGGCCTGGAAGTCGACTTTCTGCTGCCCCGCCCCAACGGCGTGGTGGCGCTCATCGAGTGCAAAGCGTCGCAGACGGCGACGCCGGCCATGGCGGCCGCGATGCAGCGCCTCGCGATCGCGATGAAGAAGCGCCATCCGCGCACGGCCCGCATCGAGATGTCCGTGGTGCATCAACCGGCAAAGGCGCCGGCCGACACGCACGCGCTGTCACCGGGCGCGCGCGCATGGGCGTGGCCTGATTTTGTCCGCGAGTTGTAGTTGCGGGCAGTCCTTGAGCGCGGCCCCGCCGAGACCAACGCTATTTGATCGTGCTCAGGTCGACGGGCATCTGTCGGAACTTCGAGTACGAGAGGCGGCCTTCGAGGCCCTCGTGTCCGCGTGCACCTCCGATGTTGCTGCCATTCCCACCCGACATGTTGCTCACGCCCGCGCCCGCGTAGACGTCGATCCGCTGCGTCATCTCGACGGGCAGCCAGAGGCCAAGCTTCGGCTCGGCGGCGTAGGTCACCGCGGCTTTGATGTCGGCGCCCTTGCCCGGGAATGCGAGCTCCGTCTGCCGAACGGTTCCCGTCGCCACCTCGATCCAGAAGCGGCCCTCGGCCGGTCCGTTCTCGGGAGACGGCAGCAGCCGCGGCGTGTTGCGCTCGGTGAATTTGACAATCGCCACTTCGGCGCCCTTTATGGTCTTGACGCTGTCGAGCTTGAACGCCGAGCGCTCCTGGTTCTCCGTCTTGAGAAATTCGAGCGCGAGTGTCGGCTGATCCAGCACCCGCAGGTTCGGGCTCCTGTAGTAGCGCGCGCTCTCGTCCGTGATGCGGCGCGCTGGCTGCAGTGACGAGGCGGGCGACGTCGTGAAGAGCGTCAGCAGGCGGTCGTCGCGCTTGTGCACCGACGCGCCGTCGACGCTGACGACGTCGCGGAAGCCAATGACACCGCCGCCCCCGGCGCCGAGAAAAACCACATCTGAGACGAGGCGAATGGCCAATCCGCCCGTGAGGCTGGTGTCGCTCTGCGCGTATTGCTCCTCGGCGGCCACAGCACCGAGCTGCTGCGAGTAACGCACAAGATAGTCGCCGGCCGCCTGCAGCACATCAGGCAACGCCGGCCCCTTCTGCGTGCTCACGCGCGCTGACGCGAATCCAATTGCTGCGACAGCCAGGGGGAACCAGAACCGTGAGCGGAGAGTCATGGACGGACCTTTCGCGGGGGCCGCACGCCTGGACCGGGCTTGCCGGTGTCACCCAGGTCCGCTCGAGCTTCATCAGCAATGCGCTGCAGGCGCGCCACGATCTCGGGGTGCGTGTTGACGAGGTTGATCGTCTCGCCGATGTCGGTCTCGAGGTTGTACAAACCGAGTTCCACCTTCAGTGTGCCGGTGCCGCCGGGAATGCCGTCCCAGCCGGGTGTGTGGCCTTCGTAGGTGCGTGCGTCGTGCGGCAGTTGGAGCTTCCAGGGCCCCTGGCGGATGCCCGTGAGTGTTTGTCCGTAATACAGCCAGAACACATCGCGGGGATTGGCGCCGGGTTCGCCGCGAAGCAACGGCAGAATGTTCACGCCGTCAATCCGTCGCGACGGCAACGGCGCGCCGGTGATCGCCGCAATGGTCGGCAGCACGTCGATGGTCGACGCGATGCGGTCGCACACGACGTCGGCGGCAACGCGTCCCGGCCATCGAACGACGGCCGGCACGCGGCAGCCGCCTTCCCACATCGTCCCCTTCCCTTCGCGGAATGGACCGGCGCTTCCCGCGTGGTTCCCGAAGTTCAGCCACGGTCCGTTGTCGGACGTAAAGATCACGATCGTGTCGTCTTCAAGTCCACTGGTACGCAGGGTCTCGAGCACCTGGCCGA
The DNA here is from genome assembly GCA_964355365.1 of uncultured Solibacteraceae bacterium. Lineage (GTDB taxonomy): Bacteria > Acidobacteriota > Vicinamibacteria > Vicinamibacterales > SCN-69-37 > SCUN01. The sequence goes on along the minus strand of CAYHEX010000162.1, from coordinate 6,538 downwards.
CCGACCAGTCGATCTCCATCATGACGTCTGCGAATAGCCCGCGTCCGCTCTTGCCTCGGAACCTGCTTGAGACGCCGAGCGGCACGTGCACCATGCTGTGCGCCAGATAGAGGAAGAACGGTTTGGCCTCTTGCGCCTTGATGAAACGAACGGCACGCTCGGTGTAGAGCGTGGTGAGGGCATCCTGGTCGCTGAGGTTCTTGACCTCGCGCACCTTCTCGTTGCCGTCCATCAGGTGCAGCGGCGCCCAATAGCCGCGGTGGGGACGCGTGTCGGCGGGATCGCGCGGCTGGCCCTTCGTGATGGGCCTGCCGTCGTAGTCGACCGGCCACATGTCGTTTGAATACGGCAGACCGAAGTACTCGTCGAATCCCTGCTGCAGCGGCAGATACGGCGGATGGTCACCGAGGTGCCATTTGCCAAAGGCTCCGCAGGTGTAGCCTTGCCGCTTCAGAATGTCGGCGATGGTGTCTTCGTCCGGATCGAGTCCCGTCGCGTCATTCGGGCCGAGCGCGCCAAGCACGCCGACGCGGTTCGAGTAGCAGCCAGTGAGCAATGCCGCGCGCGACGCGCTGCAGACCGCCTGCGCAGCGTAGAAGTTGGTGAACCGCATGCCCTGCCGCGCCAACCGGTCGATGTGTGGCGTGATGCCCGGCGCGCCGCCGTAGATGCCAGGGTCCGCGTAGCCCATGTCATCCATGAAGATGACGACGACGTTCGGGGGGCGTAGGGCGGATGCGGCGCGTGCCACACGTTCCAGCGCCGGCAGCACGAACCCGGCGCCGGCCAAGCCCAGGCTTCTGATGAAATCACGCCGATCCGTACCGTGTGCGCTCATAGCTGACTGTCGGCGCCATCATAGCAGCGACGGACACAACGAAAAGGGGCGGACCTACAGGTCCGCCCCTTCCTTTCAGATGCGTACTTCGCTGAATCGAACGGTCAGTGCCTGATTCGCACGGACTGCACGTTGCCGGACGCGAGATCGCCGGCGGCCTGCGCCACGATCTGCCCGGCGCCGTTGCGGATCAGGATCGAGATGGACTCGCGATGACGTCCAGGCTCGCCCCGATCGGTCGCGCGCACTTCGAACGTGTAGCCGGACTGGCGGTTCCAGGTGCCGACTCCCGAGAACAGCACCGTATCCACTTGCGGCTGCGACGAGTGCCCCGGGCGGATCGTCGGATCGTCGCTGAATGCCACGAAGTTGATGCCCGTTGACCGGAACTTGCCGTCCTCCGGCTCCTCCCGCTTCGGCTTGCCGTGTTTGTCGAGGACCGTGCGCTTGGCGTAGTTGACTTCGAGCTCGAACCGCCCACGCTCTCCCGCCGCATTCTCACGAATCTGAAACTCGAAGTGATACCGGTCGGCGCCTCCCAGCACAACGCCCTCGCCGGACATCTGACCGGGCGTCGTCGGCGCCGCCACCGTCACGGTGAACGTCACGGCCGTCGCCGCATTGCCGTGCGCGTCCGTCGCGGTGCACGTGACCGTCGTGGCGCCAATCGCGAACGTCGCGCCCGAGGCCGGCGCGCAGGTCGCGACGCCATCGCCATCGACGATGTCGTGGGTCGCCGGCGCGCTGTAGGTCACGACCGCGCCTGCGGCGCTCGTCGCCTGGGCCGTCGCGGCCGCGTGCGCGTCGATCGTCGGCGCCGTCGTGTCAACGAGGGTGAGCGTTGATGAGCCCGCCGCGTCGCTGAAGTTCGTGTCGCCGGCATAGGCGAATGAGATCGCGTACGGGCTGCCGCCCAGCAGCAGCGCGCCGGTCGCGAACGTCGCGCTGAACTGCCCGTCAGTCGCGATGAGCGCATTCACCGTCACACCGTCGAGCGTGACCGCCACCGTCCCGGTTGGCGCAAGCGCGCCGAATGCGAGCGGGCCCCCAATCACCGTCGATGCACTGCCCGCTTCAATCGTCGGCGACGAGCGCGCGGATCTGCGTGAACCTCTC
>CAYHEX010000162.1:0-4574 GCA_964355365.1 uncultured Solibacteraceae bacterium | reverse complement strand
GGGCAATCTCGATCGCGACGTCGCCGCTCGCAGCCGAGTAGTTGTCGTTGCCGTCGAACGTCCAGTGCGCCACGCCGCCCGGCGCGTTGGTGAACGCGGCGCCGAGATGCAGCAAGCCGCCCAGGTCTTCGCCGATCAGTCCGGCCGCGGTGCCGGCCGCGCCGTGCGGCGCGCCGTCGTACGTCCCGCTGTAGCCCGTGATCGCAATCGCGGCGGCCGCCTTGTTGATCGTGAACGTGCGCACGACGTCGACCGCGGCGTTGTAGATGTCACTGCCCGACTGCGATGCCGTCACGGTGCACGAACCCGCGCCGAGGTTGGTGATGGTCGCGCCGTACGAACCGGAAGAAACGCACGCACCCGACGCCGAGAACGTCACCGGGTTGCCCGACGCGCCGCCGGTGGCGTCCACCGTGTACGGCGCAGCGCCCCACATGCTGTCTGACGGCTGCGAGAACGTGATCGTCTGGTCGCCCTTCACGAGCGGCGGGTTGTTGCCGTTCGTGCCGGCCTCGATACAACGCTGGTAGGGCTCCGGCAGATCGGAGAAGAAGTCGTATCCCGTCAGCGCCTCCACGGCATCCACGGTCGTGATGTAGTTCTGCCAGGCATCGCTGCGGATGCTGTCGAGGTTGGGCATGATCACCGCGATCGTGTGCGTCGAGCAATTCACGCGCGACCGGTCGTCGCCGCTGTCCTTGGGCAGCACCATGACCACCTTCCACGTGGCGGACGGCACGGTGACGTGGCCATTCGCGAGCGTCGTCGTGACACCGCCGTTGCTGCCTGTGCCACCGACACCAAACGGGCCGGACACGATATACAGCTCCTGCTGCTGTTGCTCGACGAACGTGCGGAGATAGCCTTCAAACGCCGCCCACGGCCCCTGGTTATTGCCTGGCGCCTGCGCGACCATGTTCGACATGAGGAAGGTCGCCTGATTGATCGGGCTCGACGTTTCCTTGTCGCGGTCGGCGTTCGGCGTCATGTGGCCACGATCGAAGCCGCTGCCCGAGAAGTCGAACGACTGCACGCGATACCAGTCCGGCGGAATCTGCGGGTCCGGTCGGAACGTGTCCACGCGGGTCAGCGTGCCGACCCAGTCGTCCGAGAGGTGCCAGCTCACCCAGTTCGGGCGGCCAAGATCCCGGTTGTAGGACAGCGAGAACTCCGGCTTCGCCATGAGGTAATTCGACGGATCCGAACTCGCAGCGGTGGGGTTGCCCATCGTGAGGTGGACGCCGGCCGGATAGACCGGCTCTGTGCCCGTCGCCACCGTGAACGCCCACGAGTAGTCCGCCGGCAGCGTGTCGGTGTTGGCGCCGGTGTCGTCCAGATCCTGGTCGTGAATCCGGTCCTTCAGGATCGTGACCGTGCACTGTTCGCCGGCCGTGAAGTTGTCGTTCGGGGTGATGTAGTGATCCTTGCCGCCGAAGCCGACAGCGAACGTCGCGCTGTAGTGCGGGCCGCTCGTCGCGCAGGTCAGCGTGAACCAGGCGAGGTCCACGTCGACCGGCTCGGTGAACGTCACCTGGATCGTGGCATCGCGCGGCGCGTTGGTGCCGTTCGATCGCGGATCACTGAGGAGCACGTTCGGACCGAGCTCGACGATCGCCGCCGTCCGGCGCGGACTCGGCGCCGCTGCCGGCGCAACGAAGTCGCTCGCGTTGTTGTCCGTATCGATGGCGCCGTTGCTCTTCCGGAAGAGCGCCGTCGTGTTGCTGCCCGCCGACGTCGTGGTCGATCCTTCGCCGCAATCGGCGCTGCCGAAGCCTACAAGGTCCTTGATCGACGGATCGAAGATCGGGCAGTTCCCCGCCAGCCCGGTGAAGCTGCCCACCAGCGCGATCTTGCCGCTGCCCGCCGCCATGTTGATCTGGCCGGAGATGTTCGCGGGCGGCAGGCTCGCGCCGTTCGCACCGCCAGAAGCCAGCGCAATCAGGTAGTACTCGCCGGCGCCGATCGATCCGCCGAGCGGCTGCTTGTTCGAGTCCCAGCCGCTGCCCGTGGACGACGCGTACTGCAACGACCACCCGGTGAGGTCGGCCGTCGCGGTGCCTTTGTTGTAGAGCTCGACAAAGTCGTTGGCGTAGAGCGCGCCGCTGTTGCCGCCGCCGCCGTAGATCTGGCTGATCACCACGTCGCTCGATGCGCGCGGCGCCGGGCAGGTGTTGGCGGTGCCGGGCGTCGGCGCGCCGGGATAGTACGGCGACGTGTTTCGGAAGCCGCCCATGCCGGCCGGGCAGCGCTGATTCGACTGCGTCTGGCTGTTGCCCGTCGCATTCTCATTCGCGACCTTCTGGCCGGCGTTCAGGAGCGGCAGAAGGCCCGCCGCGCTTGGATCGTCCGTCCCGTAGACGATCGCGTCCTGCAAGTTCGTCGTCGTCGCCGCCGTGCCGTTGGGGAAATCGCTGCCGTTGCCAATGTAGAGCGCCACGGCGTCTGCGCCGTTCTGGAGCAGCCCGAACTCTCCGGGAAGGAACAGCAGGCTCGCGCCCGCGACGCCGGGGTTCCCCATCGTGAAGTAGCCGTTCGCGTCGGTGCTGTAGCCGTCGAGATCGAACGCCACATATGACTGATTGCCTGTGCCCGTGGTGGTGCCGTCATAGAACACGACGACCATGCCATCGAGCGGCGTGTTGCCGATGCCGCCGTCGTAGAGCTCCACGAACTCCGCCGCGTCCGTGCCCGGCGTGTCTGCGTCGACCTCATTGATCATGACCACGCCGGCGCCAGGGGGCGGCGTCGTGAAGGAGACCGTCACATTCGACACCATCGTGTCGGGCGGATCGTTCGCGTCCGTGTCGGAGATCTGGCCGGCCGCCACCGTCACCGTGCAGGCAGCGCTGGACGGGAGCGATGCGGTGGGCGTCAACGTGTAGGAGGCTGACGGCGCGCTGGTCTGCCCGAATGCCTGCGGCACGCCCGCGCACACCAGCGAGAACGCCGAGGGACCGGCGTTCACGCTCTCGCTGAAGTTGATGACGATCGGCGACGCAACCGGAACATTCGCAGCCCCGTTGGCCGGTGTCGTGCTGGTCACGAAGGGCGCCGCGTCGGCGGGGCTCGTTGTCGCAAACGCGAAGGTGTAATCCGACGCCATCTGGTCGGGCGGATCGGTGGCGTCCGTGTCGGTGACCAGAGTGGCTGTCACCTTGACGGCGCACGTGACGCCGGCCGGCAGCGGTGAGGTCGGCGTCAGCGTGAACGACGCCGAGGGCGACGCTGTTTGCGTGAACGTCAGCGGCGAACCGCTCGGACATTCGAGGCTGAAGGCGCTGGCCGACGCGGTCACGCTCTCGCTGAAGTTGATGACGATGGTTGAGTTGACCGAGACGTTCGTCGCGCTGTTGGCGGGCGTCGTGCTGCTCACGCTCGGCGCGGTGTCACCGCCGCCGCAGGACGCGGCCGTCGTCGCCGTGTTGCGCGGCGTCGGGGCGCCGATGGTGAAATCGGTGCTGTTGCTGTCGGTGTCAGTGCAGCCGTTGCCTGCGCGAAGGGCGGCGGTCGAGTTGGTGAGGGTGGTCGTCGGCGCGCCGCCTTCAAAGCAGTTCGCCGCGGCGCCGTATCCGACAAAATCCACGAGTCCGCCCGGGCACACGCCCGTCAGCGCGGTCGTTGTCGCCGCGAGAGCGACCTTGCCGGCCGTCGCGGACATCGCGATCGTCCCGGTGGCGTCAGGTGTCGGCAGATTCGGCTGTGCTCCCGCGCCGGCCGCCTCCTGCACGAGCAGGTACTGTCCCGGCGCAAGGGTCACGTTCGGCAGCGCGGTCACGGCCCACGTCGATCCCGCCGACGAGGTGTACTGCACCGACATGCCGCTGAGGCTGACGGGGGACGCTCCGCGGTTGAACAACTCGATGAAGTCGTTCTTGAACTGAGCACCGGCGTTCCCGCCTCCGCCCGAGACCTGACTGATCACGACACCGCCCGAGACGGCGCGCAGGCTGTCTCCCCCGGTGACGAACAGAGTTGTGAGAGCCGCGCCGACGAGCAGTGAGCGAAGGAATCGTGATCGCATGGACGGCAATCGTCTGCTGTTCACGCGCAGCGGTCAACCACAGTTGCGTAAATCTTGCGTAACGAATGTGTCGGTGACTCGTTGCGCGCACACGAGTTATCCTTTCCCTTGCCCCACACCCTCGAACGCCACCTTTGAATCCATCGCCCTTCTCATTCCGCCTCGACGCCACCGAGGGCGCCGCACGCGCCGCTGAGTTCTCGACGCCGCATGGAGCCGTGCCCACCCCCGCGTTCATGCCCGTCGGCACGCACGCCGCCATTCGCGGTCTCACCACACCGGAAGTGGCCGCAATGGGCGCGCGCATGCTGCTCTCGAACGCGTACCACCTCTATCTGCGTCCGGGCGACGCGGTGATCCGCGCGCTGGGCGGGCTGCACGCGTTCGCCCGATGGGACGGGCCCATGCTCACCGACTCGGGCGGCTTTCAGGTGTTCTCGCTCGCGCGCTATCGCGAGGTGAGTGAAGCGGTCATCACCTTTCGGAGCAAGCTCGACGGATCGCTCCACGAGTACACACCGTACCGCCTCATTCAGGGGCGGCGCAACCTCGG
>CAYHEX010000161.1:0-9778 GCA_964355365.1 uncultured Solibacteraceae bacterium | reverse complement strand
GGCGCTATTGAACGTGCTGAACAGGTCATCGAGCTCTTCGGAGCTCGTCACGGCTGCCGGTAGCAGTTCGTTCACCTCGTCAATGAGAAGGTAGCCCTTCTCCTTGCCCATCGCGATTAGCTGTCGAATCTCGTCGTATTTCTCTTCAATAGACAAATGCGTGCTCCTCTACATTTCTTCCACTAACCGCGAAAGCCGTGTTTTCTCGGCCCACAGCGTCTTCAACCGACCGGCGTCGCCGCCCGTACGATCGATGTCCGCTATTGCTTCCTGGACGGCCGCTTTCTCCCGCTCGAGTCGGAGGCGCCGCAGCGCCGTCACACACTCAGGGGGTGGAGCGGGGGAGGCCTCCAGGCGGGCCGCCCGTTCAAACAAAATGCCTTCTCCTTCACTCAGACGCTCCCGGAGCATCTCAGGTAAAACATCGGCCGGCAGATCCGACAGGCTCAGCGCCATCTCGAAGATCGGCGCGGTCACCAACCCGTCCAGATCGCCCGGCTCCAGCGCCGCCAGCGCACCCAGCGCTTCGACGGGCCGGTGGGCCAACGCCCACAGCAGGCCCGTTTCGGCATGCCGCACCCGAACGCTCGATGGGACGGCGACCGCAGGCGCTTCCGTCTTGCGCTGAGCCGCGGTCTTGCGGATCTCGTCCCGAATCACGCTCTCCGTGATGCGCGCCTTGTGCGCCAACCGGTCGGCGAACTGGTCCCGAGCCGCTGCGTCGGGAATCGTTGCCGCCACCGTCAGCATCTCGTTCAGGAACGCCCGGCGGCTCTGGTCCTTCGTCAGGTCGTGCTTTGCCGCCGCGCGGTCCAGCAGGAACTCTAAATACGGCTTGGACCCCTTCAGCCGTTCCACATATTCGCGCGCGCCAGCCCGTCTGATGAACGTATCGGGGTCGCTCCCAACCGGGAGCAGGGCCACATTCACCTGGAAGCCTTCCGCAACCAGCAGTTCGGATGAGCGAGCTGCCGCGCCCTGACCGGCGGCATCGGGATCGAAATTCAGGACCACTTTCGCCGTAAACCGTTTCAACGTGCGCGCTTGCGCGCTCGTCAGCGCGGTGCCGCACGAGGCCACCACCGGGTGCACGCCCGACTGCCAGACCTGCGCCAAGTCGAAATACCCCTCAACTAGTACACAGTAATTGTGCTTCCGAACAGCCCCTTTCGTCACGTCCAACCCGTACAGCGTTCGACCTTTCGTGTAAATCGGGGTTTCGGGCGAATTCAGGTACTTGGGGACCTGACCCTCTTCGAGGGCCCGGCCGCCAAACGCCACAATGGCGCCGTTGTCGCGCCCAATGGGGATCATGAGGCGGTTGCGGAACCGGTCGACGATCCGTCCGCCCTCCCGCTCCACCACCAGACCGCTGCGCAACTGCAAGGGAATCGCCACCTTTTGAGACGCAAAGAGGCTGGTGAGCGTTTCCCGGCCGGCTGCCGGGGCGAAGCCGTAGCCGAACTGGGCGATGGTTTCGGGCGTCAGTTGCCGGACCTCGAGTTCCCGTCGCGCCCGGGCGCCGCCCGGTGCCACCAACTGCGCTTTGAAGAACTCCAGCGCCGTCTCGTGAAGTTTGACCAGCGCCTCGCGTTCAGACGCGGCCGCGCGATCCTCGCTCCCGCCTTCGCCCTCCGGGATCGGCATGCCGATCTTGTTGGCCAGCATCCGCACGGCTTCGGGAAACGCGATCTTCTGCGTCATCTCCACGAACTTCACGACGTCGCCGCCGGCGCCGCAGCCGAAGCACTTGAAGAACCCCTTGTCGCGATTGACGTTGAACGACGGCGTCTTTTCCTGATGGAACGGGCAGAGTCCCTTGTACGTCGCGCCGGCTTTCTTGAGCGGCGTCACTTCGCCGATGACCGTGACGATATCCGCCTGGGCCTTCAGGTCGTCAATGAACGAGGGAGGAAACAGCGCCAAATCAGTCCTTCAACGAAACGATGGTCGCGCCGCCGCCACCCTGATTGTCAGGCGCCGCGCTCACATCCGACACGAGTGGATGCTTCCGGAAATACTCGCGGATCGCGTCGCGCAACTTGCCCGTGCCGTGCCCATGCACGATCCGCAGCGTCCGCGCATCCTTCATCAGCGCATCATCCAGGAATTTCTCCACGCGGTCCATGGCTTGGTCGACGGTCTGCCCGATGATCATCAATTCCATCGACACTGGCGACAGGGCCGTTGAGCCGCCACCGGTCGAACCGGGCACCATCGGGTTCTTCGCTCTGGGACGATCGGACCCCGGACCGGACGTTGGACCTTGGACGTTGGACCCTGGACGACGGGTACGGATGTCCTTGAGGCTCACTCGCATCCTCTTCCCGCGAATCTCGACGTCGACATTCTTGCCCTGCCCGCCCCGCACGATCCCGTCGACGCCGAATGAGGTGACGAACACGGTCGCCCCATTGGCAGGGATGGCTGCCGGGGCTTCGTCGCGCGGATCCAGCGGCGGCGCGCCTTCGATCGCCGACCCGATCGCGTCTTCGATCTGGCCAAGCGAGGACCGCGCTTCCGCGCGCAACTCGCCGATGTCACCCGTCGAGAGGCCGCGGCCGTCGCGCAGTCGCGTCTCGGCCTGGCCCGCCACCTGCTGCGCTTTCGCTTTGAGATCCGCCACGACTTTGTCCACCTCGGCGCGGGCATCGCGCAATCGTTCGTTGAGCTTGTCGTCCATGCGGCGTTTCAGCACGGCCTCGCGTTCGGCCAGGCGCGCCTCGCGTTGCTGCAGCGACAGTCGCTCCGCCACCAGCGCGTCGCGCTCCTTGAGCGTGACCGCCTTCTCGGCGTTGAGCACCGCCAGTTCCTTGTCGACGCGATCGAGATGGGCCGCCAGCTGCGATTCGCGGCCCGATCGGCGCGCGCGCGCGTCGGCGATCACCGGCGCGGGCATCCCCAGCCGCTCGGCGATTTCCAGCGCGAGGCTGCGGCCCGGTGCGCCGTACACGAGGCGATAGGTCGGCGCGTACGTCTCGGCGACGAATCCAAACGCCGCCGCGGCCACGCCCGCCGTCGTCGCCGCGTACGACTTCAGCGCATCGTCGTGCGTCGTGGCGACGATGGTGGCGCCGCGGCGCAGGAAGTGATCGATCACCGCCGTGCCGAGCGCGCCGCCCTCGACGGGGTCCGTGCCGCTGCCGACCTCGTCGAGCAGCACGAGCGCCGGCAGCTCCAGCGCGCGCTCCATCTCGACGATGTGCGCGATGCGCGCGGAGAAGGTGCTGAGGCTGGCCGAGATCGACTGGTCGTCGCCGATGTCCGCGAAGATCGAGCGGAACGGCGTGAACGCGCTGCCCCGCTCGACGGGAATCAGCAGACCCGACTGCGCCATCACGGCGAGCAGGCCGAACGCCTTCAGCGCGACCGTCTTGCCGCCGGTATTCGGACCGGAGATGACCAGCGCCTTGTGCGGCGGTTGGAGGAGCAGGTCCGAGGCGATCACAGAAAAGACATCGGGAGTCGATTCGCCTGGCGCTGATCTTGTGCCACCCGAATCGACTCCCGATGTTTTTACGATCAGCAGGGGATGGCGCGCGCCGCGCCACTCGAGGCGTCCGTCGCTGGTGAGCGCTGGAGCGACGCCGTCGAGTTGCCGCGCGAATTCCATCTTGGCGTGCAACTCGTCGATGTCCGCCGCGCTGCCAAGCATGGCCGTGAGGTCGGCGTCGCGTCGGCGGAATCCGTCCGTCAACGCGAGCAGGATGCGATGGATCTCCGCCTGCTCCTTCTCGGCGAGCGTGACGGTCTCGTTGTTCAGTTCGACGGTGGCGAGCGGCTCGAGGTAGAGGCTCGCGCCGCTGGCTGAGCTGCCGTGGACGATGCCGGGAATCGATTCCCGATGTTCCGAGCGCACAACGAGCACGTAGCGGCCGTGGCGATCCGTGACGATCTGATCCTGCAGGTACTTGGCGGTGTCGCGGCCCTTCGACAGTCCCTCGAGCGTGGAGCGCAGCTTGGCGCGCTGACGCCGCAGCCGCTCGCGAATGTCGCGCAGCGCCGGGCTGGCGTTGTCGCTCACATCGCCGGACGCATCGATCGCGCGGCGCACGGCGGCGATTTCCTGCGTGAACGGCCGCGACTCGCGCACCAGCGCGAACAATCGCGGGTAATTGAAATCGGGAATCAATTCACCGAATTGATTCCCGATTTCAATGTCAACTGCGGTTGCGCCGGCGGTGCGGCGGATGCCGCCGACCACCCCATCGACAGAGTCGACGAAGCGGGCGAGGCCGACCAGCTGCATCGGATCGAGGATCTGGCCCTCGACGCTGAGAACCTCGAGCGTCGTGTCGAGTTCGTCCGGCGCCCAGAGGCCGAGCGAGCCGCCCGCCCCGGCGAACTGGACCGCTTCGCTCGTGATTGCGAGACGTGCCGAAACTTCGGCAGTCTCGACCGACGGCTCCAGGTCGAGCGCCCGCGCGCGACCGAGCGACGTCAGCGCGTGCTGCGCCAATATCTCGCGGATGCGATCGAATTCGAGCGCGGTCAGTGTCGATGCTTGCATGGGGTGGCCCCGCGGGTGCGGGGCAAACTCTGATTATCGCACGGAGGCGGGGAGAGATACGCTATGAGTCGCGATGAATAAAGTCGTCACCTCTCCCGCAGCGGCCGTCGCGGACATTCCGGACGGCGCCACAATTCTCATGGGGGGATTCGGGTTGTGCGGCATCCCCGAGACCCTCATTCAGGCCATGCACGACAAGGGCACGAAAGGCATCACGCTCGTCAGCAACAACGCGGGCGTGGATGACTTCGGCGCCGGCATCCTGCTGGCCGCCAAGCAGATCCGAAAAGTGATCGGCACCTACGTCGGCGAGAACAAGGAATTCGAGCGGCAGTATCTGAGCGGCGAGCTCGAAGTCGAGCTCGTGCCGCAGGGCACGTTCGCCGAGCGCATCCGCGCCGGCGGTGCCGGCATCGGCGGGTTCTTCACGCGCACCGGTTTCGGCACGATCATCGCCGAGGGCAAGGAGACGCGGATGATTGACGGGCACGGCTACGTGCTCGAAGCGCCGATCACGGGCGACTTCGCGTTCATCAAGGCGTGGAAGGGCGACCGGCTCGGCAACCTCGTGTATCGCCGCACCGCGCGTAACTTCAACCCGATGATGGCAACCGCCGCGAAGATCACCATCGCTGAAGTGGAAGAGCTCGTGGAGCCGGGGCAGCTCGATCCAGATCACATCCACACGCCCGGCATCTACGTGCAGCGCATCTTCCAGGGACCGCGCTACGAAAAGCGCATCGAACGCCGCACGATCTCGAAGCCCTCGACGTCGCTCGGGGCGGGAGCATAGCGATGGATGTCCGTGAACGCATCGCGCGTCGCATCGCGCAGGAATTCAACGACGGCGACTACGTCAATCTCGGCATCGGCCTGCCGACGCTCGTCGCCAACTACGTGCCCGAGGGCATCGACATCACGCTGCAGTCCGAGAACGGCATGCTCGGCGTCGGTCCCTATCCGTTCGAGGCCGAGGTCGACCCCGATCTGATCAACGCCGGCAAGGAAACCGTCAGCGAACTGATCGGCACGTCGTACTTCAGCAGCGCCGACTCGTTCGCGATGGTGCGCGGCGGTCACATCCACCTCACCGTGTTGGGCGCGCTGCAAGTCGATGAGGCAGGCAACCTCGCCAACTGGATGATCCCCGGCAAGATGGTGAAGGGCATGGGCGGGGCGATGGATCTGGTCGCCGGCGCCCGACGCGTGATCATCGCGATGGAACACGCCACGAAAGACGGCGGCCACAAGATCGTGAAGCGCTGCACGCTGCCGTTTACCGGCCTCAAGTGCGTCAACCGCATCGTCACCGAGCTCGCGGTGATCGACGTCACCGATCAGGGCCTCGTGTTGCGTGAGCGCGCGGTGGACACCGACGTGGAGACGATCAAGAAGCTGACCGGCGCGGACCTGATCGTGCCGGCCGACATGGGTATTTTCGGGTGACCACGGACCTGAAGGTCCGCGGCTCCAGCGTTTCGGAGCCCGAATGGGCAGGTCTGGTCGCACGGATTGCCATTCGCCTCACCGCGTGGACCGAGAAGTGGGTCCCCGACGCGTTCGTCTTCGCGCTCATCGCCACACTCATCGTCGTGGCCGCCGGCATCTTCGCGACGCCCTCGTCGGTGGGGCAGGTCATCGACGCGTGGGGTAAGGGCTTCTGGGAGCTGATTCCCTTCACATTGCAGATGGCGCTCGTGATCATCACCGGTCACGTGCTCGCCACGTCTGCGCCCATGCAGCGTGTGATTCGATACGTCGCGGGCTGGCCGTCGACGCCGCGCGGCGCGGTGGCGATGGTCACGTGTTTCGCGCTCGCGAGCTCGTGGTTCAACTGGGGATTCAGCCTGATCTTCAGCGCGGTGCTCGCGCGTGAAGTGGCGCGGCGCGTCGAGGGCGTCGACTACCGCGCGCTCGCGGCGGCGAGCTTCCTCGGCCTCGGCAGCATCTGGGCGCAAGGGCTGAGCGGCTCCGCGGCACTGCATCATCGTGGTCACGACGGTGATGTGGCTCGCGACGCCGCCCGCTGGTCGCGGCAAGACCGCGCGCGACCTCGGCATCGATCTTGCGGAGGGAGAGGGAAATGAAATCGGGAATCAATTCGATGAATTGATTCCCGATTTCAATTCCAGGACGCCCGGGCAATGGCTCGAGCATTCGCCCATCCTCACGTGGCTGATCGCGGCGATTGGCGTCACGTATCTCGTGCGCTACTTCGCGCAGTCGGCTGATCCGATCAGCGCGCTGACGCTGAACGTGCTCAATCTCGCGTTTCTGCTCGCCGGCATGTTGCTGCACCGCACGCCCGCGCGGCTGATGCACGCGGTGCAGGCCGCGACGCCGGCCGTGTGGGGCGTCATTCTGCAGTTCCCGTTCTACGCGGGCATCGCCGGCATCATCACGACGACCCATCTGAACGCGCAGTTGGCGAATCTCTTCGTCAGCGTCTCGACGCCGACGACGTTCGCGCCGCTGGTCGCGCTGTACTCCGCGGTGCTCGGCGTGTTTGTGCCGTCGGGTGGATCGAAGTGGGTGATCGAGGAGCCGTATGTCATGGCCGCGGCGCACTCGCTGAAGGTGCACCTGGGCTGGGTCGTGGCGTCGTACGACCTCGGCGAGGCGCTGGCGAATCTGCTGCAGCCGTTCTGGATGCTGCCGATTCTCGGCATGTTCAAACTTCGCGCGCGCGATGTCATGGGCTACACGCTGCTCGTGTGCATCGTCCTCGTGCCGGTCGTGTTGCTGCTGGTGACCTTACTGGGGCGGACGCTGAGCTACCCCCTTTAGGCCGGTTGGGCTCTCCGTGGCCCCAAGACGGCCGAAAGAGCAGTCTTCGTTGACGCCACGGCTGCCGCCATCTACAATAGATTGTTCAACTTAGAGGCAATTACCCAGCTATGCCGATCCTAGATCTCGCCATACTCTTCGGATACTTCTTCGTCCTCATCATCCTTGGCATGTACGGATGGCACCGGTTCTTCCTGGTGCGCGAGTACACCAAGCACAAGGACCGCGCGGCGGGCCCGGTGCCGCACGTCGCTGACGACGCGTGGCCGATGGTCACGGTGCAGCTGCCGTTCTACAACGAGATGTATGTCATCGAGCGATTGATCGACTCGGTGGCCGCGTTCGACTATCCGAAGGACAAGCTCGAGATTCAGATCCTCGACGACTCGACCGACGAGACCACGCAGATTGCTGAGCTCGCCGCGCAGCGGCTCGAAGCGCGCGGGTTCATCGTGTCGTACCTGCACCGCACGGATCGCACGGGCTATAAGGCCGGCGCGCTCGAGAAGGGGCTTGACGTCGCGAAGGGCGAGTTCATCTCGATCTTCGACGCCGACTTCGTGCCCGAAGCGGACTTCCTCAAGAAGACGGTGCCGTACTTCATCGGCAACCCGAAGCTCGCGCTCGTGCAGGCGCGCTGGGGCCATCTGACCCACGACTACTCGCTGCTCACGCGGATCCAGGCGGTCATGCTCGACGGCCACTTCATCCTCGAGCACGGCGGCCGCAATCGCGCGGGCTGCTTCTTCAACTTCAACGGCACGGCGGGCGTGTGGCGTCGCGAAGCGATTCCCGATGCCGGCGGCTGGCAGCATGACACGCTGACCGAAGACCTCGACCTCAGCTACCGCGCGCAGATCAAGGGCTGGAAGTTCCTGTTCGTGCCGCAGGTTGTGGCCCCGGCCGAAGTGCCGGTGGAAATGAACTCGTTCAAGTCGCAGCAGCACCGCTGGGCGAAGGGCTCGATCCAGACCTGCAAGAAGGTCCTGCCCAAGCTCCTGCATGCCGACCTGCCGATGAAGGTGAAGATGGAAGCGTTCTTTCACCTCACGGCGAACTTCAACTACGTGCTGATGTTGGCGCTCTCACTGCTGATGTTTCCCGCGATGATCGTGCGCTACGAGATGGGCTGGTCGGAGATGCTGCTCATCGATCTGCCGGCGTTCTTCCTGGCGACGTTCTCGGTGGCGAACTTCTACGCGTTCAGCCAGCACGAGGCGTATCCGGATACCTGGAAAAGCAAGCTGAAGTATCTGCCGCTCGTGATGGCGGTCGGCATCGGCCTGACGATCAACAACCTGCGTGCCGTGCTCGAAGCGGCGATGGGGCAGCAGAGCGAATTCAAGCGCACGCCGAAGTACGGTGTGAAGAAGTCGGCAGACGGCTGGCAGCACAAGAAATACCGCCAGTCGCAGTGGATTCAGCCGCTCATCGAAACGGCCCTCGGGCTCTATTTCACGTCGGCCGTGATCTACGCGCTCTATAACGGCATCTTCGGCTCGCTGCCGTTTCTGATGCTCTTCCAGTTCGGCTATCTCTACCTCGGCTTGTCATCGATCTATCAGCAGTTCGTCGCTGACGAAACGCCGGCGCGCGTCCATGTCGGCAACTGAAACGGCCACGGCGGGCCAGCCGGAGGCGAAGCCCAAGGCAGGTCTGGAAGACGTTGTTGCCGGCGAGTCGGCCATCTGTTACCTCGATGGCGATCGTGGTGTGCTCGCGTATCAGGGCTACGACGTGCACGACCTGGCGAACGCCGAGAAGGGCGCGTCGTTCGAAGAAACGTGCTTCCTGCTCTGGCACGG
The DNA here is from genome assembly GCA_964355365.1 of uncultured Solibacteraceae bacterium. GTDB lineage: Bacteria > Acidobacteriota > Vicinamibacteria > Vicinamibacterales > SCN-69-37 > SCUN01. Next base: position 676 of record CAYHEX010000161.1, on the reverse strand, counting down.
CCGTTTGCCGAACCGTGCGGAGCTCGGCGACCTGCAGACGCAATTCGCGGCCGCGCGCATCCTGCCCGAGTCGATCATCCGCGCGATGAAGTCGCTGCCGAAGGTGGACGGCATGGACGCGCTGCGCACGCTGACGTCGATCCTGCATCACTACGATCCGGACGCGAACGACAACTCGCCGGCGGCCAGCTACCGCAAGGCCGTGCGGCTCACCGGACAACTCGGCTCGCTCGTGGCCGCGTGGGGCCGGTTGGCGCAGGGGCAGGGGCATATCGATCCCGATCCGGCGCTCGGCCACGCCGCGAACTTCCTCTACACGCTCACCGGTAATCGTCCGTCGGCGCTCGCCGCGCGCGCGTTCGACGTGTCGCTGATCCTGCACGCCGATCATGAACTGAACGCGTCGACGTTCGCGGCCCGCGTGTCCGCCGCAACGCTGACCGACATTCACTCGGCCATCGTCGGCGCGATCGGCGCGCTGAAGGGGCCGCTGCACGGCGGCGCCAACGCCGAAGTGATGAAGATGCTGCTCGAGATCGGCAAAGACGCCGGCGCCGACAAGGCCGTCGACGTCGTCCGCGGCAAGCTCGCGCGCAAAGAAAAGATCTCGGGCTTCGGGCACCGCGTGTATCGCACGGAAGATCCGCGCGCGACGCACTTGCGCCGGATGTCCAAG
>CAYHEX010000160.1:0-9808 GCA_964355365.1 uncultured Solibacteraceae bacterium | reverse complement strand
TCCTCACCGGCGCGGGTCGCGCCGACGCGTACCTGGTACTGCCCGTTCTCCGCCGGCGTAAACACCGCCTTGTACTCCCCAGCCTTCGACACCGACCACTCGAGCGGCACGTCTTCCACTTTGCCGCTCGGCGTCGTCACGTGCGCCATGACGCCGGCGTCGTTGACCGGCGCATGGTCCTTGTCGCGCACATCAGAGACGAGCGTGATCGGCTGCCCCGCTTCGACGTTGTCCTGCGACACGCTCAACTCCACGCGATCCGGCACGTCGTCAACCAGCCACCGCAGCAGCCGCCGCCAGAACGTGCGATGCGTGGTGTCTTCCACCGCCATCGTGGCGTGCATGCGCCAGAGCCAGGCGTCCTGCGTGGCGAGCGCCAGCGCCTTGCCGCGGCCATACCGCTGGTAGGACAGCACCGGCCGTTCATTTCTTCCCTCGTCGAGTCCGGTGAGCAGAATCGTTGCGCCCGGCTTCACCTTCGCGATGCGATTCACCGTGGAGAGTTCCGGCAGTTTCAGCCAGCGATCGGCGGACGCCTGCTCGGTGTCGCTGATCTGCGTGGCCGGATGCGCGAGCCCCTCGCGCGTGGGCTTGACGGTGAGTTCGGTGAAGAACGCCGCCGCCTGCTCGAGTCCGGGGGTGAGCACCACAGGCAACACTTCGCCGACCGGCGTGCCGGCCCAGCCGCCTTCAGAAAACGCCTTGCGGCCGCCAAGCATCAGCAAACCGCCGCCGCGCACGTTGACGAACTCCGCGATCATCTTCAACTGATCGGAAGTGAAGGCGCTCGCCGGCACACTGCCGAGAATGATCGAGCGATAGGCGAACAACTCCGCGCGCGACGTCGGAAAGCCGCCAAACAACTCGTCCGCGTCATCGACGCCAAGGCGGAGGTATTTCTTCTCGTTCGTGCGCTGCAACAGCACGACCTGCACGTTCTCGTCACCTTCGAGCGCCTGGCGAATGAACTTGGCTTCGAAGCGCGGTTCGCCCTCGTAGTAGAGGATCTTCTCTTTCCGGTCGTACACTTCGAGACGGCTGTCGCGCTGGTTGTTCTGCGCGACCTGCTCGTCCTTCTGCTGCGGGATGCGGAAGCGGAATGTCTTCAGCCCGGCCTCGGGCGCGAGGAACTGCACGCGGAACGTGCTCGACTCGCCGTTGGCCGGCAACGTGATGTCCTGCTGGGCGAGGATGCGGCCGTCGCTCTCGACGTTGAGCGGCACCTTCTGCCCGGCGTAGCCGGTCTGCATCACGACCACGTCAACGACGAGCGCCGTGCCCTTGAGCACGCGGCGCGGCGTATCGACACGCGAGACCTGCACGTCGTGCGCCAGCCGTTCCTGCCCGACACCGATCGCGAACACGGGCACGCCCTGCGCCTTCAGCTGGCTCAGTGATTCTTCAAACGTCGTGTCCGCGGTGTCCGCGCCGTCGCTCACGACGAGCAGGCCGGACAGCGGCAGACCGCTCAGTTCATCGCGCGCGCGATCGAGCGCATCGCCGAGCCGCGAGGACGTGCCATCAAATGTGAGGCCCGCGGAGTTCGCCACACGTTCCGCATTGGTCGCGAACTTGAACTGCCGCACCGCGAAGCGCTTGGTCAGCGACGCGAGCATCGGGCTGTCGGCCGCGGAGAAATTCTTCGTGATGAATTCGCTGCGCGGCCTGTCGCCCTCGTCCGCGATCTGCATCGAGCGCGAATCGTCCACCAGCACGCCGAGGAAATTTTGCTGCGGTACGGCGGCTTTGAGAATGAGCGCCGGGCGCATGAGGCAGAACAGCACCAGCGACATCGCGAGCACGCGCATGGCGATGAGCAGCAGACGGTCGCGACCGGTCGCCTGACGCGCAACGCGCCGGTAGGTGAGCACGGCGTACGCCGTCCCGGCAACGGCGACGAGGATCGCCAGCCACGCACTGCGGGTAACTCCCCAGACGAACGTGCCCTGTTCGAAGACCAGCGGCTGGTACTTGAACAGGAACTCAAACAGCGAAGCGATCAGCGGATGCCCCCGGGGATTTGGACGTGCTGGATTCTAGCTCAGAGTGCGGATCGCCCTCGCCAGGATGTCATTCGTCCCGGCGGTCACCCCGCCCTGCGCAATTTCCGGCCGTCCCCCACCCCGGCCCCCGAATTCGGCCGTCGTGTCCTTGATCCACGCGCCGGCGTCAATGCCGACGTCCGCAGATCGAGCCACCACGACAGGAACTGGCGAGCCTTCTCCCGTCAATACGACGACGAAGCCCGGGCTGCTGACGATGGCCAAGGCGAGAAATTTAATGGCATTGGCGTCCCAGCCCGGCTGGCCCCGCACGATCAACCGGGTGCCGTTCAGGCCGGGCGCCGCCGTCTCGCGCAGTTCGTCAGCGAGGCTGACAGTGACCTGTTCCTGCAGTTCCTTGATCGCGCGCTGCTGGTCCTTGATCTGCGACTGCATTCGAACGATGGCGTCGGGCAGATCTGCTACGGCAATCGTCAGGTTTCGCGCCGCCGCCTGCGTCACGGAGCGCATCGATGCAAACGCCGAGAACGCGCGCCCACCGCACACGAACGACACGCGGCTGCCGCCTTTGAAGCGCTCCGAACCCGTGACGCCAATCATCCCGATCATCCCGGTCCGGGGCACGTGGGTGCCGCCGCAGGCCGACAGGTCACACCCGGGCACCTCGACGAGCCGCAACGTCCCGGTCCGCGTCGACTCTTTGCGCAGGGGCAGCGTCGCCGCCTCTGCCTCGCTCACGTAGCGGACACCGACTTCGACGTCACGCCAGACCACGGCATTGGCGGCCGTCTCGGCGATGTTGATCTCGTCCGGCGTGAGCTCACGCGACAGGTCGATCGTGGACGACTCGGCCCCCATGTGGAAACTCACGGTCCGCGCGTTCACCAGTTGATCGAACGCGGCCGACAGGATGTGCTGGCCGGTGTGCTGCTGCATGTGATCGAGCCGCCGGAGGCGATTCACGTCGCCGTGCACGCGGGCGCCGGCCGCGAACGGCGCGGCCACCACATGCACGACCTCGCCGCTCGCTTCATCATCGATCACATCAACGACCGCAACCGGGACTCTGGTGCCCGTGTCATCGCCGGCGAGGTGGAGCGTGCCCGTATCGTGCGGCTGCCCGCCGCTCGTCGGGTAGAACGCCGTCTGATCGAGCGTGAGGTGATAGCGGCCGTCGACCGCCGTACAGGTCTCGACCGTGGCCTCGAATTCCCACAACAGCGAGTCGTCGTAGTACAGCCGGCGCATGGTCGAGGTCACCTTTCCTGTGCGGGCAATTCGAAGTAGAAGAGCGCGCCGTCTGTCACGCCGCGTTCGTGACCGATCGTGCCACCGTACGAGTGGATGATGCCGTAGCTCACCGACAGGCCCAGCCCGGTCCCATCACCCACAGGCTTGGTCGTGAAGAACGGTTGAAACAGCTTGCCTTCGACGTCGGCCGGCACACCCGGCCCGGAGTCTTCAACCTCAAAGCGCAGCCGCCCCACCGCCGTATCGCGGGTGCGAACGACCACTCGGCGCGCGGTGCCCCCGCCATGGAGCACGGCGTATTCGGCATTCACCAGAAAGTTCAATGCCACCTGCTGCAGTTCCGTCGCGACGACCAGCGTGGTGCCGACGGACTGATCGTCCACCTCGAGCGTGATGCTCTGCTCTTCGAGCCGCCTCCGCCAGAGTTCGGTCAACCACTGGACGACCTCCTGCAACTGCACCGGGGCCGGCCCCGAGGGCTGCTGGCGCGTGAACCGCGAGAGATTGCGAATGATCGTGCTGGCGCGCATGCTCTCGTTTTGGATCACGGTGAGATCCGCGCGCAGTTCCGGCGGCAGATCGGCGTGCGTCTGCATCACTTGACTGGAGCCGAGGATGGATTGCAGCGGATTGCTGATCTCGTGCGCGACACCGGACACGAGCGTGCCGATGGCGGCCAGCCGTTCCTGCCGCACGATCTGGCCCTGCAGTTCGCGGACACGCGTGACCATCTCGACCATGGTGGACTGCAGGAAGTGCAGTTCGCGCGAGGGCATGCGCGTCGTGGTTGGCGCGGAGAGATCGCCACTGCTGACGCGTGTGGCCATAGCTTCCAGCCTCCGAATGCCGCGCGTCGACCAGGCGACGAGCAGGGACAACACCCCCACGACCAGTACAACCGCGACGACCACCACAAACAGGTTGCGTTGATAGATGGGCCGCGAACGCTCCCAGGCGATGCGCGTGGGACGTGCGACGGCGACAATCGACCGGCCATCGACCCGGCGCTCGGTTCCCCAGACGCGCTCGACGCCGTCGGCGTCGCGGGACGTCGACAGGCGCGGCATCGTGGCCAGCGACCGATTCGCGATCACCACGGCCGGCCCCATCGACGCCACCACGCGTCCCTCACCGTCTTCGATGAGCGCAGCGCTATCCGGGGTCACCTGAAGCCCTTCGAGCACGCGCCGAATTTTCTCGGGCGCGTCCTCGCCGGGGACCAACGCGTCTGCCAGGACCCGCGCCACAATCGGCATTTGCTGACCGAGGATCCGCACCTGCTCGAGGTACGTTTGCCGCGCCGAATACGCGGCCAACGACGCAATCACGCTCATGATCACCAGCGCGCCAATCACGATCTGCGCGCGTACGGAAGGCGGCGTCACAAGGCGATGGGGTCCGCCACCCCGGCTTCGGCAAAACCCTTGGCGCGCAATTGGCAACTGTCGCAATGGCCGCAGGGGCCGTCGTCAGGACGGGGATCGTAGCAACTGTGCGTGAGGCTGTAGTCCACGCCGAGTTCGAGGCCGAGGCGGATGATGCCGGCCTTCGTCAGCGGCAACAGCGGCGCGAAGATGCGCAGCGGCCGGCCTTCCACGCCCGAGCGTGTCGCAAGACTCGCCAGATACTCGAACGCGGCGATGTAGTCGGGGCGGCAGTCCGGATAGCCCGAGTAGTCGAGCGCGTTCACGCCGATGACGATGCGCTCGGCGCCGACGACCTCGGCCCAACCCAGCGCGAGGGACAAGAAGACGGTGTTGCGCGCCGGCACGTACGTCGACGGAATTTCGGTGGACGGCTCCTGCTCGCTCGACAGTGCGCGGTCCTTCGGGATCTCTCCGGAGCCGAGCAGCGAGGATCCGCCGAAGGCTTTGAGGTCCACGCCAAGCTCGATGTGGCGCGCGAACCCCATCGCGTCGGCCACGCGTCGCGCTGCGGCGAGCTCAGCGGCGTGTACCTGACCGTACTTGATCGTGAGGCCGTAGAGCTCCCAGCCCTCCTTGCGCGCAACGGCTGCGGCGGTGGTCGAATCGAGTCCGCCGGAGAGCAGGACGACCGCTTTCATGTTGTCGGGCATCTACACGCCTCTCGCATCCGGCGCCCAGACAAACTTGTGCTGCTGCAGTTGCAGGCGCACGGGGAGATGGTCGTCGAGGATCCACCGGGCCAGTTCGGCGGCCGGCAGCACACCAAACACCGGCGCGAACTGCACCGCTTCGACGCGTGACGCGAGATCGCGCTCGCGGACGATGCCGCGCGCGTATTCGTAGTCCGCGCGGTCCTTGATCACGAACTTCACTTCATCATGCGCGCGCAGCGCATCGAGATTCGGCCAGTGCATCTTCGCGGACTCGCCGCTGCCGGGACACTTCACGTCGACAATCGCGACGACGTCGGCGGGGAGCGCGTCGATCGGCAGATGACCTCCGGTTTCGATGAGCACTTCATGGCCACGCGCCAGCAATTGGGCCATGAGGGGCACCGCGTCCTTCTGCAAGAGCGGTTCGCCGCCGGTGAGTTCAACCAGCGGGCACCGCAGTTGCTCCACGGCCGACACGACCTCTTCGATCGACATCTTCGTGCCGCCGGTAAAGGCATACGGCGTGTCGCACCACGAGCAGCGCAGGTCGCAGGCGCTCAGGCGCACAAAGGCGCACGGGCGCCCCGCGTGCGTCGACTCACCCTGAATCGACGCATAGATCTCGTGAACAACGAGCATGGATCCCAATGATATCTTCGCCGGACGACCATGAGCGGCGAGATCCGAGTCGGCACGTCGGGCTGGCACTATCCGAGGGGGAACGGCACGTGGAACGGTCCGTTCTACCCGCTCAAGCGGCCGCGCGGCTTCGATGAGCTGCGTTTCTACGCCGAGCGCTTCAACACCGTCGAAGTCAACGCCACGTTCTACCGTCAACCCGAGGCGGACATGAGCCGCAAGTGGCTCGAGCGCACGCCCGACGGGTTTCTCTTTTCGATCAAGCTCTTCCAGAAGTTCACACACCCCGACATGTACCTGGCCAGGGCTTCGACTTCGCTCAGCCCGGGACCTGGCGCCACCGACTGGGACGTCACGGCGGGAGACATCGATCTCTTCCGCGCGGGCCTGGATCCGATCGCGTCGGCAGGCCGGCTCGGCGCGCTGCTCGTGCAGTTTCCGTCCAGTTTCCACGCAACTCCCGATGCGCGGGAGTATGTGAGTTGGCTGCTGCGCGCGTTTCGCGACTACCCTCGCGCGGTGGAGTTCCGGCATCAGAGCTGGAACGAACCCGGCCACGAAGCGGTCGCGCGGCTGGAGACCGAGGGCGCCGCGCTGGTGCAGATTGACGAGCCATTTGCGCACCTCGAGGGTCCCCAGAGGGCCGAGTTACCGGATGCCAGGGTGCTGGTGCCGAAGGTGCCGCTGGCGTACTTCCGCCTGCATGGGCGCAACGCAGCCCAGTGGTGGGCGCACGAGCAGGCCGAGGATCGCTACAACTACCTCTACACCGAGGCCGAGTTGCAGCCGTTCGCGGATGAGACCAAAGCCGAGGCCGCGCTCGAGAAGCGCGTGCTCGTGTACTTCAACAATCATTTTTCGGCGAAGGCCGTGGCCAACGCCGACATCCTGAAGAATCAACTCGGGGAACTCGCACCGACCTGGCAACTGCGGCCTTAGGTCCTCCGCAACCGAAACGACGGCACCCGTTACGTCGTAAGCAGCACGTGGCACTTCGCCTTCCTCTCATCGCTCGAACGGCCCCTCTCATGACCCCTCAGAAACGCGATCGACGGCACACCGCGAGGCTCCTGGCCTCGGGTCTGACGATTTTGGTGTGCGCGGCCTTCGCAGCCACGGGATGTAACAACAAGCCTGCCGGTACTCCGGCACCCGGCGGCGCGCCGGGCGGCGCACCCAGTGCAGCGGCTGGCGGCGGAACCGGTGCCCGAGGCGGCGGCCGCGGTGGTGGAGGCGGCGCCACCGTCGCGATCAAGACGACCACGGTGCAGAAGATGTCCGTGCAGCGCCAAGTTGACCTCGCCGGCACGCTCATGTCCCCGGATCAGGCCAAGGTCAGCGCTGAGGCACCGGGTCGCATTGAAAGAGTCCTCGTCGAAATCGGCTCCGAAGTGAAGGCCGGCACACCGCTGGTCCGACTGGACCCCACAGAGCTGAAGCTGGCGCTCGCGCGGGCGGAAAGCGCGCTGCGGCAGACGCGCGCACAGCTCGGTATGTCCGGCCCCACGGGCGACACCGACAATCTGCCTGCCGACGACGAGATCGGGTCGGTCCGGAACGCGCTGGCGAGCATGACCGACGCGCGCGCGACCGCCGAACGGTCGCGGACGCTCTTCGAGCGCAACCTCATCTCCCCCGTTGACCTTCAGACTGCCGAGACGCGCCTCAAAGTGGCGGAGGCCGCGTATCAGTCGGCCGCCGACACGGCGCGCGGCACGAAAGCCCTGCTGCAGGATCGCCGTGCTTCCTACGACCTCGCGCTGAAGAAGGTCAACGACGCCACCGTGCGCTCGCCCATCTCGGGCGTGGTCTCGGATCGTCCGGTCATGGTGGGCGAGTTCATCTCGGAGCGGGCCACCGTGGCCACGATCGTTCAGGTGAATCCGCTGAAACTCCGCACCGGTGTCCAGGAGCGCCACGCCGGCATCATCCAACCGGGTCAGCCGGTCGAGTTCCGCGTCGAGTCATTCGGCGACGTCGTCTTCACGGGCAAGGTGGCGTACGTCAGCCCGTCGCTCGATCAAACCATGCGCACATTCACAATCGAAGCGCTGGTGGACAACACGGATCGGCGCCTGAAGCCCGGCTTCTTCGCCAAGGGCGCGATCCTGACGAAGATCGACGACGGGGTGATGGCGGTGCCCGACAGCGCGGTGTCCACGCTGGCCGGCGTGTCGTCGGTCTACGTCGTGACGGACGGCAAGATCACGCAGACGCAGATCTCACTGGGCGTGCGCCAGGGCAACCTCTGGGAAGTGCTCGACGGCCTCACGGGCGATGAAACGCTGGCCGCGAGCCGCCTGAATGAACTGGCGACCGGCACGCGGGTCGGCAATGACACCTCAACCGATACCGGCGGTGCCGGCGGCGGACGTCGCGGCGGTGGCCGCGGCGGACGCGGCGGCCAGGGTCGGGGCGGCGCCGGCGGCGAGCGTAAGGGAGGCGGGCTGTGAAACTCGCGGACGTCAGCGTCAGACGCCCCGTCTTCGCGATCATGATGAGCGCCGCGCTCATCGTTCTGGGCTGGACCTCCTATCGCACGCTCGGCCTCGACCTGATGCCGCGCACAGATTCACCGACGGTGAGCGTGCGCGCGAGCCTGCAGGGCGCCAGCGCCGAAGAAACCGAAACGTCCATCACCAAAGCGATCGAATCGGCCGTCAACACGATCAATGGCATTGACGAACTGCGCTGCAGCTCGAGCCAGGGTTCGGGCAACTGCACGATTACCTTCAATCTCGAGCGCGACATCGAGGCCGCCACGCAGGACGTGCGCGACAAGGTCGCGACCATCCGCTTCCCGCGCGACACGCAGCCGGCCGTCGTGAGCAAGACCGATCCCGACGCCTCGCCGGTGCTCACGCTGGTGGTGTTCTCGAAGCGCTCGCCCAAGGAAATCACGCAGATCGCCGACCTGCAGATCAAGCAGGTGCTCGAGACGGTGCCGGACGTCGGCGAGGTGCAGTTCTTCGGCAATCGCCGCGAGATCCGGGTCCTGCTCGACCCGACGCGCCTGCAGGCGTACGGCCTGAGCGTCGATCAGGTCAACAGCGCCATCTCGCGCCAGAACAGTGAAATTCCCGGCGGCAGTTTCATCTCGGGGCCGACCGAGATCTCGATGCGCACGATGGGGCGGCTGCGCAAGGTCGCAGAGTTCGAGAAGATCGTGCTCGCCTACAACAACGGATCGGTCGTCACCGTCGGCGACGTCGCGCGAGTGACCGACGCCAACGAGGAAGTGCGCAGCCAGACGCGCCTCGACGGCGAAAACGCCATCTCGCTCCAGATCCGCAAGCAGTCGGGCACGAACACGGTCGCCGTCGTCGATCGCGTGATGGAACGCGTGGCGCGGATTCAGGCGTCCTTGCCGGGCGACATCAAGATCAAGGCCACGCGCGACCAGTCGAAGTTCATCCGCAAGTCGTTCGACGAGATCCTGCTGCATCTGGTCATGGGCGGCCTGCTGGCGGCGCTCGTGGTCTTCGTCTTCATCCGCAACATCCGCGTCACGATCATCGCGGGTCTGGCGATTCCGATCTCGATCATCGGCACGTTCACGGTGATGCGCATGCTCGACTTCACCTTGAATAACATGACGATGCTCGCGCTTTCACTCGCGACGGGCATCGTCATCGACGACGCGATCGTCGTGCTGGAGAACATCTTCCGGTACGTGGAAGAGAAAGGCGCGACGCCGTTCGAGGCCGCGATGAAGGCCACGGCGGAAATCGGCACGGCGGTGGTCGCCACCACGCTCTCGCTCGTCGTCATCTTCGTCCCCGTGGCATTCATGACGGGCCAGGTCGGCCGGTACTTCTACAGCTTCGGTCTGACG
>CAYHEX010000159.1:0-9827 GCA_964355365.1 uncultured Solibacteraceae bacterium | reverse complement strand
CCGGCGACCCGCGTGACGCTGGCGATCGGGCTGCTCAAAGGTCAGGCCATGGACGAGGTGGTGCGCGACGCGACCGCCCTCGGGGTGGCCTCGATTGTGCCGATGAGCACGGCGCATTGCGCCGTGCCGAAGCGGGCGCGCGGCGATGACACGCCTGACAAGATCGAACGGTGGCAACGCATCGCGGTCGCGTCGGCCAAGCAGTGCGGACGCGCAATGCTGCCGACATTCAGCGCCGTGACGCCGTTCATGGACGTGCTCCGCACGCCCGCCGAGCTCAAACTGATCTGTCTTGAACCGGTCTTCCCCGGTGTCGGCATCGAAACCACGCCGATGGCGATGCCGTACTCCGCGGTGGTGCTCGTGGGCCCTGAAGGCGGCTGGTCGTCAGGCGAAGTGGCGGCCGCGCGGCTGGCCGGGTTCCGCGGTCTGCAGTTGGGGGCGCTGACGTTGCGTGCGGAACTGGCGCCAACGGTGGCACTCAGTCAGTTGTGGGCCGCGCTCAGTCTTAGCGACGCGCCTGATCGCCGCTAGCGCGCAACCAGGTCGCGCCCACCCATTCACGCTCGGTCTCGCGCGCCGTGAGCGTGAATCCCGCTGCGGACAACGCGGCGGTCACCATCGCGTCTTCTTCCAATGTGACACCGCTGGTAATGAGTGTGCCGCCGGGCGTCGCGAACGATGCGAGCGTGTCCGCAAAACGCGCCAGCATGCCGCCGGTGAGGTTCGCGAACACGAGATCGAACTCGCGGCCGACGAGTGGCGACGGGTCAGTGAGATCGAACTGCCGCAGGTCGATCGCGGCCCCCGCGTGATTGAGCTCGAGATTCTCGCGGGCCGATTCGACCGCGTCGGGGTCGTAGTCGCCCGCGACGACCTCCGCGGCGCCAAGTCGCTGCGCTGCCAGCGCGAGCACACCGGATCCGGTGCCGACGTCGAACACGCGCAGGCCCTTCACGGTGGGGAGTTGCTGCAGCAGCCCGAGACAGAGGCGCGTGGACTCGTGATGCGCTGTGCCGAATCCCATCGATGGCTGAATGATGATCACGGTCGAGCCATCGGTCGGAACAGCCCACGGTGGCGCGATGACCAGATCACGAACGCGAACCGCCGTGATCGAGGCCTGACTCCGCTCCGCCCAGCTCTCGTCGGAAATCAACGCGCATTCGACCTCGGCCGACGCGTCGATGGACGGCATGGCTTCGGCCGCCCGATCGCGCGCCTCGGACGTGGGAAAGAAGAAGCGCGTCGCGCCATCGACGTGGTCGACGGCCGTGACGCCGAAGTCGTCAAGCGCCGCGAGCACCAGGTCCTGCGGCTCGTCAATTGGCAGCCCTGACTCCGGTGGCGCCGACGACCAGCGGAGCAGCAGCGCCGGGTATCTACGATCCAAAGAGGTCCTTGACGCGCTCAAAGAACGGCTTCTCATCGTCATCGCCGTCGATGGCGCGCGGCTGCACGTTGTCGACCGGCGTGGCCTTGCCGAGCTGTTCGATCAACTTGCGCTGTTCCTTGCTGAGCTTCTTCGGCACGTCCACAACCACGCGCACGAAGAGGCTGCCGCGTCCGCGGCCCGAGACACTCGGCATGCCCTTGCCGCGGAAGGGGAGCAGTGTCCCGCTCGCGCTGCCGGCCGGCACATCCACCGTGAGTTCTCCGCCGGGCGGTTCGATCTTGAACGACCCGCCCATCGCCATCATCGAAAACGGCACGGGCACTTCGCAGAACAGGTCGTCGTTCTCACGCTGGTAGATGGCGTGGGGCTTGACGTGCACGACGACGTAGAGGTCGCCGGAGGGGCCGTTGTTCGAGCCGTGTTCGCCCTCGCCATACATTCGCAGTCGCTGGCCCTCGGCGATGCCGGCCGGGATCTTCACGGTGACGCGGCGGTCTTTCGTCGTGCGTCCCGTGCCCCGGCATGCGGTGCACGGCTTGGGGATGATCTGGCCGGTCCCGCGGCACTGTCCGCACGGGCGCGCGACCACCAGGAAGCCCTGCTGATAGCGCAACTGCCCGGCGCCGCGGCACTGCGAGCAGGTCTCGCGCGAGGAACCTGGAGCCGCGCCGGTGCCCTTGCACGTCTCGCAGCCTTCTTCGCGTGGAATCTGAATCGTGGTTTCTGTGCCGGTGAACGAATCGTCGAAGGCGATCTCCAGATCGAAACGGAGATCTGCGCCGCGCTCGGGGCCACCGGCCTGCCGTCGACCGCCGCCAAATCCGAAGAAGTCGCCAAAGATGTCGGAGAAGTCGGCAAAGATGTCGGGATTGAACCCAGGGCCACCCGGCTGACTGGCCGCGCCCGACACACCCGCGTGGCCGTATCGGTCGTAGCGCGCGCGCTTCTCTGCGTCCCCGAGAATCGAATACGCGGCAGCCGCTTCTTTGAACTTCTCTTCGGCCTCCGCATCACCCTGATTGCGATCCGGGTGGAACTTCAGCGCCTGCTTCCGGTAGGCGCTCTTGATGTCGGCTTCGCTGGCGCCCTTGGCGATGCCGAGGACCTCGTAGTAATCGCGAGCGCTCACGCGCGGGCCACCTTCACCATCGACGCGCGCAGCAGTCGTCCGGCCACGAGGTAGCCCCTGCGGAATTCCTCCAGGATCTGCCCGTCCGGTGCGCCGGCGGCCGACTCGGCGGCGACCGACTCGTGAATCTGCGGGTCGAACATCTGGCCCACGGCCTCGATGGGTTCCACGCCTCGGCGTCGCAACTGTTCGAGTAAATGACGGTGGGTGAGTTCCACGCCGCGCAACAGTGCGCTGCTCTGAGCTGCCGCGTCGCCGCGCGTTGCGGCCATCGCGCGCTCGAGGTCGTCGATGATGGGCAGCAGATCGCGGATCAAGTCGGCGGAGGCGGCTTCCGACAGCTCCCGCCGCTCGCGATCCACGCGTTTGCGGTAGTTGTCGAACTCCGCGGTCATCCGGAGCAAGCGGTCTTTGAAGTCGTCGCGCTCGGTGGTGAGCGCGGTCAGGTCTACATTCGAGAGGTCGTCGGTCTGGTCAGTCACGGCAAAGGGGTCTGGGAAAAAGGGCTACAGCACGCGGCTGACGGCCTGGGACAAACTGTCCACGACCGAAATCGTCTTCGGATATCGCATGCGGGTCGGGCCGATCACGCCGACGGTGGCGGAGCGGGGACCGTCCTGGAAGGTGGAGGCCACGAGGCTGAACGGGTGCATATTCGGCTCCTGGTGTTCGGAGCCGATCACGATCGTGAGGCCGTTGGAGGTCATGTACCGAGTCAACAGTTCGAGCAGGCGGTGCTTTTCCTCGATCATCCGGAACAGCGCGCGCAGCGTCTCGAGGGTCATGCGCTCGTCGCGATCGGACAGCCCGTCGAGAAATGCCGACGTGCCCTGAATGCTCACGGTGTGCGCCGCCGGCACTTCGTTCAGGCCCGACTGCGCGAATTGCAGCGCGCGCGAGAGCAGCACGTTGTACAGCACGCGCTCTTCCTGCAGATGCGCCGCCACGGCTTCGCGGGCGTCGTCGATCGTCATGCCCGCAAACTCGCGGTTAATGTAGGTCGCGGCTTCAGCCAGACGCGCGCGATCGTGCTCCTCGGAGGTCTCGACCACCTTGTGCGTGATGTGGCCCCCGGTCGAGACTACGATCACCAGTACCCGCCGCGCATCGAGGCTCACAAAGTCCACGTGCTGCAACTGCGCCGACGGGCTCGTGGTGATCGCAAAGCCAATATGGTGAGACTGACGCGACAGTTCCTGGGACGCGTTGTCGAGGATGTCGCCGACCGTGCCGGCCTGTCGCAGTCGGGCTTCGATCTCGGCCGCCGGGCGCGGGCGCCGACGCCCGCTCAGCAGTCCCTCGACGTAATGGCGGTAACCGGAATCCGTGGGCACGCGGCCCGCGGACGTGTGGGGCTGGCGCAGCAGGCCGTACTCTTCAAGATGCGACAGGACATTGCGAACGGTGGCGGAAGACACGCCGAGGCCGCTGTTCTCGGCCAGCCAGCTCGAGGACACCGGTTCGCCCTGCTCGATGTACTCCGCCACGAGCCGGGCGAGAAGACGATGCTGACGATCAGTGAGGTCGGACATTAGCAGTCGGGGTCAGAGACTGCTAAGAGTATAGCGCATCGGGAATCGCCAATCGCGAATCGCCAACCGGGGATTGCCAATCGGGAATCCGGAATCGCACGGGCGCTCCTCATCGATGGAGGGGGCATAGCTCCGTTGGCTCCGTCCCGGCCAGAAACGCCTCGCGGATCGTCTTGAGGCACCCCGGCGTGGCGAGTTTGCCGGTTTCCTTGTCAATGTCGACCCACACCAGACCGTCGGGCACCGTGAAGGACTTGTCGGGACGGCCCGCCGTGGCGCGTTTCATGAACGCGGTCCAGATCGGCAATGCGGCTTGCGCGCCGGTCAGGCCGATCGGGTTGTTGTTGTCAAACCCGACCCAGACTGCGGTGATCAGGTCGGGCGTGAAGCCGATGAACCACGCGTCGCGCTGATCGTTCGTGGTGCCCGTCTTGCCGGCCGCGTCGAGCCGAAAGCCCGCGGTGCGTGTCGCCGCGCCGGTGCCTTCGTTGACCACGCTGCGCATCATGTTCGTGACGAGGTAGGTCGTGTCGGGGCGCGCCACGTCGCGCGGAGCTTCGATCTTGACCTTCTTGTCCTGCCCGTTCTCGGTAATACGCGTGATCGCGCGCAGCGGGCGAACCTGTCCGGCGTTCGCGAACAGCGTGTACGCGCTCGCCATCTCGAGCGTTGACGCCTCGAAGACCCCGAGCGCGATCGACGGATACGGTTTGGCCTCCGAGCCTTCGCCGACCTTCTTCCACAGATCGGCGACGCGGTCGTAGCCGGCCTGTTCGGCCACTTTGATTGCGACGACATTGCGCGAGTGGGCGAGCGCGAATCGCAGCGTCACCGGTCCGTCGTACTCATTCTGATAGTTACCCGGGGAGTACGGCTTGCCCTGGTCGTCGATCCACGTGGTCGCTTCGTCGATCTCGATGGTCGCGGGCGTGAGTTCGTGACCGCCAGTCTCGGCGATCTTCTCGAACGCGGCCAGGTAGACGAACGGCTTGAAGGTGGAGCCGGGTTGTCGGCGTGATGTGACGGCGCGGTTGTATTGCGACTGGTTGTAGCCGCGTCCGCCGATCATCGCCAGGATTTCGCCGGTGCGCGCATCGGCGACGACCATCGCCGCTTGCGCAATGTCCTTCTTCTTGCGCGCGAGCAGCTGCTTGTCGACCTGGGTGAGGCCTTCGGCCAACGCCTCCTGCGCGAGACGCTGCAGATGCACGTCGAGCGTGGTGAACACGTCGACCGCCGCGTCCTTCGTGAGCAGGCCGGTGTAGCCCTCGTCCACGAGCTGGCTCACGTAGTCCACAAAATACGGGGCCTCGTTCTCCATGGCGCGCGCCGAAATCCCGAGCGGCTCGGCCTGCGCCCTGGTCTTTTCATCAGGCGTGATGAAGCCCGCGCCCGCCATCTCACGCAGCACCACATTGCGGCGGTCGAGCGCGCGTTCGGCATTTCTGAACGGCGACAGGCGCGACGGCGACTGGATGACGCCGGCGATGGTCGCCGCCTGCGCCACGGTGATGTTACGCAGGTCGACACCGAAGAAAATGCGTGACGCTTCGGCCACGCCGTGTATCTCGAACGGCCCACGCTGACCGAGCACGGTTTCATTCAGGTAGAGCTCAAGGATCTGATCCTTGGAGAGCCGCCGTTCCATCACGACCGCGATGAACTGCTCCGAGAGCTTGCGCTTGAGCGTCTTCTCCGGTGTGAGAAACGTGTTCTTGACGATCTGCTGCGTCAGCGTGCTGCCGCCGGCCGTGTACGCCTTGGTTCCGCGGATGTTGCGGATCAGCGCGCCGATCGCACCGATCGGATCAACACCTGGATGTTCGTAGAAGCGCTGGTCTTCGATGGCCAGCACCGCCTGGATCATCCGCTTCGGGATCATCGCGAGCGGCACGTAACGCCGGCGCTCACCGCTGGCCAGCGCGGCCAACATGGGCGACTCGAGACGCAGCTTGTCGAGCGGCTTTCCGGCCGAGGGCGTGATCTTCGTCACCACGCTGCTGGTGCCCTTGGAAAAGTCGATCTTGACCAGTTCGGGCTTCGTGCCGCCCTCGGCCTTGGTCATCATCTGCAGGGTCGTGGCGCTGGTCGTAAACTCGCCGGGCTGCTCAGCCTTGGGCCGCTCGGAGTAGCCGACGTTGTTGAGCCGAGACCGAAGTTCGGCGACCGACAGCGTCTGGCCGGGTGTGATCTCGAACGCGCGGCCAAAGATCCTCGGCATCGGGCGGTCTTCGCCCCCGCCGAGCCGCTTGTCGATCATTCGCGCCACCACGATCCAGTAGTAAACGGTGACGCCGATCAGGACGATGGTGCCGATGCCCGCCGCCCACAACAGCCGGCGTACCCACGGACGGTGGCGCCATGCCCCCCCTGTGGACGAACGACGAGGCGCGGTGCTCGCGCCTGGCGGTGTCACTGCCGCGGATTTGCGGCGGATGGGAGAGGCAGGTGGGCGTGTGGCCATGACGGCGAGGGTCAAGTGTACGCGAGGTGCGGTCAGGTGCGAGCGCTGCGCTTGACAGTGCAGTGGGGAGGGCACTACGGTCGGAGTTCAATCGCGCATGGCAGGCTGGACGACTTCTCAGCGGTTTGACGGGCATGGCGGCACCGGGGCGATCAACGCGCGTCTCGTGCACCGCCAGCGCATCTTTGACGTGGTCCGCCGGTTCGGTCCGATCTCCCGTGCGGAGCTTTCGAAGCGCACACGGCTGAGTCCGCCAACCGTGTCGGCCATCATCGAGGACCTCGTCGGCGGAGTCCACCTGCTTCAGGAAGTCGGCATCGGCGTGGCCCACCGCGGCCGCCCCCCCATGATGCTGTCGAGCAATGCCGAGTTTGGATTCCTGGTCGGGGTCGACATCGGGTCCCAGACGCTCCGCGTGGCGCTGGCCGATCTGGAAGGGCATGTGCTGGGGCGCCTGCGCGAGAAGACCGCGGCCGATTCCCGCGAGGGCGTGATCGAGCAGATCGAGCGTGCCATCGAGCGCGTGTTTGCCGACGCGGACCGCGACATCACCAAGCTCTTCGCCGTCGGCGTGGGCGCGCCCGGCATGACCAACGTCAAGGAGGGGCGCGTCATCGAGGCGGCGCATCTGCGGGGCTGGGTCGACGTGCCGCTCCGTGACCGACTGCAGGGTCGCTTCAACGCGCCGGTGCGCGTGGACAACGACGCGAACATGGCCGCGCTCGGTGAGCGCTGGCAGGGCTCGGCGCACGACATCGACGACTTCGTGTTCATCGCCATCGGCGCCGGTGTCGGCGCCGGCGTGATGGTCGGCGGTCAGCTGCATCGCGGCCATCATTGGTACGCCGGAGAGATCAGCCGCATGAACCTGGATCATCGCGACTGGCAGGTGGATTTTGGACAGAGCGGGTATCTCGAACGCCGTGTGGGCGCCGGGCCGGAAGGCTGGAAGGCCGTCTTCGACGCCGCCGGTCACGGTGACGCGGCTGCCGTCGCGATGATCGGCGAACTGGCGGTCTACCTTGGGACGGCCGTCGCCAACCTCACGACGGTGCTCGATCCGGCGCTGGTGGTGTTCGGCGGTGGCCTCAGCCACGCCGGCACCTCGCTGATCGAGCCCGTCCGCCGCGTCGTCGCCCGCATCGTCCCCAACGTGCCGGCGATCAAGATCTCCGCGTTGGGCGACGATGCGCAGTTGATGGGCGCGTTGTATTCAGCGCTGGAACTCGCCGAGGCACGACTGTTCGTCATCGCAGGGCAGGGTTGAGTCCAGAGTCCTGAGTCCAGGGTCCAGAGTCCAGGGTCCTGAGTCCAAAGGCCGAGTCCAGAGTCCTTGAACCCTGGACCCTGGACGGACTCTGGACCCTGGACTCTGGACCCTGGACCCTGGACCCTGGACCCTGGACCCTGGACTATCTAACTCTCGGTCTCGCGATCAGATTCGCCAGTATCCGATACGCGCCCGGAGTGCCGGCTGGCAACTGACGCCACAGGCCGAGGCCCACGTAGGTCCATGTGCCTTTTCCGAGTTGCGCGGTCGTCAACAGGCCGGACTTCTCCCCGGCGTTGTAGGGGCGCGGGTCGGTGGCGGAGAGCAGCTCTTTGTATTGCGGGTCGTTGGCGCCGAAGAAATACAAGCCGCGCTCCTGCACCCATCCGTTGAAGTCCGCGGCCGTGATCGTGTTCGGTTCGGTCAGCATCGGAGCGCCAGGATCCACCACACGAACGGGTGCCTCTTCCACGGTCACGCGGTTGCTCGTGATCGATCCGGGGAACGGCACATACGGACTTGCTGCCGGAGCCGTGCCTCGTCCGCCACGTCCGCCAGCGCCGGGATCGGCGCCGCGGAAACCGCCCGCGCCCGCGCCGGCCGAGCCGGCGCCGAGCTGATTCATCGCGCTCTTGTTGTACTGCACCACCAGATGGCCGCGGCCGCGCGCGAAGTCGAGGAGGCGCTCGTTGTAGGCGCGCACATCTCCGCGCACTTCATACGCGCGGATGCCCAGGACGATCGTGGAGTACTTCAACAGGTCCCCAAAGGCCACGTCGCTCGGCGTCAACAAGTCCACGGTGGCGCCGAGTTGCTGGATCGCCTCCGCCGTTTCGTCACCCGTGCCCATGACATAGCCGATCCGCAGGCCCGCCGGAACGTTGACGTCGATGAGCTTGACGGTCGAGGTGGACGGCTGCAGCAGGTGCCGCTCCTGAATGTGGTTGTAGGTAATGACTTGCACGAACTCGCGATACTCCTTGCCGTCACGAGTCGCCACGGCCTTCACATCCACCGCGCCGCTCGTCAGCCTGGCCGGTGGTGTCACGAAGAACTGCGATGAGATCTCTTCACCCTCAACCGCGAACTTCACCGTCGTTGTGGCCGGCGTCACGGTCCATCCCGCAGGCGTCTCGAGCTTCACCAGCACGGTGCCGCCGGTCTTCTCGTTGTTCTTCAACGACACGCGGAATTCCTTGCGGCGCCCGGCCGCCGAGACCGGGACGACGGCGATGTCCGGGGAGAGACTCACCGACACGGACGGCACAACGTTCACGACTTTCTGTTTCTCGCCGCCGACCCAGGGGCCATCGTAGCGGTAGTACGCCGGTGATGCGATCGTCGCCGACGTGCCGGCGCTGGTGTAACGCACCGTCGCCGTGATGTCGGGCGGGCTCCACGGCAGCGTCTGGTCGGCAGGCACCTCGATGTCGTAGCGGTCGACGCCGGGGCGCACTTTCCAGAAGGGCTGCGAGTAGCGCGCGGTCGGTCCAACGGTGACGCTATAGACGAGCGCGGCCGACTGGCGCGGCTTGACGTCGCCGAACTGTCCGCTCTTGAGCGCGGCGGTCCAGCCCTGCGGCACGTTCAGTTCCACCGCGTTCACCGTCAGGGGCTCGACGCCGACATTGAACACCTGCGCGGTCACGTCAACGCTCTGGCCGCGAACGACGTCACCATCAGGGCTGGTCACGCGGACGTCAACGCCCTGCGCGAGCCGCAGCGCCTTCATGAAATCGCCTTCCTTGCGGGTGAGGCGCCAGTCGAGCTCCGCTTTGGCGTCCGCCGTCAGCGTGCTCGCGCGCACCGCGTCGCGCAGCTGCCGCACCTTCGCGAGGCCCAGCGCCACGGGCGCCGCGGTCTTGTGGAGCGCGCGCGCGTCGAACGAGTCCAGCGCGCCCTGCGCCGCGGTGGCGATCGCCGCCAGATCCTGCGTCAGTGTCGGCAAGGCCGATTCCTGCCCGGCCGCGAAGGCCGCGAGGCGAGTCACCGACACGTCGACACCGCTGAGCATGTCCGTTTCGGTGGTGGCGACT
>CAYHEX010000158.1:0-9827 GCA_964355365.1 uncultured Solibacteraceae bacterium | reverse complement strand
CATCCTTCGCTCCATTTCAAACGGATCGGCACCTTTTGGTCAGCGCGGATAGGCCTTCACTATCGAACCCTCGCGGGTGAAGTTGGCGAAGATCTCGCGTGGTTCTGGATCGGCTCGCACGCCGAGTACGACAAGCTCGTGAATCAGCGGCCGGCTAACAGGCGTTTGCAGCCGACGGCGGCGCGCCGATCGGTCAAGAAGCGAACTCCGCGCCGCCGCGGCTGAAACGCGAACGTTAGCGTCGGACTTCACCCCGCGCCTGACTTGCCGTCGCGGTGGGCCGACCTGGGAGTGGCCCGATCGGCGTCAGGACGACATCGCGCTGGAGGGAGCGCGCCCCTCGGCGATGCTCGGGGCGCCCCGAGCGAAGTCGAGGGGCGGCATTTCGAGCGCGCATTCCGTTAGGCCCCGCCGGACCTCAGGGTCCGGCGCTCTGCTTCTCGCCAGGCCGATTAGGAATCGCGCGATGGGCGGGCCCCAGCGAAGCCGGGCCCGTACAAAATGCGAGCGGACAAAAGCGCGATTTCGACCCTTCGACGGCCTCAGGGTCGCCCCGAGCAGAGCCGAGGGGCGAGGGCCACGACCCGGAGGCACACCGCGACGGCAAGGCAGGCGCGGGTCCGCGGTTACGAGGGGTTACGACGGATTACTACGATCGACTGACTTCGAAATCCACGCGCCCGACCGTGAGAATGTCGGTGGCCTTCAGGATGGCGCGATCCACCTTCTCGCCGTTCACCTGAATCCCGTTCGTGCTGTCGAGATCTTCCACCAGCAACTGATCCGACGCGTCGGCAGTGAGGCGGCAGTGGAGGCGCGACACGAGCGCGGCTTCCACGATGAACTCGGCGCGCGCGGAGCGGCCGACGGTCTTGATGCTGTCGGGTGCGATACGCAACGTCATTTCGGGATCAGAACTCTTCAGGATCCAACCGGCCATTCATCGCACCTATTTCTTGATCATGACCGCGCGCAGCCACTCGATGAGCGATGCGGCGACGGCCGGGGAAATCACTTTCACGCTGAGCGACGGATATTCTGCCATCTCGCCGGTCGTGGCGGGCACCAGCAAATGATTGATGCCCGGCACGAGGACCTTCTTGGTGAGCGGCGCGGTCTTCGCTTTGCGCGCCCGCGACAATGCCTCGAGCCGATCGGCGTTGCCGGCCGGCATCTCCGCGTCGAGCGCGCCATGCACAACCAGGATCGGTTGGTCGGCCTTCTTCATGACCGCCGCCGGATCAAACTCGAGCCAACTCTTGAACATCAACGTGTCGGCCACGCGTTGCACGGCGGGTGGGATGCCCTCCCAGCCACCGCCGGACATGACGGCGTCGAGAATCTTTGTCTGCGCCTGGATCTTCGCGCGCTTCTCGTCGGCCGAATCGCTCGAGCGGTCGAGTACGCGCTGCTGCTGGGCCAGCACAATCTCGCGTCCTGTCTGGCCCGGCGCGGAGATCAATCCGAGTGCCGCCACCCTACTGCCGCCGCGATCGCCAGCGATCAGCGCTACCGCGCCGCCTTCGCCGCGGCCGATGATGGCGATGCGCTTGGGGTCGATGTCCTTGCGCGCGCGCAACCACGTCACCACGCTCAGGGCATCGTCGGCATAGTCCTGCAGCGTGGCGGATTCCGCGCGGCCGCCGCTTTGCCCGATGCCGCGCCTGTCGTAGCGCACCACGAAGAACCCCGCTTTCGCGAGGTCGGCCGCGAGCTGGCCGAAGATGGGGATGCCGAACGCGGTTTCGTCGCGATCGGCCGGGCCGTTGGCGCCAACCAGCACGACCGCCGGCAGTTTGTCGGCTGGGCTAGCCAACGCCGGCATCGTCGTCGTGGCGGCGATGGTAAATCCGAGCGACGGAATGAACGCGGGCGTGTCTGCGTCATTCTGGAACGACGCGTCGCGCGTCATGACGTTCGACAGGTCGCCGCGTAGAACAACGATGCCCGCCGACGGTACCGCGACACGCGCCAGGCGGCCCGCAGCGTCGATCGACACATCCACGCCCACCGCGCCGGCCGGGTTCTTCATCGCCATGCCGAAGTGCCGGAGTTCGACGATGGCATCCGGTGTCTGAATGCGTTGCGAAGAGATGCTGACCACCGAGCCGGTGATCTCGGTCTGCGGCGCGACGTAAATGGGGATGGTTGTGCCGACGGCACTCGTGGTCAGTCGCGCGGCGAGCGCTTCGTACGCGCCGAAGAAGTTATTCGGCAGCACCACGGTGCGTGGGCTGACGTTCTCGGTTGTCGTGCTCTTCTGGCCGCCCTGCATCAGGTCGTTGATCGCCGTCGTGGTTGTGAACGACGTCGCCAGTGTCATTAACTGGCCGGCCTGGGCCTCGATGACCAGCGTGCGGGGCTGCCAGTCTGCCGAGTAGGCCGCTTCGAATTTGTCGATCGTGAAGTTGGCCGACCCGGCCTGACTGCCGGTGGCCGAGATCAGCCACCCGTCGGCCGTGCGCGTCAACGTGACGTTCTCCTGGCCGACCCGCTGGCCGCGCACCGAGATGTTGAACGTGATCGCGGCCGGCGCCGGACTCTGGGCCGGCTGCGAGTGGGCGTGCAGTGCCGCGCCGGAATTGAGCGCTGTTCCCGCGAGAACCGCGACGATAAGATGACGCATCATCCGCCCCATGGAGCCCTATCAGCATACTTCCAACGTCGACCGAACTGGACGGTCCAGCCTGATCGGCTGGGTTCTGCGGCCCGACCGCGGACTCCTGCGCTTCACGGGCGCGGACGCGCTCGAGTTTCTGCACGCGCTCGTTACCAATGATGTGGCGAGCCTGAGCCCGGGCGAGTCGCGCGACGCGGTGTATCTGACGCCGCAGGGCCGAATGATCACGGATCTGCGGATCTTCCGGGCCGACAACGATGTGCTGGTGTCAGTGCCCGTTGAGCTGGCGGCGGTGTTGGCGATGCGGCTTGATTTTCTGATCTTCGCCGAAGATGTGCAGGTGGCTGACGCGTCGCATCGTATCCACGAGATCACGCTGATCGGCGCGACGATGTCGCATACGAAGGACATGTTTTTCGAGCGGACGAGTCAGGCGGCTGTGTGCGCGGAGTTAGTGGCCGATGGACTGCCCGAGCTCGACGCGGCTGATGTCGAGGCCATGCGAATCGAAGCGGGCCATGCGCGATGGGGCGTCGACATGAACGAGGAGACGATTCCGCTCGAAGCCGGCCTCCTCGAGCGCGCGATCAGCCAGACCAAGGGCTGCTACGTCGGCCAGGAAGTGATCGTGCGCATCCTGCACCGCGGCGCCGGACGGGTCGCCAAACGGCTGATGAAGTTGGTGTTTGGACCAGATCAGGTCGAGGTGCCGGCGGCCGGAACACCGATCACGATTGACGGCGCCGAAGTGGGGAAAGTCACCAGCGCCGCGCGCTCCCGCCGCCTCGGGCGCGTCATCGCGCTGGGCTATGTGCAGCGCCAGGACGCGAACGACGGCACTGCGGTGATGATCGGCTCAGCGCACGCGGTCATCGACGGAGCCGCGACGTAGGCAATTGAAATCGGGAATCAATTCGTCGAATTGATTCCCGATTTCAATTGCTCGATCAGCTCCCGATCTGCTTCCGGGAACTCCAGCGCGCCCAGATCCTCTCGGCGCGCCCACATCATCTCCTGGCCGATCTGCGGAGTCGGCGCGCCGTGGAGCGTGCACCGTCTGAAGTGCAGCTCCACGGCTCGCTCGGGATAGGTGTGCGTGATCGTGAAGATCTCCTCGCCGATCGTCGCGTCAACGCCGAGTTCCTCGATCAACTCCCGACGCAGGCAGTCTTCGTGCGACTCGTTCGGCTCGCACTTGCCCCCGGGAAACTCCCACGTGCCGGCCAGATGCGTGCCTTCGAGCCGGCGCGTCAGCAGAAACGCGCCGTCCTGCTCAACGACGGCTGCGAGTACGACGATCAGCATGAAGGAGGGTTGGCAGGTTACGCGCCGCTGACGATCGAACTGGCCCAGGACAGCACGCCGTCCGCCAACCGAATGGCCTCGGCGAGATCGTCGACCGTTACCGGTTCCGACGGACCGGGATATCGCGCCGAGACGGCGTAGTCGGTCAGCACCGCTGACGCCATGACCGCTTCCGGAACGTCAAACCCGAGGCCACTCAGTGCGGTTAGCAGATCGCCGATCGAGTGCGTGCGGGGCACCGGCCGACCTTTGAATACGAACAGGGCTTTCAGACACTTCTCGCACGCTTGCTGAGTATCAAAGCAGAGGTCTTCGAGGAGCACATCAGCATCGACATACTTCGCTCGCGCCCGAGCCAGATTGCTCCTGGCGCGCCGCAGCCACTCGCCCGGATCCTCGGGGCCAGTCCGTTCAGGCGGCATACACTTCACGGCCCTCGCGTAAGGCCGGGCCGATGATCGTGGCAACTCCATCCTTGAACATCTCAATGTCTTCGGGTGTGACAACGACCACGTCCACCGGCACGGCGACGCCGACCAAAGCCCGATAAATGGCTTGTGCCAGGTGGCGACGATGGAGCACGCCTCGCTTGATCACGAGCAAGTCGAGATCGCTGTCCTGTCGAAGGGTTCCGCGTGCCGCTGAGCCAAACAGGACGATTCTGTCCGGCTGGGCCACCCGCACAATCCGGGCGATCGCGTCGTCCAATGCCGTCATGAGGCCAGTGTAAACCGAGTCGGCCTACGGACCTACGGTCTACACAGCGTGCGTGGGGCGGCGCTGCAAGTCATGGTAGCGTCTGTCGCCGGACAGCCACGCGTGACGATTGTGAATGAAGTTGTCGCAGCTGATCTGTGGCCCGGGGACGATCCGAGCAGATGGCGCTGCTGCTGTCCGGCAACCGAGATACCACGTCGATGATGTCAACACTGCGGACTGTCGTTGCTTCAGCAACGCCAGAGGTCGCTGTGTTCGATGTGAAGCCCCTCGCCGCGTTCATCGGTCTTGGAGCCGCGGGCACCGGCTTTGCCGCGGCGACGATCGGCGCCATCGGCCTGCTCGGCTTCTTCATTGCCATGGTCGGTCTCTACGGCACGGTCGCCTATGTTGTCGCCGAACGCACGCGCGAGTTCGGAATCATGCGCGCACTCGGTGCCGACGCGAGTCACATTCGACATCTTGTGCTGCGCGACGCGATCCGAATGCTGGCGCTGGGAATGGCGCCAGGTTTCGTCGTCACGTTTCTTGCGGCGGGACTCCTGCAGTCATGCAGTCATGGCTGCTCGGTCTTCCCGCTCATGATCCGGTGACGTTCATCGTCGTGCCGCTCGTCATGTTCGTTGTGGGGTGCGGCGCGGCGTTGATTCCGGCTCTTCGGGCGTCAAAGACGGACCCGACGAACGCGATCAGGCATCTGTGAGGTTGAAGGCAAGCCAGTCAAAGAGCCCGCATCCTCGGGAACGTCCGACACTTGGATTTCAAGGGACAGGCCGGGCACTGTGGACTGCGCGCGGTGCAGAGCGTGGCGCCGAAGTCCATCAGCGCCTGGTTGAAGTCGAACACGTGCTTGAACGGCAGCATCGCGCGTGAGAGTTCCCACAGGCGCTTGTCCATCGTGTGCCCGCGGTGGTCACCTTTGCCGATGAACACGCGAAACAGCACGCGCGCGACGTTGGTGTCGAGAATCGCGGCGCGCTTGCCGAAGGCGAAACTCATCACCGCGCCGGCGGTGTAGGGGCCGATGCCCTTGAACGAGAGCAGCGTCGCTTCGTCGCTCGGCAGTTCGCCGCCGTATTTTGCGACCGATTCGCGCGCGATGCTCTGCAGCCGCCGCGGCCGGATGTTGTAACCGAGTGGATACCAGGTCTTCACGACGTCGCGCTCGCTCGCATCCGCCAGCGCTTCGAACGACGGGTATTTGCCGAGCCACTCGTGATATTTCGGCAACACGCGATCCACCTGCGTCTGCTGCAACATCACTTCCGACACGAGGATGTGGTACGGATTGTCCGTGTTCCGCCACGGCAGGTCGCGCCCGTTCTTTCGGTACCAGCCCAACAGCCGTCGGCGGAACCACTGGCGGTCCGCTGAGGACGGCAGCGGCGCGCTGCGCTTTTGCTTTCGAGTGGTCACGTGGTGCTTCACTATAATCGTCCAGTGAAGATCTACACAAAGACTGGTGACGCCGGCGAGACCGGACTCTATGGCGGGGCGCGCGTGTCGAAGGCCGATCCGCGCGTGGATTCCTACGGCGATGTCGACGAAGCGAATGCCTGTTTGGGCGTCGTCCGTTCCGCAGGCGTGCCGCCGGACATCGACGCGATGCTCGACCGCATTCAGCGCGACCTCTTCGCGCTTGGAGCGCAACTGGCCGACGGGCGGCCGGATCCGCGGACGTACGAAGGGAAGACGCGGCTCGCCGACGACGACGTGGAGCGGCTCGAGGGATGGATCGACCAGCTTGAAACCGAACTGCCGCCGTTGCAGCACTTCATCCTGGCCGGCGGGTCGCCGGCCGGCGCTGCGCTGCACCTGGCGCGCACGGTCTGTCGCCGGGCGGAACGCCGCATGGTCACCGTGCCGAGTGTGCACGCGACCCAGCTCATCTACGTCAATCGCCTCTCCGATCTGCTGTTCGTCATTGCGCGCGTGGTGAACCATCGCGCCGGGGTTCGGGAAGTCGCGTGGTGACGTGGTAACGGCCGACGCCTACGACGTCTGTTTACGGTTGGCGCGCTCCCACTATGAGAATTTTCCGGTGGCGTCGTGGCTCCTGCCCGCGCCGATGCGTCCGCACATCGCCGCCATCTATGCGTTTGCCCGAACCGCCGACGACTTCGCCGACGAAGGTCTGATGTCCGACGATGAACGGCTGAGGAAGCTCGACGAGTGGGGCGCGAGGCTGCAGCAACCGGCCGGCCACCCGGTGTTCGTGGCGCTTCACGACACGATCGAAAGATTCCAACTCGACCCGCAGTTGTGTGAAGACCTGCTCTCTGCGTTTCGCCAAGATGTCGTCACCAAGCGCTACGCCACGTGGTCGGATCTGATGGACTATTGCCGCCGCTCGGCCAACCCGGTGGGCCGGCTCGTGCTCGGCGTGGCGGGCTATCGTGGCGAACGGTTGGCGCGGCAATCTGACGCCGTCTGCACGGCACTGCAGCTCGTGAACTTCTGGCAGGACATCGAGAAAGACTGGGCCATTGGCCGCGTGTACGTGCCCGAGGAATTGACTCGCGCCACGGGCGCGGTTGAGTCGGATCTTGAGGCGCGACGCATTTCGCCGGAGTGGGCCGGCGCTCTGAAGATGGCCGCGGATCGCACCCGCGCCCTGTTCGACGAGGGCCGCGGTGTCGCCGACGGCGTGTCTGGTCGATTGAGCTGGGAATTGCGCGCGACGTGGGTCGGCGGCGTGCGCATTCTGAACCGCATCGCGGCCGAGCACTACGACGTCTTCAACTCGCGTCCCGCATTGGGCGTGGCGGACCTGCCCGCGCTCGCCTGGGATATGTTGAGCTGGCAAACAACGAGCGGGCCGCAGAGCGGTCGCTAATAACGCCATGACGCGAAAGACCAGCTTCTACTACTCATTCCTCGTGCTCCCCAGAGCCAAGCGCGACGTCATCGTCGCCGTCTGGGACTTCTGCCGTTCGGTGGACGACGCCGTGGACCTCGAGAGCGATCCGGTGCTGGCGCGCAAGGCACTGGATGGATGGCGCGACGAAGTGGCGCGCGTCTTCGCGAGCGACGGCGAACCGCTGACGTCGCAGGGCAAGGCACTGCAGGCGCTGGGCGCCGGGTTCAATTTGCCGCGCGAGCAGTTCGACGCGCTGATCGACGGCGTGGGCATGGACATCACGCCGCTGCGCTTTCAGACGTTCGAGGAACTCGAGCCGTACTGTCATCGCGTGGCCTCGTCGGTGGGTCTGATCTGCGCGGAGATATTCGGGTATCACGATCCGATCGTGCGCGAATACGCGCGCGACCTCGGTGTGGCGCTGCAGTTGGCGAACATCCTGCGCGATGTCGGCGTGGATTACGCGCAGGGGCGCCTGTATCTGCCGCTCGAGGATCTCGCGCGATTCGATTGCACCGAGGCAGACATCGCGCGCGAGGTCCGGGAGGCCGGCGGCGGCGTGAAGAACCCGAAGGTGCGCGCCGTGCTCGAGCATCAGGCGGCGCGCGCGCATGTCTATTTCGCGCGCGCCACGCGCGTGCTGCCGGACGCTGAGAGACGCGCGGTGCTTGCCGCCGAGATCATGCGCGCGATCTATCAGGAAACGCTGCGGCGCATCGAGGCCGAGGGCTGCGACGTGTTCTCACGCGTGATCAGGCTGAGCCGCATCACGCAGGCGCGCATCGCGCTGTCCGTGCTTGGCAGGACCCGTTTTGGCCGGGCCGGAGAGCATTGACGGACGTCGTCCAGGCTGATGCCGTCGTGATCGGCGCAGGCTGCGCGGGGCTGGCCGCGGCCGTGCGGCTCTCCGCCTCCGGTGCCAAGGTCGTCGTCGTCGAGCAGGCGCCGCGATTGGGCGGCCGCACGACATCGTTTGTCGACAAAGAGAGCGGCGAGCGGCTCGACAACGGACAGCACGTGCTGTTCGGCTGCTACCGCGAGACCTACGAACTCCTGAGACAGATCGGGACGGCGGATCTGGCGCCCCTGCAGTCGTCGCTCGCGCTCACGATTGCCGGCGGGCGTGATGGGCGCGGACATGTGCTCAGTTGTCCGGACCTGCCGTCGCCGTGGCATCTGCTGTTGGGTCTGTTGATGTGGGACGCCGTGCCGGTGCTCGACCGGTTGTCCGTGCGTCATCTGTCGCACGTGTTGTCGTCGGCGCGTCGCGACGGCGCGGCCGCGACGGCCGCGAAGGTGGACGCATCGCTCACAGTGGCGCAGTGGCTCGCTGCGCAGCAGCAGACCACGCAGATGCGGCGCTGGTTGTGGGATCCGCTTGTGTTCGCGGCGCTGAATCAGAGTCCTGATGAAGCGGCAGCGCGCCCGTTCGTGCACGTGCTGGCCGAGATGTTCGGTCCGCGCGCCGAGGACTCGGCCGTCGGCCTGCCGCGCGTGCCGCTTGATGAGCTCATTGCGCTGCCGGCCGTGCGCTTCATCGAGTCGCATGGCGGCACCGTGTTGATGAAGCGCCCGGCAACGATCGCGATGAGCGGCGATCGAATGACGCACGTGCGCGTGGGCGAGACGTCGATTCACGCCCGGTCGGTGATCAGCGCGGTGCCGTGGCACGCGTTGCCCGCGCTGTGGGACGAGCACTGTCCGCCGGTGCTGGCGGAAGTGGCGGCGAATGTCGCGGCAATGAAGTCGGCGCCGATCGTCACCGTCTCGCTGTGGTTCGACCGCGATGTCATGCCGCGCGAGTGCCCGTTTGTCGGCCTGTCGGACGGCACCATGCACTGGTTCTTCGGTCGCGAAGCCATCACCGGGACTGGCACGCACGTGTCGGCGGTGGCGAGCGGGGCGGTGGACATCCTCAGGCTTGAGAATGACGACGTGATCGCGCGCGCTGAGACGGATGCGCGCCGGGCGTTGCCCGGCACGCGCGGTGCGAAACTGCTGCGCGCGCTCGTGGTGCGCGAGCCGCGCGCCACGTTCTCGCTTGCGCCCGATGCGCCGCCGCGGCCGTCGACGGTGACCCCGCTCGCGGGCTTCTTCCTGGCCGGCGATTGGACGGACACCGGGCTACCCGCGACGATCGAGGGCGCGATCCGCAGCGGTAACGCCGCGGCAACAGCCGTGACCGCGGCGAAAGACACTTGAACCTGTCGCTTGAACCTGTCGTTCGTGAGGTTCGGGGGTTCGTACGGTTCGTGTGGTTCTGTTCGTGGGGTTCAGATGGTGCGTGGGGTTCGTGAGGGTGGTTCGAACCTCCCTCACGCACCT
>CAYHEX010000157.1:1901-9831 GCA_964355365.1 uncultured Solibacteraceae bacterium | reverse complement strand
GGCGTTCACGGGAGCGGTGGCGAACAAGAAGGGCCGCTTCGCGCTCGCCGACGGCGGCACGCTGTTTCTCGATGAGGTCGGCACCGTGTCGCTGGCGGCGCAGGCGAAGCTGCTGCGCGTGCTGCAGGAGCGCGAGTTCGAGCCAGTCGGGTCGGAGCGCACGGTGAAGGTGGACGTGCGCGTGATCGCCGCGACCAATCGCGACCTGCGTCACATGGCGGCCGAGGGGCAGTTCCTCGAGGACCTCTACTACCGGTTGAACGTCATTCCCATTGCCGTGCCGCCGCTGCGCGACCGGCGCGATGACATTCCGTTGCTGGTGGACCATTTCGTCTCGCGCCACGCCACGCGGGCCGGCAAGCGGATCGACGGCATCTCGGCCGAGGCGATGGCGCAGCTCACGCAGGCGCCGTGGCCCGGCAACGTGCGCGAACTCGAGAACGCGATCGAGCGCGCCGTGGTGCTCGCGCCAACGTCGATGATCCACGCGCGCGACATCACGTTCGCGGCGGGTCTCAACACCACGCCCGCGGGGCTGCCATCCGGAAATCTGAAAACAAATCTCGACTGGGTGGAACGCGAGACCGTGCGTCGCGCCCTCGACGCGTCACGCGGCGTGAAGAAAGACGCCGCCGAGGCCATGGGCATCAGCCAACGCGCGCTCAGCTACTACCTCGCCAAACACCGGCTGGAGAGCGGGAGCTAAAGCTCAACATGGGGGGCCATGGCCATCCATGGCACCCCATGTTGAGAGCTACTACTGGACAGCCCGGCGCACGGCGGCGTCGAACCGTCGGGCAATCGCGTCGCGATGGCTGTTGCCGTGCAGCTTCATCTGGGTCTTCGTCAGCCGCACCTGATCGGGTGACGCCCAGCCACGCAGCTTGCGGCGAAGGTACCAGCCGTACACCACGCGACACGTCACTTCGATCGCCCCGGACGGGATCGAGAGGGTCGCTTCGAGCAATCCTCTGATGCGCGCAGTCCACGGCGCCGGCGCGAACGGCCAGGGGCGTGTCTCGCGCGGGTCCGCATTGGGATATGTCGCGCGCACAAAAGGATTCGCATCGAACAACTCGCGATACGCGTCGGTGCCGATGACGGGTCGCAGATGGATCGTCTGATTGGCCGAGAACTCATCCTGCTCGGCAAATGCCATGTCCGTGTCGGACACCACGAAGTTCGCGCAGACCGTCTTGCGGCAGCCCATCAGCTTGGCGAGGATGACGATCGCGGTGGTCACACTCCACACGCGCGGGCCCTTCGTGATGATGAACAGATCGAGGTCCGCGTCAGACGTGGCGTTCAGATGCGCCAGACTGCCGGACACCGCCACCATCCGCACGAACGGCACTGCGCAGATCACGTAGAGAACCCCGCGATGGGCCGCGATGAGCGCGCGGCTGTGGACCGCTCGCGCACGACGTTCATCGATCCACGCGTCGCTGCCGGCCGGCACGAACATACCCTCGCGGTAGGTCAGGCGCTGCTGCAGGAAGGGGCTCCGTCGATACAGCCCCATCAACGCCGTCTCGCTCAGCGGCAGCCCGACCAGCGAGCGTCGCGCTTCCGCCGGCGTCAACGGAAACTGAAACAGCGACGCGTACGTGACCGCGCGGAGCAGGGCGCGCTCCGCATCGGACGGCTCCGGCGCAGCCTTACGCACCGCGAAACGGCTTACAGGGTCCGTAACCTCACGAGAGAGGCCTCTCAGTAGAACGCTCACGACAGACACCGCTATTGCAGTTCGCGTGCCTACTGGCACAACTCTTGGATTAGCGATGGAGCAATGGCCTCCGTCACCGCCGAACAGCCGAGCGAGATCAGCGCAGATGTCGCGCTGCTCGGCCTCATTGCGCTGGTGATCGTGCTGCCGTTCGAGCAACTGCGGCCGGTGCTGTCGCTGCCGTGGCAACAGGTCACCTCGGTGGAACTGACGCTCCTCGTCGCCGTCACCGCCTGGATCGGCGCACTGCTGTGGTCGCGCACGTGGCCGCAGTGGCGCACGAGACTGACCGGGCCGTGGCTGGCCGTCCTGGCGAGCCTGTTGCTCGCGGCCCTCTTTGCGCCCTCGCATCGATCGAACGCGCTGAAGGTGGTGGCGCGTCTCGGCAGCGGCTTCGTGATCTATTTGATGGCCGTCCACGGCATTACCGGCCGCCGGCGCATGACCGCGTTGATCACCGGCGCCGTCGTCACTGGCGCGATCATTGCGGCGATCGCAGTGCTCGAATATCTCGGCGCGCCGGCCATCCTCGCGTGGCTGAATCAGTACCGTGACGGCGTGCGCGTGGTGGGCGGCCAGGTGCGATCGGGCGCCACACTGCAGTACCCGACGATCGCGGCGATGTACTTCGAGATCGTGCTCGCGCTGGGCGCAGGTCTCTTGCTCTCCGTGTGGGATGCGTCGCAGTCCATCGCGTTCACATCTCCGCGAGCTCAGGCAGGCGCGTGGACAGTGCTCATCGTCCTCTTCGCGGTCCTGATCCTCATCGGCGAGGGGTTGTCGCTGACCTTCGCGCGCGCGGGCCTGATGGGCGCCATGGCGAGTCTGGCGGCGATGGGCGTGTGGCGATTCGGCCGTCGCGGACCTGACGGCGGCGTTGTGCTCATCGCTGTGTTGGCGACCATCATCCTCGCGCTGCCGCTGTTGTCGTGGTCACAAGAGGCCGTGCGGTTGCGCTTCTCGAGCGAGGGCCGCCAAGGCTGGTATCGCGCGCACTTCGACGCGGCGACCTCCATGACCATGGCCACGGGCGAAGACACCTTCATTGAGGCTAGGGCGACCAACACCGGCCGGGTCACGTGGCGACCCGGTGCGCAGGCGCCGTTCCGCGCGTCCTATCACTGGCTCGACGCCGACACCGATCGCGTCGTGCAATACGACGGCGCGCGCACGGAACTGCCGGCCGACGTTCCCCCGGGGGCCAGCGTGGATCTGGCGATGCAGGTCCGCGCGCCCGAGAAGCCCGGGCGGTATCGGCTCGCCTGGGATCTCGTGCAAGAACATCGTCTGTGGTTCAGCACGGAAAGCGGGGCCGCGCTCACCTGGACGACGGTGGATGTCGTGCCCGGAGTTGGAGTCGCGCGCCCGTTGGCCTTGGGCCGAGGCCCCCGTGTCATTCCGCCGCAGGACGTCGTGCTGGGACGGCTGACGCTGTGGCGCGCCGCGTTCGCGATCTTCGCCGCCCACCCATTTCTTGGCGTCGGCCCGGACAACTTCCGGCTGACCTATGGCCCGTACGTCGGCCAGGCCAACCCAGATCCGCGCGTGCACAGCAACAGCATGTATCTCGAGTGGCTCACTGGTGCAGGGCTGGTGGGCCTTCTCGGGTGCGGGTGGCTGCTGTGGCGCGCGGAGCGTCTCGCGCGCGTGACGCGGCGACGCCTGCCGCACCGCGCGTCGTCGCTGTACGGCGGCGTGGCCGCCGCCGGCGTCGCGGTGCTCGTGCATGGCACGCTCGACTCCTTTCTCACGTTTACGCCGACGTACGTGGCGATCACGCTGGTGCTGGGGTTGATCGCGGCGCCGTCCGGCTGGAGCGAGGTGCCTCGTGCGCATCGCGTTTGACGGCACCACGCTGCAGGCGCAGCGTACGGGCGTCGGTTACTACACCGAGCATCTGCTGCAGCACATGGCGCAGCTCACGGCGGATGGCGCGACGCACGACGAACTGGTCGTGATTTCGAACCGCACGCCGGTGACCACGCGGCCGATGCCGTCGCACGTGCGCGTCGTGTGCGCGGGCCGGCCGATGGTGCGCATCGCCTGGATGCAGGCGGCGGCACCAGGCGTGCTGCGGCAGATTGACGCCGACGTCGCCCACTTCACCAACGGGATGATCCCGCTCGCCACGCGCGTGCCGACGGTCGTGACGATTCACGACGTCAGCCTCACGCGGTATCCGGAGTGCCACCCCAGGCGACGGCTCCTGCTCAATCGGCCGCTGGTGCGCATGGCCGCCGATCGCGCGACGGCGATCATCACGCCATCGGCGAGCGCCAAGCGGGACGTGGTCCACACGTACGGCATCTCGCCGGATCGCGTGCATGTGGTTCACGAAGCGGCGGGCCCGGAGTTCCATCCCGTCACGGAAGCCGCCACGCTGGCGGATGTGCGTGCGCGTCACGCGCTGCCCGAGCGATTCGTGCTGTTCGTGGGCGCGATTGAGCCGCGCAAGAATCTACCGCGCCTCCTCGAGGCCTTTGCCGAGCGCCATCATCGCGGCGATCTGCCGCATCACCTGGTGTGCGTCGGACCCTACGGCTGGCTCTCGCGCGACATCGGCGCATGGATTGAACAACTCGGGATCGCCGACGCAGTGCACTTCACCGGCTACGTGCCATTTGCGGATCTGCCGGCGATCTACAGCCTCGCCGACATGTTCGTGTTCCCGTCGCTGTACGAAGGCTTCGGTCTGCCGGTCATGGAAGCGATGGCCTGCGGTGCACCCGTCATTGTGGGCCAGGCCGCGGCGCTCCTCGAGATCGGCGGCAGGGCCGTCACGGTCGTTGATCCGCTCGACACGAACGCGCTCGGCGACGCGATGGCCATTCTCGGCCGCAGCGGGGACCTGCGACGGGAACTCTCGGCGCTGAGCGTCGCTCGCGCGGCGGAATTTTCCTGGGACCGCGCAGCCGCAGAGACGATGGCGGTGTACAGAGCTGCGGCGGCGCACCACTCCGCACCTGTCCGCACCCGCCCGCACCTGCTCGCACCTGCCCGCACCGGCTCGCACCTGCCCGCACCTGTCCGCACCGGCTCGCACCCGCCCGCACCCGTGGACGTCCTGATGGGCCAGGCGTATTACCTCCGATTCGACCCGAAGCTCGAAGAGGCACGGCAGCCCTATCCGCCGCTCGGCACGCTCTACGCGGCGGCGTATCTGCGCGAGGCCGGCCACCACGTGGCCGTCTTCGACGCGATGCTGGCTCAGTCCGAATCCGAGTGGGCCGACGCGCTCGATCGCACCCACCCACGTGTGGCAGTGGTCTACGAAGACAGCTTCAACTACCTCAGCAAGATGTGCCTGCTCCGCATGCGGGCCGCCGCGCTGGCGATGATCGACGCCGCAACGGCGCGCGGCCTGTCCGTGATCGTGTCGGGCTCCGACGCCACGGATCACCCGGAGATCTACCTCGATCGCGGCGCCGCATGCGTGGTGCTCGGCGAAGGCGAAGTGACGCTGTCGCACGCCGTCGCCTCGGTCCTCGGCCGATCGGCCGCGCCGCTCACCGAAGTGAAGGGCCTCTGCCTGCGGGCCGCGAACGGCGCGCTCGTGCGCACAGGCACGCGCGAGTTCATCAAATCGCTCGATGAACTGCCGCGCCCGGCCTGGGACCTGATCGATATCCCGCGTTATCAGCGGATCTGGCAACAGCGCCATCGCCACTTTTCCATGAACCTTGCGACCACGCGCGGCTGCCCCTACTCGTGCAACTGGTGCGCGAAGCCGATCTACGGCCAGCGCTACACGATGCGCAGCCCGGAGCACGTCGTGGCGGAGATGGCGTGGCTGAAACAGATGTACGGCCCGGACCATCTCTGGATCGTGGACGACATCTTCGGACTGAAGCCTGGCTGGATCGAGGAGTTTGCGGACCTGGCGACCAGGCAGCATGCGGCGATTCCGTTCAAGTGCCTGATGCGCGCCGATCAGGTGACGCCGAAGGTTGTGGCCGCGCTCTCCGCCGCGCGCTGCCGCACCGTCTGGCTCGGCGCTGAGTCCGGATCGCAACGCATCCTCGACGCGATGGACAAAGGCACCGCCGTCGAACACGTCGATACGGCGTCGCGATTGCTCCGCGCCGCGGGCATCGAAGTGGGCTTCTTCCTGCAGTTCGGCTACCCGGGCGAGACGCGCGCAGATATCGCGTTGACCGAACGCATGGTGCGCCGCTGCCGGCCCGACGACATCGGCATCTCCATTTCCTATCCGCTCCCCGACACCGCGTTCTTCAACACCGTACGCGCTGAACTCGGCGCGAAGCAGAACTGGATCGACTCGAACGATCTGGAGACGATGTACCGCGCAACCTACAGCCCGGAGTTCTACCGGGTCCTGCACAGCGCGGTGCACGCGGAGTTTCGTGTGCGCAAGGCCCGCGCTCTGCTGCTCATCGTCCTGCAGCCGTGGAAGATGCGCCTGCGCCACGTGCGACAGGCTGCGGCCACCCTGGCGAACCTGGCGATGCTGCCGCTGCTGCGCTGGCAGTTGAATCAGCTGTCGCAGGGCGTGTCGCGCACGCCACCGGCATCAATGGGCGGCCTCGGCGTGCCCGCGGCCGTCGCCGGATCGCCACAGGACGCGTGACCATGACGGCGACGGCGCTCATGGCGCGAATCGGCGAAGCCACCAACCGTACGTTGGTGCTGCCCATTGTCATGTTCGCGCCCACGCAGCGGTGCAACAGCGCCTGCGTCTCGTGCGCCTGGTGGAGCACGACGCCCGCATCCCACGGCGAGCTGGCGCACGTGCACGGCGAGTTGACGTTGGATGAAATCGATACGCTCGCGGCCGATCTCGAGCGCATGGGCACGCGCCTCGTGGTGTTCACGGGCGGCGAGCCACTGCTCCGCGCCGATGTGTTTGATGCGGCGCGGCTGTTTCAGCGGCGCGGCATCGCGCTGCATCTGCTGACGAGCGGCGTCGGGATCACGTCACGCGTGACGTCCATCGCGGACACGTTCCGCCGCGTGATCATCTCGCTCGACAGCAGCACACCGGAGGGCTACCGCGCGATCCGTGGCGTGGATGGCCTCAACGCCGTCGAGGTGGGCGTGCATCGCCTCCGGGCGCTCGCGCCCCACGTGCCGGTGTCGGCGCGCGCCACCCTCCACGCGATGAACTTCCGCGAGATGCCGCAGTTGGTCCGCACCGCGCGGGCGATGGGCTGCGCCAGCATCTCGTTTCTCGCGGCGGACCTCGGGTCGTCCGCATTCGGCCGGCGCGACCTCCCCGCCATGCAGTCGCTCCGTCTCTCGCGCACCCAAGTCGACGACTTCCGCATCATCGTCGACGCCCTGATTCGCGACAACGACCGCGAGATCGCGTCGGGCTTCATCGCCGAGTCGCCGGCAAAGCTCCGACAGATTCCCCAGCACTACGCGGCGATGAACGGCGACGGCGGCTTCCCGCCGAAATCCTGCAACGCGCCGTGGATGTCGGCCGTGATCGAAGCGAACGGCGACGTGCGTCCCTGCTTCTTTCACGACGTGGTCGGCAACGTCCGGCGCGATCGCATCAGTCACGTGGCCAGAACCGCGCTGCCGCAGTTCCGCGCCGAGCTCGATGTGGCGACCAACCCGACCTGCGCGACGTGCGTGTGTTCGCTGAAGCTCGGATGGCGGGATCAGCCATGGACGTAACCACGTACGTGACCACGCGCGATGCGCTGCTCGACACGCAGCGGGCGTTCGACGGCGTCGCGGCGGGATACGACCAGCTGAACGAGACCAATCCGGTGATCCGGTGGATGCGCGCGCGCACCATGAACGCCATCGCACGGGCCGTGCCGCGGGGCGGACACCTGCTGGACCTCGGATGCGGCCCCGGCCGCGATGCGGCCACGCTGGCTCGCGCAGGCTATCGCGTCACCGCCATCGACTGGTCGCCCGAGATGGTGGGCCAGACGCTCAACCGCGTGACCCGCTCGCGTCTCGAAGGCCGCGTACACGTGCGGCATCTGGGCATCCACCAACTGGGCCGCCTCGACACGGGGCCCTACGACGGCGCGTACTCCGATCTGGGCCCGCTCAACTGTGTGCCCGACCTCGGCGAGGCCGCTAACGCCCTCGCCGCACAGCCTCGCCCAGGCGGTGTGCTCGTCGCGTCAGTGATCGGCCGCTTCTGCCCATGGGAAATGGCGCTCTACGCCGCGAAGGGCAACGCCGCACGTGCCACCGTCCGCTTCGAGCACGATCTGGTGG
>CAYHEX010000157.1:0-1801 GCA_964355365.1 uncultured Solibacteraceae bacterium | reverse complement strand
GCCGCGAAGGGCAACGCCGCACGTGCCACCGTCCGCTTCGAGCACGATCTGGTGGCCGTGCCGCTCAATGGGCGCACAGTGTGGACACGCTACGTGTGGCCGTCGGAGTTCGAGCACGCCTTCCGACGCGCCGGCTTTCGACGCCTGTCGCTCTGCGCGCTCGGACTGGCCGTGCCCCCGCCGTATCTCGAGGGCTTCGCCAAGCGGCACCCGCGCCTGCTCTCGGTCCTGGCGGGTGTGGACGATCTCGTCGGCGGATGGCCGGTGCTCAAACACTGGGGCGATCACTTCCTGATCGTGCTGCGCAAGTCATGAGCCTGCCGGCCACCGACCGCTCGGCCTTTCTTGCGCAATACCGCGCCGTGCGTGACCGCGATGGCTATCGCGTGGGCTCACCCGGGTACTACCGGGCGTTGCCCGCCACGCTCCCGACCGACCCGCACCACCTGATCTGGAACGTGCGTCAGCAGAGCTTCGAGCGCTTCCGCGCGATGGTCCGCGCGCGCTTCCGTCACACGCAACCGACGCTGCTCGACCTGGGCGCCGGCAACGGCTGGCTGTCGTACCGCATGACCGCCGAAGGCTGCCGATCCGTGGCCGTGGATATCTTCGACGATGACCTCGACGGTCTGCGCGCGGCCGAGCACTTCGACGTGGCGTTCCCGCGCGTGCAGGCCGACTTCGACGCGCTGCCATTCGCGCCCCGGCAGTTCGATGTGATCGTGTTCAACGGCTCGCTGCACTATGCACCGGATGTGCGCGCCACGCTGACGCGTGTGGCGCCGCTCCTGGCGCCAGGCGGCGTGATCGCCGTGATCGACTCCCCGATGTTCGAATGCCAGGTCGCCGGCACCGCGATGCGGGAGCGCACGCGTGTCCGCTTTCAACGTGAGTACGGACTCGTTGAACCGCTCCTCCCGGGCGAAGGATTCCTGCTGTTCGACGCACTGCGCGACACGGCCGGCGCGCTCGGCTTCGACACGCACTTCTTCGAGTCGCGGGGCGGCACACGTTGGTCCCTCGGCCGGTGGGCCGGCCGGCTGCGGCACCGCGTGCGCCCACCCCGATTCGGTGTGTGGTGGGCGGCATGATCGTCCTCTTCAATCCCATTTCGACGACGCCGGGAAAACAGCCGCTGCCGTTGTCGCTGATGGCTCTCGGCGCGGTTCTTGAAGGACGCGCCGACTGGTGCCTGGTCGACGGCAACATCGAACCGGATCCGGCCGCGCGGATCCTCGCGGCGTTTGCCGGCCGGTTCGATGCGCCGTTGCTCGCCGTCAGCGTGATGCCGGGCCCGCAGGTCGCGCAGGCGGTGAACGTGTGTCGCGCGGTGCGCGCCGCGCGACCCGACATCGCAATCGTGTGGGGCGGCTACTTCCCCACGCAGCACACCGAGACGGTGATGCAGTCACCGCTGGTGGACTTCGTGATTCGGTCGCAGGGCGAGGCGCCGTTGCTGCAGCTCGTTGACGCGCTCGCACAGGGGAGCGCGCTCGATGGGGTCGGCGGACTGTCGTGGAAGCGTAACGGCGCGATCGTGCATAACGCGCTCGGCCACATGACAGCGCTCGACGAATTGCCGGAACTGCCGTACCACCGCGTGGACATGCCGAAGTACCTCCACAAGAACTACCTCGGGCGTCGCACCGTGGCGCACAACACGTCATTCGGCTGTCCCTTCGCCTGCGCCTTCTGCGCCGTCGGCACCATGTCCCATCGCCGCTGGCTGCATCACAGCCCGGCGCGCATGGCAGGCACGCTGCGGCATCTGCTGAAGGCGTACGGCTTCGACGCGGTACAG